>JAZQDP010000311.1:0-5171 GCA_045546875.1 Thermoguttaceae bacterium | reverse complement strand
CCCCATAATACCCAGGAGTTGACAATCTTCGATTTAGCGTTGGGAATAATTTGAGACGGCGTTCGACTAAGCAAGGACATTGCTCTGTATATTGGCGTTGCAACAAATACCATGGTAATTATTGTTAGCAAACCACCAAGCGTATTGTAATCCTCTAAAAGCTTGGACTCTGGGGAAGACGACGCTGCCACTGCGTAAACCATAATGCCAATGAATCCAAACAAGCCCAGCAGGATCATCAATTTAATTGCCCAATAGTAATAGGTTACCCCCAACGCGACATCGTTCAACGGAACAGACGGTTTGTTAGACTTTTTCTGTTCGTCTTGTGTTAAATTTTCAAAACTCATCAAAAAAACTCCTTTAAAAAATTGGTCAAGCGCATTTTCCGGCATATCAGAGCCGGAACATCAACCAGTTACTACACTTCCTTATTATTAATAAACGGAAACGTGTTACATAAATTGCATTTTGTTCCTAAATACGGCGCTGTCCGTTAAGGGAACCTGTCAAGCGCGGCTGGAAGATCGCCGAAGCTGTCAAGCTGAATATAATTGTACGATTCAGCATGTTCCGGGGCAACGCATTCGTGTTCCCACGTGTAATGATGAGGAATATACACGCCCGTAGCTCCCAGTTCGACAACCGGGAGAACGTCTGACTTGAGCGAGTTGCCGACCATGACAAAATCTTTCGGTTCAACGTTGAGCAGGTCAAGCAATCGAGCGTAATCTTCAACCCGTTTGTTTGACATGACGTGCATAAATTGAACATACGGCTTCAAACCGGAACGCTCAAGTTTCTGTTCCTGCTCCAAAATCTCGCCTTTGGTGGCAACGATAAGCCGATATTTTTTCTCCAGAATCGGAACGGTTTCTTCCACGCCGGGCAACAGATGAACCGGGTGTTGCAGAATGTCGCGCCCAAGCTGATGGATTTTCAATACGGTTTGATTAGGCAGGCGTTCGCCCGCAAGCTCAATTGCCAGCTCAACCATCGACAGCACAAACGACTTCGTACCGTACCCGTACAGAGGCACGTTTTGAGATTCCTTCGCAAACAGCTTTGACTCGACTTCATCCGGACAGACGTAGTCTTTAAGCAGTTCGCACAATCCTGTTTGCGCTTTGAGAAAAAAATCAATGTTTTCCCAAAGCGTGTCGTCAGCGTCAAGGGCTAAGGTTTTCATGAAGGTAAGGCAGTAGGCAAGAGACAGTCGGCAGTAGTTACGCTTCCTTTGGAGTCGTGCAATGGCTTCTCATCGCCTCGCAAAGCTGCAAATGGATCGACAGCGGCAAGGCTTCCGCGCGGGCGGTTCCGTCTAACCCGAGTTTCGTCATGATTTCGTCAACGTCGGATTTGCTGACCTGATCTTTATACGCGGCAATGAGTTCGCTGCGGAGGAATTTTCTTCTGTGCAAAAACAGGGCTTTGGCGTACTGATGGAAAAATTCGAGGTCTGGAATGGCGCTGCGTTTGTCGGGATTGGTTTGAATATGTACGATAGCGGAATAGACTTTTGGTCTGGGCCAGAAGACCGACGGCGGAATAACGCGGGTCATTTCGACGTCGCACTGCGCCTGCATCCACAACGACAACGCGCAAAAATCCTTGCTGCCCGGGGCGGCAATAATGCGGTCGCCCATTTCCTTTTGAATTGTAACGGTCATGGAGTACGGCGCCCCGCACGACAAAACGCCAGGGCGCATCAAGTTGGAAATAATCGGGGTTGCAACCGCGTACGGCAGGTTAGCCGCCAGTTTGAGCCGACAGTCGGGGTTGTCTGCCATCGTCTTTTCGATAGCTTCCAAAACAACCGGATTAAGGGCGTTTTTGTTTTTGAGAATGTCAACGTTAAGCTGCTCGATATTCTCCAAATCGCCTAAATCTTCCTGCGACAGCGCAAACAGTTTTTCGTCCAGCTCGACCGTGATGAGCTTTCGGCATAACGGCGCCATTTGAACGCTCATCGACCCGGTTCCTGTTCCCACTTCCAAAACAACGTCGTTTTTGTCGATTGCCGCCCGACGAATGAGCAGACGTTGAATATTGAGGTCAATAAGGAAATTCTGCCCAAGCTGATGGACAGGGGAAATTCCAACTTCTTTAAATCGACGGAGCAAAAAAGCCAGCGTTTGATTTGAACTGCTGCCGGTGTCGCTTGTCGGTTTTTGTGGCATAAATTTGGACATATTCTTATTTTTATGAAAGGGTGAATGTTATGTGTTAATTATAACGTCAGTTCCGATTCTTGCAAGGGAGTTTTATGATTTTTGCGTCGTCTCGGCAGAATAACGAATTAGCGCCATTCCGGTCAGAACAACGTTTGCGCCGGCAAAGGCGACTGCTGGAACCAGCCCGCCGGAGCCGGAAGCGTAGCCGTGCATCGCGCTGCCCAAAAGGTAATTGACGCCGTACCACGCCATGAGAATCGCCAGCGCGCCGAAAACGGACGTTAACGCCATTGTCATGTCGCGATTTCGTTTAAACCAGCCCCAATGCCGGGCATGAACAAAAATCAGGTAAACGAACATCGAAATTAAAGCCCAAACCTCTTTTCGATCCCACGACCAAAAGCGTCCCCAGGAAACGTCTGCCCACAAACCGCCCAGGATAATCCCGATTGCCAAAAGCCAAATGGTGGCGGGAATGCACAGGTACATCAACTTTGACAGCGTTGTGGTAATCGCCGGCGAAACGACAGCGCCGGTTTCGTCGGTCTGATATTTTCCAACGGTAAACGCGCACAAAGCGGCGGCTCCCAACGCCCACGCCAGCATTGCGGTTGAATATCCGCCCACGATGCTGATCACGTGTACGCCAAGCCAGAAGTTGTCGCGCAGAATCGGCATAAGGTTCTTCAGGCTGTCGTTAAACATCGGGGCGTGAACAGCCGCCGCCGTTAAAAGCGTTGTCAGCGCCGAAGCGCACAGCAGCGGAACGAGCGAAACAGACGTCTTTTCTGACTTGACGCTGTCAGAGCCGTCGGAATTATGACGACGCCATGACGCCATCAACGGGGCGATTAAAACTCGAGGAACGTAAACGACAACAATTCCCAGCAACGCCAGCGAGGATAGCCAGACAAACGCGTCGGAAACGCACGGCAGCGTCGCCCCGTACGCCAAACGAGGCAGAAGGCTCACGGCTGAGTACCCCTCCCCTGCTCCGTAAGAAACGAAAACCATCATATAAAACAGGAATGCCGCTAAAATCCAGCGGATAATCTGTAACGGAATGTAGCGTTTCATCGGGCAGTCAAATCGAACGCGAGTGTTGTCCCACGCCTGACGAACCTGTTGAGGATACGCCAGCGCCAAAGGTAGAATAAACCCAAGCGCGCCGGACATGAACGAGACAAACATAATCGTCTCAAACATATTTGCCACCGGAGAGCGGCTCATAATGTACCCGCGCAACCCCAGCCCAAAGCCGGAAAAGAGCGTTGCGCACGCCAAAAGAACTACCGGTATGGCGTACAGGAACCAGTTTCGCCACGGAACGAACATCAAGATCAAACACGCAGCCGTTGCCAACGCGGAAAACGTCAACGACCGGGCAAAAAGATTGGATTCGTTGTACGTCTGCTCCCACTGTAACAAGCTAATCGCGCGAGCCGATGTCGGGTATTGGGACGATTCCAAAACCTTTTTATCTAACCGATCTTCCGGAAGCAAGGACGCCCGTTTGGAATCCGCCGACCGGCTCAAGTCTTTTAACGTTGACCGGAACTGATCCAAAGCGCTTCTCAAATCTTTGGCGTTATTGGCGCTAACCGCCTTGGCGGCGTTATCCCACGCCTGGCGCAACGATTCGATTTTTGCTTCCGGATAGCCGGCAAGAATGGTTTTGTCTCCGTAAAGCAAGACGGTAACAGGGAGCCAAACCGGCAACCGGTCTTCTGGCGTTCTCCATAAATCGATGGCGTCCGGGTTGAGAGAGGGAACCAGCCCCGGCGTCCCGCCTTCGTCATAAAGCCGATACCGAATCAACGCCAAATCGTTTTTCGTCTTTTGTAACGATTCGATTAACGAGGCGTTTGAATCCTCTTTTTTCAGTTCAGCTACCGCCTTGTCAATGTTCGTAACGTACAGGTCGAGCAAATGAACAATCGTTCCGAGCGAACGATCCATTCTTTGCACCCGCTGATCGCTTTCGTCCGCGATGAAAATCATTCGCATCGCTTCCCCGTACTGGGAAAGGGTTTTCGGAATCTGAGCGATGGACTCGTCTTTAGACGACGCCAGCGCGTTTTGAAGCGGAGTTCCCCAGTTCATTAGCTGATCCTGAATCACCCGAGCCACAATCGTTCCCGCCGACATGCGCGGATTCTGCGATGCGGGAGGATAGAACGTGATTTTTCGGTACAGTTCGATTGCGTCAAAGAGTTTAACAACCGACTTTTCCAGCTTTGACTGCTGATGCTGCACGCCGGCGCGCTGTTCGGCTTGAATTTGCAGTTCCACGTTGTACCGGAATTCCGGCAAAATGGAGGACGCCGCCGCCTGTCTGGGCGAGACGTATTTCAACGCCTTGCCGGAACTGTCAACCAGCGGAACGCCCAGCATACGCCGTAAATCCGGGTTCTTGCATTCTACAAAGGGGATGTGTTCCCAAACCTCCGGCTCCAATTGCCAAAGCATATACAATTCCAGAGCGGAAAACTTCTTTGTCATTTTGTTATGAGAGAAATACCGGGTGATTCGAGCCGCAGATTCTGCCGACAGATCTCCGGTAAGCTGCGCCGAATCCAGCGTAAACGAAGGGGACGCGTTCCCGCAAATCGTCTTGACAGCCTCGATAGCCGCGCTGGAAAGTGGTCCAACTCGACCGGAATCCAGTACTGGCAGCGTTGCCAAAGAGGAAAAGTCATCGTCCGCAAAAGCCGTTGACGAGGCGAACGTCGAAAGCGCAATTGCCAAAAGAAGCCCTGCAACGGTTGCAGACTTCACAGGTTTTTCTGTAACGCTGGCAGATTCGGACGCCGGCGTTTCTGGGTCTTTTTTCATTTCTGTTTCTGGATTGGATTCTACCTTTTTCTCTTTCGGAGGCGTCAGATAATACAGGGCGCCAATTCCTGCACAAATCATTAAACAGCCTAAATAGAGCAGACCGCGCCCCGGATCGTAGTTCACGGTAAACGTTGAACTGTACAACGGAGCCGAGGGGGC
>JAZQDP010000310.1:0-1703 GCA_045546875.1 Thermoguttaceae bacterium | reverse complement strand
TACGACAGTTTAATGTTTTGTGGCTATCGCCATTTGAACGTGGATCATTCCTCCAAGTTCGTTGATGGAAAAGTTCACATCAATGGTTTGGAAGGCTTCTGGTCGTGGGCAAAGGAACGACTTTCCAAACACCATGGAATGGTCTCGAAACATTTTCCCCTTTACTTAAAGGAACTGGAATTCCGATATAATCATAGGTTCGGATTGTTATTTGAACAACTCGTGGCGTTTATGTCGGATTTTGTTCCTGAACTCCCTGATGAAGCGGAACCTTCGCTCAGCTCAACCTCCCAACGGGAATGAAAATTCCCTTGCGGTTCTGCTTCGCTTGAATTTTATCTGGCTTTGTTCGGCAATTTTTTTTAACACTTCGTTAAAAAATTTCCTCACTTCGTCCGCTTCCAAATTCAGCGAAGCGACACCGACCGACGGGAATTTTATAACACCCGATTTATAGTTAAATTTCACCTTTTTTTAGTCCAAAAAACGATCAATTACCAAAATATATTGCAATGATTGTTAGCCTGCTGTAGAATTTGGTTTCCTTTTTGATTGATTTTAAGTATTAGAACTATGACAAATGAAAAATGGTCTGTGGGCGTATTTGCCAGTATTGACGCTGGTTTGGGCGTTCAGTTGGACGTTGTAAAAGAACTGGGAATTAAGGCGATTCAGATGCATACGCCGCACAAAAATTCCCGAACTCCAGAAAAAGCGAAGGAGTTTATCGCCAAGTTGCATGACGTCGGCGCAGAGTTGACGGTTGTTTTCTGCGGCTTTGACGGCGAGTCGTATGCGGACATTCCAACAACGCAAAAGACGATCGGTCTGGTGCCGCCGGAAACGAGAGCGGAACGAACGCAGGAAGTCAAGGAAATCGCCGATTTCGCCAAACTGCTGGGCTGCGACGCTGTTGGGATTCATATCGGATTTATTCCGCATGAAGAAGACGATCCTCAGACGTGGAAAGACCTTGTTGCGGTAGCTCAGGAAGTTTGCGACTACCTTGCCAACAACGGTCAGTATCTCCATCTGGAAACCGGACAGGAAACGGCAGACGGTCTTTTGAAGTTCATTCACGCTGTCGACCGTCCGAACCTGCGCGTCAATTTTGACCCTGCCAATATGATTCTTTACGGTTCCGGCGAGCCGATTGAAGCGTTAAAGAAGGTTGGCAAGTACGTTCGCTCCTGCCACTGCAAAGACGGAAAATGGTCTGCCAAGCCGGGCGTTGACTGGGGCTGCGAAGTTCCCTTTGGCGACGGCGACGTCAATGCGAAGAAGTTCCTCGAAACGCTCAAAGAAATCGGTTACGAAGGCGCGCTGACCATCGAACGCGAAATCCCGCAGGAACCGGAACGTCAAAAGGCGGAAATCAGCAAAGCCAAAACGCTCATCGAGCAGATTAAAGCCGAGATTCTGTAGAATAAAAAACGATAGCGTAAATTGTGACGTGTCGGAGTGCGAGAGCGCAGCTCTCGCTTTCGTAAACCGCTGAGAAGCGTGCATAGCGCCGCGACGAAGCCAACAACCTCCCCCGGATGTAGGTAAGTCCCCTTACCTACAACTTGACGGCTTTTGCCGTCAAGGAAAATAATGCGACGAAAAGAACGATTCTTCCCGAACGCGTCAGTTCCTTTTCCTCCCGCCCCCTTTGCAGGAGGCGAAAGGAAAAAAGGTTATTTGGCGTTATTCTTTTTTGT
>JAZQDP010000309.1:0-6767 GCA_045546875.1 Thermoguttaceae bacterium | reverse complement strand
ACCGTTAATAGCGTAACCTATAAAGACACTGATTTCCCGGTAATCAGTTTTTATGTTTCCGATTTGGCGTTGATGAACGGCGACAGCGGACCTGGCGGCGTGGCTGGTTTAGGCGGTGGAACGAAAGCTACATTAGACCTCGCGGATTTCGGCAACACCAACGATTGTGAATACGGTTCCGGGTTCTATAGCGTTGCCATGCACGAAATTATGCACTGCTTGGGTCAGGGGCATACGTATGACTTGGACGGGTCAACGATTATGGGTTCCAGCACAAAAGAATTTTACACTGGTTCCGAAGAGTCCGTCTTCCCGGCTCCGGCTGACGTTGTTCACCTTCAGTACCTGTTCCGCAACGACAGTCTCGACATCGACATGTACGCCTTCACGCTTCAGCAATCCGGAACGTTGGAACTGGAAACGATCGCGCGTCGATTGGAAATGGCAAGCAGTTTGGATACGGTTCTCAATCTCTATGACGAAAACGGAACGCTTATCGCAACCAACGACAACTACTTTGGTCTTGACTCTTTGATTGAAGTATCGCTCAAGCCGGGCAAATACTATGTTGGCGTTTCTGCCGCAGGCAACGAAGATTACGACCCGGTTAATATTAAGACTGGTATGAACGGCTCAACCGAAGGCGAATACCAGCTTAAGATGTCCTTCACGCCAAAACAAAACGCCGCTACGCTGCTCAATTTTGACGGCGATTTGGATGGTAAAGTCGGCGGAGATTTCAATTTCTGGTTTGATGTACAGAAGGACGAAAACGTTCTTTACGTTGATAAAACCGGTGAGTTTACGCCGGACAATGGCACGACAGTTTACACTCAAATCGACGATGCGATTGCGGATGCGGCGGCGATGATGGAACAGTACAAATCCGCCGGTTCAACCGACAGAGTTATCGTTCGCATTTTAGCCAATAATACAGACAACGCAGATTTGACCCAGCGTCAAGCGTACGAAATCGGTACTTATACTCAAGGCGGCGTTGTAACCACGTTAGAAGACGGCGCATCGCTGGATATTCCCAAGGGTGTAAGCGTTGTTGTAGAGCAGGGCGCTGTTATCAAGCTGATCAATGCCAACATCACCGCTGGTTCTCAATCGGCTATCGGTCCGGTAGGCAACAAGTTGGATCAAACGCCAGCAGGTACGATTCAGCTTTTGGGCGCTCCAAACGAAAGCGTTTACTTAACCTCTTATTGGGACGAAACAATCGGTTCTGACTCGTATACGCAAACGACCACGCCTAAAGGCGGCGACTGGGGCGGAATCGTTTTGACAAACGTCAAAGAGCACGAATATAACAATTCCGAAACTGCTAAAACGTATGGCAAAGTCAAGATTCTCGAAGACGAGGGCATTTACATTAACTACCTCGGTTTTGCTGACATTTCCTACGGCGGTGGCGAGGTCAACGTCAACGGCGTGCGTTCCGTTTTCGCACCGGTTTATCTAGACGAAGCCAGACCGACGATTCTGTCTAACACAATTACCAGCTCCATGACGGCGGCTATTTCCGCTGATCCCAACAGCTTCGAGGAAACCCATTTCTATGGAGAGGATACAGACGATTACGGCATTCCGACCGGAACGTGGTTCACAGCAGACTACGACCGCGTTGGTCCGTCAATTCACAACAATACGTTGGTTAAAACGCACGTTGTCAAAACGATTAACAAAGCGACAGGAGAAATTGGCTCTGAAACGGTAACGTCGAGTAACTCCATTAACGGTGTGGCGATTCGTACAACAACGCCGATGGCGTCAACGATTACCAAGTTGGACGTAGCGGCTCGTTTTGATGACTGGGACATTACTCACGTTATTCAGGAAGACCTTATTTTGGCGTCAGCCGCTGGCGGACCTGAAGTTTACATCAATTCCCGTGGCGTAACGTCCGTTAATAAACGCGTTGGCGGTTCGCTTCGTGTTGACGATAACGTTTTAGTGAAGTTGGGTTCTTCCCGTATTGAGTTGGAAGACAACGCCAACATGATAGCCGAAGGAACCAAGGGCGATGAAATTATCTTCACGTCCGTTTACGACGACACATACGGCTACGGCGGTACGTTTGACGTTACCAATAACGGATTCAATGCCGACATCAATTCCGATGCGCCAGAATATAATCCAGAAAACAACGATTATCTTACCGGCGGCAACTGGGGCGGTATTTACCTTAATCATTCGTCCACCGCTTCGTTTGATAACATTAAACTCATGTACGCCGGCGGTCAGAGTAAGATCGAAGGGTACTTCGTCAACTTCCAGCCGATTGAAGTCGTTCAGGCGGACTTACGCATTACCAATTCTTACTTTGCCCATAACTCTGCCGCGACGGAAGCGTCAACCCGAGTTGGTCGAGGCAACGTTACCAATCCGGCTGTCATTTACGTTCGCAACGCGCAGCCGATTATTGTTGGCAACAATTTCGCTGAAAACGAAACGGCGATTATCTCTATCAACGCCAACGCTTTGACGGCAAACACCGTTAAAGATTACGGTCGTCAGACAGGACTGCTTATTAAACAGGAAGACGGCGCAAAATACGATAATCTGTATCCAGAATACGCCAGCAACTACGGCCCGATGGTTCGCGAGAACGAATTCAACGACAACCTTTACAACGGCATGGTTGTCCGCGGAGAAGTTCTGACGACGGAAAGCATTTGGGACGACGTTGACATCGTTCACATTCTTCAGGACGAAATTGTCGTTGGTAACCATCACACCTACAGCGGTCTGCGTCTGCAAAGCTCGACAACCGGCAGCCTGGTTGTCAAACTGTTTGGCAATAACGCCGGCTTTACCGCGGCGGGCGCCCCCAACGACGTTGAAGACAGAATCGGCGGCACGGTTCAGGTAATGGGCAACGCCATGTATCCGGTAATCCTGACGTCTCTGTACGACAATTCCTACGGAGCCGGCTATGATCAGTGGGGCAATTCCGTTACCAATACGTATACCGCAACGCCGCACGCTGCCGACGACGACCCGGAAGGAACGGTCAAAGAATACACTCCTAAAGCCGGCGATTGGCGCAGCATTAAATTCCAGCAGTACAGCAACGATCGCAATGTCGCGGTTGTAGTTGAAACTGAAGGAACGTACAACGTTACCAACGACGTCAACAATACGTTCAAGACGGCTCAGAGCATTGGCTCGCTGGCAAACAACATCAACGGCGGCGACGAAAACAGCCGACTCGGATTTGACATTCACGGTACAATCCATACCAAACGCGATTCTGCCGACCAGGCGGATTCCGACCTCTACAGCTTCAAGGCGATTGCAGGCACGGACATTTGGATTGACGTCGATTTGACCCGTTACGCTTTAGACACGGTTGTTGAACTGGTTGACAGCGCTGGAAACGTTGTCGCCCGTAACGACAGAAGCGAAGATCTGATGACATGGCTGGATTATACCTCCATGGTTTCGGAAGAACTTCGCAATCTTTCCGATCTGTGGGGCGTTCCACTGGACAAGATTCCAGCCTCCTACAAGAGAGAATCCAACTTCCTGGAATCGATTGTTACAAAGATGCAACAGCAGTTCTACGCTCAGTATTACCAGGATCTTGGCGAACAGATGGGCATGCCGATGGCGAGAATGGACGCTGAGATGCAGTACTCCTACTTGACCGGCTACGATTGGGCGGCAGACGCTTACGTCAACGCTGCCGGCGGCTATCAGGCAGAACCCGATCCGCTGGTAACCAGCGGCTATGCGTCGAGCATGAACAACGACATCTGGATGCGTAACTCGAATGACGATTACGGCATCAACGAAAAGGATTCCGGGTTCAAGGTTACCTTGCCCGGCGTTGCAGGTGTAGAAACGCAATATTATTTACGAGTATACAGCAATTCCAACAGTAGCAACACGGCAGAAAATACTTCAGAAGCCATTGCCGCCTTGGAAGGTCGCACCTACGGCGAATACAACATTCAGATTCGTCTGCGCGAGACGCAGGAAAAAGCTGGTTCTACCGTTCAGTACGCGCAAATTTATTATGCCACAAATGGTATTGAAGTTATTGGAACGCCATCCTCATCTCCGTTGACAGTGGACTCTGCCGATGTTGAAATTAGCATTACAGGGAAGAACATCACGCCTGACGGCATCGGAATGAACGATACGTTCCGTAGCGCGCAAAATATTGGCAACGTCATTGAAACGACTCACGGGTCAATGAGCTTGACGGGCTACATTTCCAGCCAGTCTGACGTTGACTGGTACAAATTTGACGTCAAGATTCCAAACCAGCAAAATATTCCTGGCGTTTCTAAAACAGGGCAGGGCGTCTATCCAATTACTTTAGACGTCGACTATTCCAACGGCATGGGACGTACGCCGGTTAATCTGTGGCTCTACGATGCCTCCGGCAAACTGATTGCCTCTTCAACCGGTAGCAACATTTCTGGCGACCAAGCCACCCCGTTTACCGGGGCGGATTCCAGTAATTTGGAAACCGGTTCAAGCGGTTCAGATCCCTATATTGGAACCTTCTACGTTCCGGAAGGCACGTACTATGTTGCCGTCGCGCCGACGAGCATGACTCCTGCCGCCTTGGCTCAGCAATATCTTCGAGTGGAAGCAGTGGATTCCGTTGAACGAATCGTCGAAGATAACATTACAGGGCAGGGCTGGACGAATTTGCCGGTAAATACAACGTATGCGCTCAACTTTAAGCCGGAAGCCTATTCCTTGTCAGATGTACGTATGTACATTGGAAATAATAGAACCTTGTATTCGAACAACGCTCTTACTGGCGCGGGCGAAGTGAACTGGGGAGGAAACTCTAATTACCAAACGGGAACCGAACCGTTTAACTATATTTATGGCGACTACGTTATGTGTAGCGATGGTCGGCTGTACGCGATTGACAATAAGACCGGCGTACTGCAGATTATTAATCTGGAAGACGCTAACACTCGAACCGATGTCAACGCCTTAGGTACAATTGCCTATTCGATGGGGCAAGAAGGTTTAGAACGCATTGACGATAATACAACCGGCGTTCGCTATGAAGCGATTACTTTCGCTCATGAAAACGGAACTGACGAACAATATTATAATCGTCCGATGTTTGTCATTGGCAATCTAACCCGTCAGGTTGCCGGCGTTGACTTCAATCAAAACTTGTTGTTCATGGTCAACAATGACGGCACGGTTCATTCGCTTGAAGGCGGTCAGGATAACGATCCCAAGGCAGGCGCCAACGACGTCCCGCTGTCTTATTTGGTTACCGGCTTGACGCTTAAAACAAAACAAGCCACAGATGCCGCAACCGATTCTATGTTAGAAGATTACCGCGATGGACATCAAATTACAATAGCGTTTGATGAGGATTCCAATCTCAATGACGTTGTTCTCGAGTTTGATACAGGCGTAGACCTGACGTTTAACCACTTTGGCGGTTTGAAGATTCGAGACGGTCAGACGTTTACCGTTGCCGGCAAGACGTTTGAATTCGACAGCGGACCGGTTATTGAAATTGCCCAAGATCCTGAAGTTGTCGATGGCGACCAGTTTGTTTTGGCAGACGAAGATCGACAAATTGTTGTCTTCTTCTCCGACAGTACAATACCTGAAGATGAACGCGCGAAAGCCCCTGAGGGAGCCTTGACGGTTGTTATCAATAACGACGAAACCTCCATGACGTTGATGCGTAAGATCGTAGCGCAAATCACCAAAGGTGGAATTGGAGCCATTGCCGGTTGGGACGACGCCAATGAAAATATGGCGCAGGACGACGATGAAATCGGTCGAATTTCCTTTAATTCGATTTTCACAGTTTCATTTGCCACTGCACACGATTGGGCGACTCAGGTTGCTGAAACGGGCGTTCAGGATGGAAACATTCGCGTTCCGTTTACGGAATGGGCAGTTTCTGAAAAATTGGGAGACGTCAACGCTTGGTTCCGAGAAACGGAACAGTCGATTTGCAACGCGATCAACCAAAACGTTCAAGGCGTTCGCGCTTCCTATTTCCATCGAGACGTTATTCATGACGATGAAGGGCGCATTGTCCCCTCTATTGGCGATCGCATTACCATTGCCAACTTGGCTTCAGACGAATTTGACGCTGGCGATACAGAGGTGTTTACACATCGTGAAAACGTTCTGACTGGCGAATTGAGCGGTTACGGCGTTTCTGAAGGAACAAACGTTATTCGCATTCGCGTAGACGCCGATTACACGCCAGACCAGATTTCACGCCTTATCGACCGCGCCATCAATGACTTCAAAGATGAAAATCGCGAATATACTGACGCTATCGAAACGACGGTTACTGGTAGATATATTATGTTTGCCGGTAAGCTGGAATCCGTTACTTCCAGCGACGATAACGTGTTTGAATTTATCGGCGACGTTAATGCCAATGGCGGTCAATTGACTGGTTTGGCTTGGGTTGGAAACGAGCTGTATGCCGTTTCTAATCAGGGCGACCTGTTCCGCGTTACCTACCAAGGCGGCGCAATGGCAAACTTCGACGTCCGAGATGAACATAACGGAACCCAATTCCATGACACGTTCCGGTTTGGAACCGAAAACGAAGGGTTAGACGGCGTAGAAACGGACTGGGACGTTATTTACGAAACCAGAACTACGGTCAATGGTGATGGCGATGAGATTTCGTATTTGTCTTGGTGTGATAACGAATACCGCGACAGAAAGTTCAATCTGGAACTGATTGCCAATTTTGGTAAAACCTTTACCGGTTTAACCAATGGTCCGAAAAATGTCGA
>JAZQDP010000308.1:0-2723 GCA_045546875.1 Thermoguttaceae bacterium | reverse complement strand
AATGGTTATCGACAACGTCAAAGTACGAGTTCAGGACATAGCGACCAACGGGAGCGATTATAATACGTCTCGCGCGGAAGCGCGGACTGGGAGCGGCGCCTCGCCGCCGGACTTCGTCCCCGACCCGGTAAGGTTTTCGGCTGTGAAATAGATTTTTAGCGGGACGTTGGACAAGGGGGCGTCAAGCCGCCGCATTCCCCGACGCAAGCGCGCTCCCGAGATGTCACGCTTGCGAACTCCTCACTACATTTCATGCCCACGGGTTTACACCCGTGGCTCGCCTAATTATTTTCGCTTACGCAAATAGAGTAACCCAGCCACTCCAAGCGCCAGCAGCGCCCACGTTGACGGTTCGGGAACAGCGTTACGGTCAATTGATAATCTGACGGTTTGGCTGTTAGCACCGTATACGCCATCGACAACAGAAAGCGTCAAGTAATCAGGAAGCGTTCCAAATTTTCCAAGCCAATAAGCTTCGTCTTGCGAACCGCTAAAACCATCTGTTGCGGTAATAACATCGTACTGCGATCCAAATGGAATTCCATCTATTGCCAACTCAATAATACCGTTATTTTCTGTAAACGAACTGGCAATAAGCGAGTCAATGCCGGTTTCGTCCATTTCAATCAACAGCTTAGCGCCATCATAGAGTTCGTACCCTCCGCCAAACTTCGCTTCGCCAACGGAGTTACCCGGGGAAAATATGCCGGTAGCGTCTACTGTTATTCCACCTTGCATATAGCCTTTTAAATCAACTCGACCAGAGGAGACGACCAAACTGCCAATGCTTACGGCGTTTTGAGCGTCAAAGCACAACTGCAGCGTGTCTAAACCGGTCTTTTCAACAGTCGGAGCGGTAATTGAACCGATAAATTTTGTCAGTTGGTCGTTATTAAGCGTCAATTTTCCTGTTACGGTCAGAGTTGCAGGAACTGCAATTTGACCGTTTGCGCCAAGACTTCCGCCAGAAAGATTGTTAAGCGCAACATTTTCCGTTCCAAACGTTACGGCGCCTGAAGGAACTTTAAATGCAGAACCCTCATTAAATACATCGCCGTCAGCCATCGATATTGATGAAATGTTGACAGACGTATTTGGGTTGTCGTATGCAATTTCTAACGTCGCGTTTTCGCCAACGGTAACAGCGCCCGTTCCCAGCGTACCGGCGCCGGTCAGCTTGAGAACGCCTTCGGAAATGGTTGTCGTACCAGAATACGTATTGGCGCCGGATAACGTCAACGTTCCAGCGGTATTCTTTATTAAATTGATTTTATCATAATTTGTAAATTGTGAATTCTTTCCAATTATTCCATTAAATTCCCCATCGCCTACAATGATAGTTGGATAAAGCGTCGTTCCTGTATAATTTACGCCGCCGGGACGAACGTATGATCCCTCAACGCCATTAAGCGTTTTGATAGTAAATGTTGTGGCCGCGCTGCCATCGTTCGTCAATGCCAATGAACTGCCAGGGTTTGTTATTGAAACCGAAGCGTTAGGAAGATTCAAGGTGGTTGCAGAAGTGCTGCTGTCATTATAACCAATAAATAACGATCCTGAAGAAATCGTAATTGTGCCGGAATAGTCTTGTGAATTACCGTTCGCTAATGCAAGAAAACTACTGCCCGTTCCTGTAACATCAATAGCGCCGGAGTCAGAAAGCGACGGAACGCTTAATAAACCAGCATAAGCTCCAGAGATTTCCAGAGTTGCGTTATCATTAATAGTTACACTTCCAGAGCCAAGCGTTGCGGATTCGCCCGACAGCTTGAGCGTACCTTCGGAAATTGTCGTTCCGCCGGAATACGTGTTAGTGTTTGACAGTTCCAGCGTTCCTGCTCCTGTTTTTGTAACAGCGCCTGTTCCGGAAATAACTCCGGAAAATGCGGTATTTGTAGATGCAGTATTATTAAGCGTTAATGCCTGTCCGCCATTGTCAATCGTTCCAGAACCAGAAAGATTATTCAGCGTCTGATTTGCCGACAACGTTAAACTTCCGTTATTGGTAAAACTTGAAGCATTCTGTAAAGCATTGGTTCCGCTTAAAGTTATAACAGAACCTGCATCTGTCGTAACTGCGCCTGTGAATTCGTTTGCTGAACTATCAATTGTTAAGGAGGCAAAATGATTGGCTTTATTATGATTTTCAGTTTTCAACAACAGATTGCCTGTGCCCTTCAATTCGCCTGTAAACTTTAATGAACGATTATCGTCACTCAATGGACTATATGTAGAAACAAGAATAGTTCCATTCCCTTCAACGGTAATACATCCATCTAAAGTAACAGCAGATCTGGTTGCTTCCTGATTGATTGAACCATTCCCAAGGAAAAGTTGATCAATCGTTATTGCAACTGACCCATTGGACACACCTCTTAAACATAAATACCCATCACTGGGATTCAAAGCGCCATCATTATAGGTATAACCAACATAAAGTTTGTTCGTGCTAGGAAATGAATCAGAAGTAACATTATTTTTAGTGTATGTTTTCAGATCATCTCCAATTACAAAATTCGCATTTGAAACCGATTCTGGGGTTACGTTGGGCGACCAACTTTCACTATCATGCCAGCCGTCAGTTTTATTGGCGCCTGTTGAAGAATAAACGCTTTGAGCATTTGTTGAAGCAACAAACACAAAGCCAAAGGATAATAACAAGAAGAAAGAAACAAACAAAAAGATGCACAATCCGCTGCATGTTAAAATACGGGGAAGTCGGA
>JAZQDP010000307.1:0-4030 GCA_045546875.1 Thermoguttaceae bacterium | reverse complement strand
TATAAACACGTGTTACATATTTATACGACAATATCGCGCTTGATGGTCTTATCAAAAATAAAAAAGTGGAGAAAAATCTCCACTTTTTTAAAAATCATTTTTTAGAAAATGGAAACTAACTAATTCTTCGATTTCATGTTTTAATTCGCTTATTCTTTGTCTCCTCTGACTAATTGACTCTAACTGTTTTTCAATAATTTCATGATAGCAATATGTAATTGTTTCAGAAAAAATATCAGTCTCAATTGGGAGAATTGAAAAATCGGCGTGTCTCTTGAGTATTAGTTGGTTTCTATAAATGAGTTCAGTCGCATTCCCCATAAATTCTTCAAGTTCAGAAACCATATCGTGTATTTCACGATAATATTGGGCAATTCTTTTTTCTCGAAACTTGATCTTATTTACCAAGGAATTGACGGCTTTTGTTACTGAAATACAACTCATAATAAACCTTAATTTCCATGTTCAAACTATGATTGAAAATCACAATCTAATACCCCGAATGTTACAATATATTATATGTTTACATTTGTTATCTAACAAGGGGGGATAGCATATTTTTATAGAATAAAATCAAAGATTCTTTTTAAAATTGTTAAGGGTTGGTAATCAGCTTTAACCCACGATCAAAACCGACTATTTTACGAAAGAACCTCATTCAAGAAATTTCGTTTATTTTGTTCTTTTAGTTGCTTTTTTCTTCGGCGGGCGGGATGCTTGCGGACGTCGACCACCGTAGAATAATCGCTCCCCATTCCCTACTCCCCACTCCTTCCTTTTATTTTTTACTCTTGATTTTTCATCATTTTTCTTTTAAATTTTGATTATAATATAAAAGAATACAGATTTCAGAATCTCTGTGGTTTGATGTTTCGGATGTGCGTTTTTTGGGGAAGACGCGTTAATCCGAAAAGATATTTTTATTTTTCCCTCCTTATATTTAGAACATGAGATTCAATATTATATTCGCATTGCTGGTCAGCGTAACGCTGACTTCTTTATCCATCGCTCAGCCGACGCCGGAGGATTTGAAACGATTCAAAGAGTACCCGGATCTGGTTAAGGACAAAGTTCTCAACGAGAACGTTAAAATAAATTGGCTGGACGCTAAAGGCGCCAATTTTTGGTACGAAGAAAAACAGCCGGACGGCAAGGTCAAGTATTACAAAGTAGAGCCGACGTCGGGAAAGCGTCTGGAACTGGATAAAAAGCCGGAATCGAAAGAACCTGCAATCGAGGCGGGCGGGAAAACGTTCTTCGACAGCGATACGAAAAAAGAAATTTCTGAAGACGCGTTCGGCGCTCAGAACGAGTTCTTTATCAAAAACAGCAACGTCTGGTATCGAAACAAAAAGGACAAGTCGGAACGTCCGCTGACGTTTGACGGCTCGTATGGCGCGCCGTATTCCGACGATATTTGGGTGTCGTTCGACAAGCAAAAGCTGGTCGCCTACCGCGTTTTTCCTGGGTCGGAGCACGATCTTCAGATTGTCGAGTCCACGCCCAACGGGGAAATGTATCCTAAACTGTTCAGCAAAGTTTATCGGAAACCGGGAGACGAAGTCGATACAAAGCAGTTCGTCGCCTTTGACTTCTCGCGAAAAGAGAATCCGCTGGAGCCGATTCATGTAGACGATTCCCTCTTTCCGCGTCAGTGGAAAATGCAGGTTATGCTGTGGGCGGTCGACAGCTCTGAACTGCTCGTCCGTTACAATCAGCGCGGACATCAGGTTTACCGCTATCTGGGAATCAACCCGGCAACTGGCTGGGCGCGCGTTCTGTTTGAAAAGAAATCCGACACGTTCGTCGACTACTGGAAAAAGGACTTCTACAGCGTCAACGGTCCGACGCGGGAGATGATTGTCATGTCGGAACGCAGCGGCTGGAATCATTTGTACCTTGTCGACCTGGTAGAAGGCAAGGTGAAAAACGCGATTACGCAGGGCGAATGGGTCGTTCGCGACGTCTCCTGGGTGGACTGGCCGAACCGGACGGCGTACATTTACGTGATGGGCTGCCGTGAAGACGAAGACCCGTACAACAAACATTTGGCGCGAGTCAAGCTGGACGGCTCGGATTTTCAGCTTCTTACGGAAGCGAAGGCGTATCATTCCGTAACGTGGTCGCCGGACAACCAGTATTTTATTGACCGCTATTCCACGCCAAGCGATTTCCCAACGTACGAACTGCGCGCCAAGGACGGGACAAAGATTCTGGACATCGTCAAGGCGGACGGCTCCGCTCTGCAGGCAACCGGCTGGAAACCGCCGGAGCCGTTTGTCGCCAAAGGACGCGACGGAAAAACCGACATCTACGGGGTTATCTGGAAGCCGACCAACTTTGACCCGAACAAGAAATATCCCGTAATCGACAGTATCTATTCCGGTCCGTTCGACTTTTTTGCTCCAAAATGGTTTGAATCTTTCCAGATGCAGCAGCAGCTGGCGGAACTGGGATTTATCGTCATTCGTTGCGACGGTATGGGTACAAACTGGCGCTCCAAGGCGTTTCACGACGTTTGCTGGAAGAACCTCAAAGACGGCGGTCTGCCGGATCATATCGCCTGGATTAAAGCCGCGGCGGAAAAGGAACCCGCCATGGACTTGACCCGCGTTGGGATTTTCGGGGCGTCCGCCGGCGGTCAGAATGCGGTTTCCGCTCTGCTGTGGCACAACGATTTCTATAAAGCCGCCATGGCTGGCTCCGGCACGTACGACAACCGACTCGATAAAGTCGCCTGGACGGAACAGTGGATGGGCTGGCCCGTCGATAAATCCTATTACGAGAACTCGAATACCGAACACGCCGACTTGCTCAAGGGACGTCTGGCGCTAATCGTCGGGGAAATGGACGACAATGTCGACCCGTCGACGACGATTCAGTTCGCCAACGCGCTGGTCAAAGCCGGCAAGAATTTCGACCTGATTGTTGTTCCCGGCGGGAATCATTACTGCCCGGAATCCGAGTTCGGAAAGCTCAAACGCGCCGAGTTCTTCGTCCGCCATTTCTACGGAGTAGAATTACTGAGCAACGACTGATTGAAAGAAGCGCAGGCGCCCTACTCTACTGTCCATTCAAACAGACCGGCGGAGAACTTCGGTTTAGACTGGATTTCCAGACGAATCGCTTTGGCGCGGACTGAGTCGAATGTAACGTAGACTATCTTTTCGGAATCGACAGGGTATCCGGAAACGTTTGTTGGTTCTACCCATTGACCGCTTTCGGTCTGAACGAGAATCTTCCAGCTGGCGGGAACGGCGCAGTCGCGGCCGCGTTTGGCGTCGTCAAACCAGCAGACGCCGATTTTGTGTATCTGCTCCGTCCTGGCGAAGTCGTACTGAATCCATTCTTTGGTGTTCAAGTGCGGCCAGAAGTCGAAATTGCGGTACGATTCCGGGTTCTCGTTTTGGACGTCGCCGGGATACGCGCCGTCTGCAACGGATTCCAAAACCATCAAATTGTTGGCGCCGCGATTAAACGAGACGGAAATTTTGGACGTGTTGGCAATCGTCGGTGCGGCGGGACGTTCCGTCTGGCTGGCGGAAGTTGGCGTCCAGATTTGCATCTGCCCGTCCCCCCGATTGTTCCAGACGCAGTACGGAACTGCCGTCAGTTCGATTTCCTGGCAGTCGCTTACAGCGTCGTTTTTGTATTGCGGCAAATAACCCTTCATTTTGAGAGTAATCACGCCGCCGAGGAATTCCGGATTGTATTCACTGACTGTAACAGGATTTTCAGGATTGACAAAGACGTCAAAAACGTGCCCGTCGTTGTCACAAGATTCAAACGCATAGACAATCGGACCGTACGTCAGCGCGGCGCGACCAGTACAGGACTTGACATTCTCATTCGCCTTGACCCAGCGGGGCTGAACTGGGAAATGAATTGCGACTTTGTCGCCCGGCTTCCAGACGCGGTCGATTTTCACAAATCCCTTTACCGGCTCGACAGCAACCGGCTGACCGTTGACGGCAATGGTCGGCTGAAGCGTTTTATCGTCGATGTACTCGTACAGGTCGCTGGCAAAAGG
>JAZQDP010000306.1:0-2245 GCA_045546875.1 Thermoguttaceae bacterium | reverse complement strand
TTCAACGAAGGCTGGGGACAGTTCGACACGCCAGCGGTCGTTAAGTACACAAAGGACTTCGACCCGACCCGAGTCGTCAACTGCGCCAGCGGCTGGACGTTCCGCAACTGCGGCGACGTTCACGACATGCACTCTTATCCCGGTCCGAACCGTCCCGCCAACAGCGACGAATTCGCAATCGTTTTGGGCGAATTCGGCGGTCTGGGACTGCCTGTTAAAGGGCATTTCTGGAAAACCGACGGCAACTGGGGTTACGTCAATATGGGCGACAGCGCCGCGCTGCTGGAACGTTACACCGGCTTGATGAAGCGTCTTCGCGTTCTGATTGACGAAGGGCTTTCCGCCGGCGTTTATACGCAGACGACCGACGTCGAAACGGAATCCAACGGTCTGATGACCTACGACCGCGACGTCAACAAGATGGGCGAAGAAAACGTCGCCAAAGCGAACTCGATTCTCTTCCGCCCTGCCCCGGTTCTCAAGCGCGTTCTTTTCGACGACGCCCGCAAGGGAGAAAACGTTTGGAAGTTCACCACCGAACAGCCGGCAGCGAACTGGATGGACGCGAACTTTGACGATTCCAAATGGGAAGAAGGCAAAGCCGGATTCGGCAGAGAAGACCAGTACAATGTTCCGAAAACGGAATGGAAGACGCCGGAAATCTGGCTTCGCAAGACGTTTGAATTCGACGGGAATCTGGAAGGGTTCCTCGCAGCGACGCTCTTCCATGACGAAGACTGCGACGTCTATATCAACGGCGTCAAAGCGTTCAGCCTCAACGGATACGTAACAGCCTACTTCAATCAAGAGGTTTCTCCCGAAGCCTGCAAGGCGCTTAAGAAAGGACTCAACGTCATCGCCGTCCACGTCAAACAGACCGGCGGCGGTCAGTTCATCGACCTCGGCTTGGTTGAGATGGTCGAAGGGAAGAATTAGTAATTAGTGATTAGTAATTATGCAAGCGTGACATTTCGGGGAGTGCGGCGGCTTGCCGCCGCCTTGTCCAACGACTCGCTAATAGACTGCAACGCAGCCGAAAATCATATTGGATCGCGAGCAAAGCTCGCCGAAGAAATTAGCCGCAAAGATCGCAAAGAACGCATAGTTTTAAAACTTTGCGAACTTTGCGAACTTCGGGTGAGATTTTTCCCGGGGCTTACACACCCCGACTCGCCTTTTTATATGGAAAACGAAGACAACAAACCAATTGCCAAGAACGGCGCCGACAAGAGACAATCCGCTTGGAAGCGGTTTTTGACGCTGTATACGACGCTGTATGCGGTTCTTTTGCCGCTAGTGGTATTCATAACGCTTGTTTGTCAACTCCTTTTTCGCAAATGGTGTGGTTTTATTCTTTTTGATCTCTTGTGCTTCGTTCCGTTTTTTGCTATTTATTTGTTGTCTGTTTGCATTAGCTTAGTTTTGATTCCAGCTATCTTGATTGGAATTAAAACGCATGATAACGCAGTACACGAGAAAGGAAATAACAGGCGTTTTACAAAGTCGCGGGGTAAACATCAAGAATCGAAGTTTAGCCTTTTTGTAAAGGTTTTCGTTACAGCTTTCTCGGCGAGATTATATATATTCTCTTATACGTTGTATTATTTGGAGTGTTGATAACGCTGCTTTTTGCGTTGTTTTTTCTACTGCCGAATCTTCTCCAATACTGCTCGCAAGCCATACTTCCTCATAGCGAACCTGTCGTTTCTGTTCATGATGACAGCGGACAAAGCGGCTGGGGTGGAATTTTTATAGCTATGATGATATATGGCTTGAATCTATTGTTGTTCTGCGTTTTTCTTGCGGTATTCTTTTATGTGCTAATACGTCGACTTGGCTCGTATCAGATACGTCAATTTCGCGCATACAGACGTCAAAAAGCCAGAAGAAAAGAACGTCTGACGAAAATACAGCAAACCCCGCCGCCCGAATCTCCTGAACAGCAAGAGGGGGTTGACGACGACAAGGCGGAGAATGAATAATCGGACGAAGGATTTTTGGAATTGAGATATAGCTTTCGTTCGTTTCGTATTTTTTGTTTTTTTTTCAAGGCGGCTGAAACAGACGCGATCCAGCAGGTCGGAGGGTCTGTTCTGCGAAAAAGTGTTTGGAGGCTTCCGCTTTTCCTTGACGGCGGCATTGTCAAGTTGGCGCCCGAGACAGACGACCATCCAAGGGGCGTTTTCGGCTTCGTCAAAGTGTTACGTTCGCTTCGCTCATGCCCACGGGTTTACACCCGTGGCTC
>JAZQDP010000305.1:0-4307 GCA_045546875.1 Thermoguttaceae bacterium | reverse complement strand
GGGGCTTACGCACCCCGGCTCGCCTAATTGCTAATTGCTCATTGCAAATTGCTAATTATTTGCAGAATCCCGAGCGGACGAAATCGACATGGTCGCAGGAGTTGCCGTCGCCGGCGTCTGTTACTTCTAACCGAATCTGTTTGACGCGAGAGTCAATCTGAACGTCGAAGTTCCACGAATCCAAACCGGTTTTCTCGCTCAAAATCGGCGACTGCGTCACGCAAACTTCTGGCTCGCCCATCTCGCAGACGTTCGTCCAAATCTTAATGACAACGGAACGGCGTTCGTCCGTTCTCTGGGAATCGCTCAGCCCGGCGGTAGCAACAAAGCGGCGTTTGTCGGCGGGAACGTTATAGACGACGTTGGCGTTGGCGTGAAGCCCGACGCCTTTGTCGTACGATTTCCCGTCCAGCTTGAACGGTCTGCCTTCGATGTCGCGATTGGGATGGAACGTACCCCAGCCCACTCGCAGGCTCAAGGGCTTCATGTCAGCGATATTCAGTTCCGGTTCCGGTCCAGCTGGCGGAACGACAATCTTTTCCGGCATGACGGCTGTTGTCGAAACGGAATCCGAGTAGTTCTCTCCCCAGCCCTTGGCGGCAAGAGAATATTCAATTCTATCGCCCACTTTAACGTCGCGGTCAAAAAAGCTGGAACCGCTAACAGACAGAGTTTGAGCGTCTTGACCGTTGACCGTCTTTTTCAGAACGTATCCGAACGGGGAATTTCCTGTCCACGTCAGCGCAACCCCGGTGAAATCGGCGCTGGCTTTGAAATCTGCCGGCGATTCCGGTTTAGTCAGCTGAACCGGGTCGCTTTCAAACTGAATCGACCACGATACTTTCCCGGACTTGTCGGGAAGAACGCGAACGCGAACCGTCGGACCGTTTTGCTCTATCGTTGCGGGCGTTTCAACGCCATCGAAAGACGCTTTAACCGCCTTGAAATTCTCTGCAACAATTCTCAACTCGTACGGGTCGTTTGCGACAACAGCGCTCGTACCGGACAGCGTGTTGGTTTGAGCGTCCCACGTTTCGTTCTCAACTTCAAACAGCGGGCTGCATACGTGACGCGACGTTGAAACCAGAACCGGAACGCCGGTCATCTTTCGCAGGCTCAGCGCCCGGCACGACGCGGCGGGAACGCTGCTGACAAACGACGTCTTAAACGGAGCGACAAACGAATCGTTCCAGAAATCAAATCCGGCGTACGTCGCCGTCGGGTCAAGATCAAGGCGTTCCAGCGGTCGGTCGATCTGCAACGCAGTTCTCTCTTCCCAATTGTACAGAGCCAGAATCGCGTAGTCGCCTTTGCTCAAACGCCAGATATTGGCGAGTTTTGAACTGAACAGGTCAACAGGACGAACGTTTGTACATTTGTGAGGCGCCATCGTTCGGCGAAGCAGGTCAACGCGCTGTTCTGAAAGGCTCGGCAGCCAGTCGCTGAACAGGTACAGCGCGCCGCTGACCGACGCCCACGTTGTAATCAGCTGAGACTGATTGAGCGGGACGTTGTCACGAACGTAGACGGGATCCGGGTCGTTGTACCAAACTCGAGCGTTATAAAAATATCGGGCGGAACCGCGAATCGGACCCGTACAGATTCCATGCCAGGAAGCGCCGTTGTCCGGACCGATTCGAATCGCGTCAACCAAACCGTAGGACGCGCCCATGGATCGCATGTTTTGAGCAACGCAGCAACCCAAAATAAAAGCGTTGTCGGTCGAATCCTTGTAAAGTTTCAGAGCCTTGCGGTACGTTGCCACCTGCGGCACGGACATATCCATAAACGTCTGGTCGCCCAGGTCGTCAGGTTCGTAACCGTCGTTGACGTAATTCTGCATGCAGCCCATCGCCGTCCATAAGCCGTCCAGCTTAAAGTATCGATACCCCCAGTCTGCGCTCGCCTGACGAAGTTCTTTTTCAACATACTCGCAGACCTCCGGGTTGGTAAAGTCAAAGCACGTTCCGCCCCAGAAGGTGTCGTAGGGCTTTCCAATCTGAATTGTCTGGCTGTAGCGTCGGGAGTTCTTTTCTCCGGGAGCGGGATAATTCACTGCGCCTTTGACGAAGAAGTTCTGCTTGTCCGCATAATACGGATCGTTCCAGTTTCCGCTCGACGCCATCATCCACACGCCGGCGGTTGCGCCTTTTGACTTGATGTATTCCGCCGTCGGCTTCATTCCCGAAGGATACGGACCGTTAGGATTGTGAACTGTGAAATTCTTGTTCGGACCGTTTCTGGAAGAGCCAGACTGCCATCGGTCGTCAATCTGAAACAGATTAAACCCAAACGGAACCAGCTTTTCCGCGGCAGCGTCCATGAACTCGCGCGTTCCCTTTTCGTTACCCGCTCCGCCGTACACGTTTGAATACCAGGTGCAATATCCGCTCGGCTGCGGTAGCAAATGAATCGAGTAGTGTTTTGCCACCTGATCCGCGTACGCCTCCAAACCGAATCGGCAATCGTCAAACGCGCCGACAACCAGGATTTCCCCCTGATAGTCTTCCGTCTTGGCGTCAGCGGGAATCTCCCATCGACCGTACTGCGATTCCGCTTTGATGACAAGCTGACCGCTTTCGTTGAGCCGCGTAAAGACAACGCCGGACGCTTTGTCGGTCGTCAGCCAGGCGGCGACCACGCCTTTGTTCGTCTGAGGGTTTGCCGCGGCAAGGAACATGTACGATCCGGGATTGTCGTTAACGGTCGTCAGCCCGGCAGTTCCCAAGACCTTGGACGACTCGTCCGCCCACGACGGAGAAACCGTAATATCCGGGATGAATAGCGATTTAACCGTTCTGGCTTCGCCCAACTTGGGAGAAACGCGCAGGGCGACAAACGGACCGTCGATTGTTACAACTTCCAGAACGTCCCCGGACTCCGTTTGAGCCGGCAGCGACGCGAACGGTTCCGCATCCAGACCGCGATAAAGGGAAATAACGCCGTTCTCTGTAACGGCTTTAACTCCGCCGTCTGTTACATCAGCCTGAGCGGCGCTGACAAACAGCGTCAACGCCGCCAAAGCGGCAAATAAAAATGATCTCATTTGAATTATCCTTTTTAAAATGAATACAACAATTCATAATACGATTTCTTATTATGATAACTCAACCCCGATTCGATTGCAAGAGGGGTGGAATCTAATCCAATAATTGGGTGCGTTCAAAATTGAGGAGGCGCACATCAGATTGGTTCAAAAGGAAGAAGGTCTGCAAAAAACGTTGGGAATAATACGTCGCGATAGCGACAGCGGACGTTAGCCCGCTATAGCCCCGAAGGGGGCGACATCTCTATAACCGGCGGTTTCAACCGCCGGCGGGAAATCCCAACATAATAAATCATCAACAAATACTCTTTTTCTTCCCCCCAGCGCCTTTGGGCGCTGGAAGGAAGAAAGAGAGGTTGACTCGATTAGGAAGTCTTTTTAGGGAGGGCTTCGCCGTCCGTAGACTAAAGTCGACGGTTATAGAAATGGCGCCCCCTTCGGGACGCTGACCCGCTTCTCATATTCCTCTATCTTCGCAATAAGAATTTGCGTGCACCCTTTTTTTATCGCAAACCCCTCCCCCCCATTCAAAAAATACAACTATATATTATAATTATTAGTAGTATTAACTTTGGCAATCTGTTTTACTTCGTCGAACTATGAAAAACCACCAATACATTTTGAATTCGTTCCTGATTATTTCGACAATTCTTTCAGGCGTCTGTTACGGATTGTCAACAATAGATTTTGACCCTCGCATTCTAGCCATTCCAGAAAAAACTATCAAAACGTTTGGCGTAGAAAGCGTTTACTATTTTGAACAGATGTTCCAAACAGGACAATTCGACTTTAATTATCGTTCTGATAATAATAAAGGTTCTATTCTCCACTATGCCGCGCAAACGGGAAATCTGAACCGGGTTAAACTGCTAATCGAAAAGGGTGCAGACGTCAACGCTAAAGACCTCTTTGAAAAAACGGCGTTGCATTATGCCTCCGAAAAAGGAAATCTGGAATTGGTTCAATGGCTCGTTGAACAAGGCGCTGACGTCAAAGCCAAAGACTGTTATGGATTTTCAATCTTGCATTTTGCCGCTTTAAGCGGGAATTTGAAGCTCGTTCAATGGCTTGTTGAACAGGGATTAGATATAAACGCTGAAAGCCATAGCCATCTTACAGTCTTGCACTTTGGCGCCTATAGAGGGAATCTCGAAATTGTTCAGTGGCTCGTTAAACAGGGCGCGGACATAAACGCTAAGAGCTATTTGGGAAAAACCGTTTTGCATTTTGCAGCCAGAACTGGAAATCTGGAACTGGTTCA
>JAZQDP010000304.1:0-1882 GCA_045546875.1 Thermoguttaceae bacterium | reverse complement strand
GACACTCTATCTTCATTATATTGATTGTAAACTTTGACTATACATTTTAATTTGTGTAAAACTTTATTTTTCAACCGTGTACGCAACATCCGTATCGTTTACACGAATGTACTTAACCTGCTCCTTGTTCATTTTGCGCATACCAAGGTCGGCCGCTTCTTTCTCTATATTAGTATACGACAATCTGCCTTCCAATTCAACCTCTAAAGCCGTTTTTTCGCTATTCAGAAGTTCAATCTTCGACTCCATTTCATTGATCTGCGTATTGACCTCGTTAATTTGCAGACGAAGGAAAATGTTGCCGCACATCGCCGCCAACATCATAACCGCTGCAGCTACCGCAAAGGCCGAGAGATTCATCGGCTTGGCCGCGGCGCGGGTACGCTTTTTGGGTTGAACTTTATTGAGCGCGATAATATTGTCTTGTACCTTCTCTTCTCTGGGCATAAAACGATTAAAATCATACGCCAAAGATTCACGGTAATACTTCATATTATCCACTGGTAATTCCTCCGTTTTTTATAGTTTCACCACGGCGCGAAGTTTTGCGCTTCGACTTCGTGGATTTTCATCCAATTCTTCTTTGGAAGCCTCAACAGGCTTTCGGAATAATAACTTCCCTCTCGGGGTTTTGCCGCAAACACAAATCGGTAAATCGGGCGGACAGGTACAACCCGTACAGTAGTTTTTGAAACGTTGTTTAACCATTCGGTCTTCCAACGAATGGAAGGTAATGATTGAGAGCACACCGCCCGGTGCCAACAAATCAAACGCTTTATCCAAAGCCGTCGACAGCACGTCCAACTCGCGGTTGACCGCAATACGAAGCGCCTGGAAGCACCTTCTTGCGGGGTGGCCGTCTCTTCGGGCGGCCGCAGGAACCGATTCGGCAATCAGTTCGGCAAGTTGAAGCGTGGTTGTAATCGGGGTGTTTTTCCGTTCTTCAACGATTCGCGCCGCAATCCTTCGGGAAAACTTTTCTTCGCCATATTGGAAAAAGATTTCGGCCAATTCGTTTTCTGTTAACGTTGCTACCAAATCAGCCGCCGTCGGACCCGACTTGCTCATTCGCATATCGAGCGGCGCATCTTGGTGATACGAAAAACCGCGTTCCCCATTATCTAATTGGTAAGAAGAAACGCCCAGGTCCAATAAAATTCCGTCTACTGCGGTAATTCCTCTTTCGGCCAACACCCGGTCCATCTCGCAAAAGTTGGCCTGAATTACCGTGGCCGGTAAACCCTGCAAACGCTCAGTTGCGACCCGAACGGCGTCGGGGTCCTGGTCGAGTGCAAACAGGTGACCGTTCCCTAACCGTTTGGCAATCTCTTTGGAATGACCGGCGCCACCCGCCGTTCCATCCACGTAAATGCCGTTTTCTTTTACATTCAAAGAATCGATGGTTTCATGCAACAAAACCGAACGGTGTTGAAACTCCATGAATTAAAACTCCAAATCTTCGGCCATAGCGGCAATCGCCTCGGGGGTATAGGTCTTGTTTTCTTCTTCCCAAAGTGCCGTGTTCCAAATTTCAAGATTCTGGGTCATACCGATTATGTGTGCATCGCCCTCTAACTTCGCATACTCGCGAAGTGCCGCGGGGATGATAATTCTTCCCTGTGCATCAAACTCGACGTTGAAAGCGCCCTCAAACAAGAAACGGCGCATACTGCTTGATTTCGCTTTGGGTAACTGACTGATCTTCTCCACCAGTTTGTCCCACTCTGCCAACGAATAAACCCACAAGCAGGGTTTTTGATGAATGGCGCGACAGATAATAAAGGATTCACCCAAATCATCGCGAAGCTTGGCCGGAATGAAAATCCTGCCCTTTTTATCGATATTATGTTGATAGCCTCCGTAGAGCTCGATTTTCACCACC
>JAZQDP010000303.1:0-2296 GCA_045546875.1 Thermoguttaceae bacterium | reverse complement strand
GCCAATAACGCAAAGAACCATTTGAAAAAATATAAAGGGTTCGTACGTTATTGGCACGAATTGCTTTAATGGTATTTCTCAACTCTTTTTTGGAAAAACTGACGGCAAGCCATCGCACTTCTCCAAGATTAAGCGTTCTTTCCGCGTTTCCGCCAGTACAACAACCCCATCGAGCCGAGAATCAGCAACGTCCACGCCGATGGTTCCGGAACGGCGTTGCGATCAATGGAGAATCTAACGATATTGTTGGTATCGCCTGCGAGAGTCAGGCTAAAGTATTCTGGAAGCGTTTGTCCGTTCAGCATTCGAGTAATAATATTATCATTGAACGATTCACCGCTTGTCGCTGTAAGAATATCGTACGTTGCTCCCCAAGGAATGTCGTCTGTTAATGTAAAGGAAATCGTACCATTGTTCAAATCAAATGATGTAGCAGACATAGTGTCGAAGCCATTTGCGTCCATTTCAATCAACAGCGTTCCACCAGCAAGCGTAAAAGTGCCGTCAATATCAACGTTTCCAACGGAGTTGCCTGGCGAGAATTTTGCGCCTGTTTCAACTGAAACGTTGGTTTGCATACAGCCTTTTACGTCAACACGACCGGAGGAAACAATAAAGCTATTAGCGTCCACTAAACCGTTTGCGGCTGTGTAGATTTGCATTGGAGCGTTATCTGTAGCTTTTACTGTAATGCTTGACGCTGTAATCGACCCAACAAAACGTTTTGCTTCATCAGCGGTCAAATTATCAATCGTCAGATTATTAGTTCCTGC
Source organism: Thermoguttaceae bacterium (assembly GCA_045546875.1). Classification (GTDB taxonomy): domain Bacteria; phylum Planctomycetota; class Planctomycetia; order Pirellulales; family Thermoguttaceae; genus RUG11551. Next base: position 1,523 of record JAZQDP010000303.1, on the reverse strand, counting down.
GTCCAACGTTGCGAGAACGTTTTCACTTCCGCCGGAAAGATTATATAGCGTACTGTTAGCGCCCAATGAAAGCGTTCCTGATTCAACCGTTGTCGAACCCGTATATTCAGGAGCTTTTGAAAGAGTCAGCGTTCCAGAACCTTTTTTAACTAAATCTGCGGTTCCCGCTATAGTACAAGGAACAATCAAATTGGTAGACGAATTGTATTTGAATTCATTTCCGAGCGTTAACTTTCCCGTCATGTTTTGCATTTCGCCATCCAAATATTCAAAAGAATTAAATGATTGCTCAAACCCTCTCCAATCAACAATACCATTAACAACCTTAATCTTTCCACTAGCGGCATTAAGCAGATTAGACCTTCCCTCTAAAGACAGCATACCAGCTTGGGTGGTTGTGCCAACTATAAAAGCGCCTGTGAAATTTGTTGCAATATAGTCTTTATTAATAGCTAAATATCCAGGTCCAATAAGCGTTAGCGTTCCCGATCCGGAAATATTTTTAAATCTATTCCAACCCGTTGAAGAAATAAATGTTGAATCTCCTGATATGGTTAACTTGCTTGCTGGAATATTACCTTGAACAGCGCTCAATGTTGCATTATTTATAGTTAAAGCCCCAGTACCTATTGAGGTAACATTGTTACTTGAAGAACCATTGGCAATAAGCGTTCCGCCGGAAATAGTCGTTGAACCCCTATAAACATTATTAGAGTTAAGAATCGTCATTGTACCAGCGCTTGCTTTAATAATATTGCCTGCATTTTTATTTTCATCAAAGATGCGAACCGTTGATTCCAAGGTTGCATTATCAGCAACATCAAAGGTAATTGTATTACTGAGAAGATTAAAGCCTGAGTTTGTATTGATTCCAGCCATTGTACTTTGGCTAAATTTGGCGTTACAATTACTGTCAACTTTTAGAGTGCAATTCTGACGCACCCATGTGTTACGTCCAATAATAAATTCTCCATTGCCATGAAATTGCAGGAAATCAGTAGAGCCGCATAACATCATATTGCCAGAATCAGTAATTGAGCTATTGAAAACACAACTATTATCAACAATGCAGTCATCATAAATATAAAAACCGAACAAGCATGTATTAGATGAACACACATTTGTACCTTGATACGTTATTTTTAATGTGCCATCTCCTTTAACTACAATGGCTTTTTTATTGGGATTAATTACTCCGCTCTGTTCAAAAACAGCTCCGTTTGAGAGCGTAATAGTGGGATCAGAATTGATAGTAAGAGTTCCTGTATGATTAGCGAAACTCTTAACGTTTCCGTCTAGAGTGATACCTGTTGTCTTGGAAACAGTCCAAGCAGCGCTTAAATCTTCAGTTGCGACGTCATAATCATCAGCCAGAACAGGAGATACGCAAAAGAACGCTGCGAAAAATGCAACCGCAAGAAATGTCGAAAAAGAAAATCCTATTGTTAAAATGCGGGAAAAAGGGTAGAACAACGGGTTTCGAAGATTAGCCATGATTTTACACTTTCTTTGGGTAAAACAGG
>JAZQDP010000302.1:0-2979 GCA_045546875.1 Thermoguttaceae bacterium | reverse complement strand
TCTTCCTAAGACCGCTTGGCCTCCGACTTTAATTTTTCAGACGCCCGCTTTACGCAATACTGAAGCGACTTGACAATTTCCTTTAAGTTCGGCTCCACTCCCGTTTTACGCGGAATAACAACCATATCAATTCCAGCCGCTATTTCCAGAGCGATGTCGGTTCGGTTCTCCTTTTGCGCCATTTTCATCACTACGGGAGCAAATTCGCCTTGATGTAAACGAAACGCCTCGCGGATAATGCGCTTCCAGCGGTTGCGAACATGCGCCTTTCCCACCTTTTTTGAAACGCTCAAGCCCAGACGCGGGTAACCCAAATCGTTCCTCGCAACGTACACCAGCAAAATGCCGTTATTGTACGCCGTGGACGTTTTATACACGCGCATAAAATCTCGTTGATAACGAAGATGACGCGATTTGGGAAAGGAATAACTGGGTGTCATGGTAAATTAATTCGGAATGCGGAATGACGCAAAGCGCTCATCCTTACTATGCACTTAGCGACGCCTCGCCGCTACCAACGCATATTCGCTCTGGGATTTGAACGATAACCGTTTTCTGCTTGCTCTGCCAAATTTGCCAATTCGTCTGTAATAACGTCCGGCAAAATGATCTTCGGTTCAACAAACAGATCTCCCGCCGCAGAACCTCGTGACGATTGAACGCCAAGCCCTTTCATTCGGAGGCGTTTTCCGCTTGACGTTCCCGGTGGAATGGTAAGCGAAACAGTTCCTTTGGGAGACGGCACGTCAACTTTCCCGCCGTTAATCGCTTCGCTGAGAGTGATTGGTAAACTGATTAACAGGTCGTTACCCTGCCGCGTAAAATACGGGTGCGGTAGGACGTGAACGGTAACAATCAAGTCGCCTGGCGAACCGCCCGTCATGGACGGCGCGCCCTGCCCGCGCAGTCGAATCTTTTTCCCATCTGCGATGCCGGCTGGAATAGTTATCTCAAGCGTCTTTGTCTGACCGTTGGATAAACTATACGACACTACCTGCTTTCCACCGTTGACAGACAGCGTAAATGGAATCGTAATCTCTGAACTGACGTCTTCACCGCCGACGTTAGCATTTTGTCCGCGTCCTCGACTGCCAAATAAATTGCCAAAATCGAACCCGCCAAAACCGCCGGAGCGGCGTCCTCGACCGCCAAAACCGCCGGAAGCATAACGACCTAAAATGTCGTTAAGGTCAAATTCCTGACCATTCATATTGAATGAACCGTCGCCAAAACCGCCCGGCGCGCCCTGAAACTGTTCGTAATTGGCGCCAAACTGATCGTATTTTTTTCTTTTCTCTTTGTTGTTTAGGGTGTCGTACGCTTCTTGAACCTCGCTAAACTTCTTCGAGGCGTCTTTGTCGTCTGGATGCAAGTCCGGATGGTACTTGCGCGCCAGTTCTCGATACGCTTTTTGAATGTCTTTTTCAGAGGCGTCTTTGGGAACGCCAAGCACTTCGTAATAATTTCGAGCCATATAATTTAAATTAAATAAATAGTAATTGACAGTCAGAACAAACTCCCTTGTTCTGATATTTTTGTCTAAAAACGCTGCCTAATACATCTTAGGCTGAATATGTAATACGAATAAAGTTGCCAATCTGTTCATAAAATTCATCTTGTATGCGACATATCCGTAAAAGACGCTTTACCGAATGTCAACAACATGGCTACTCGTTCTCAAAAGGCTACTCTTCTACAATTTTAATAGGTTTATGTTTAAATTTAGGGTTCTGACCGAGAAATCGACACGGATTATTATAGAAAATCTCGAGCGCTTGCGCCTCAGTTCGCCCTCGCTTTTTAAACTGGGCAATACACTCCTGAAGCGTAAACGGATCGCTAGGTCCCCAGTCGGCAGAGGAATTGATAAGCGTTCTGTCCGTTCCGTACATTTCCAACATATCGCAAGCGCGGTTGGCGGAACATTTCGTAATCGGATAGAGCGTAAACCCGATCCAGTATCCGGCATCTTTACAAGCGCGAATAGTATGTTCCTCAACGTGGTCAATCCAAACTTTATCCGGATTAACCGGAAAATCTTTCAGCATGTCGAGAATGAGCTTCGTTCCGATAATCTTGTCTGCCAGGTGCGGCGTATGAATCAAGAGAAGCTGGTCGTACTCGATTGCCAGTTCAACCTGACGCATAAAGATTTCACATTCATTTTTGGACGATTTATTCAATCCCGTTTCGCCAATTCCCAACACAGTTGGCTTTTTGAAGAATTCGGGCATCGCCTTGAGCACTTCGTTGGACAGTTCCGGGTTGTCCGCCTCTTTTGGATTGACAGCTACCCAGCAATAATGATCGATTCCGTACTCAGCAGCACGAGTCGGCTCAAATTCGCTAATTTGGCGAAAATAGTCAATGAACGTTTCCGGGTATTTGCGGTCGAATCCCGCCCAAAAAGCGGGTTCAGCACAGGCAACGACGCCGCTTTGAGCCATGCGCTCGTAATCTTGAGTCGTTCGCGCAATGGCGTGATAATGTGGTTGAATTACGTACATAATATATTAATTGTCTGGAAAACAGGTTTTATGTTAAAATGAATCGAATAACAAAGCTGGAAAACAACCGCTTTACGAAAACAGGTTGAGCAGTTGTTCCGCTCGATCGGGAGCGTCCTGCGGCGAATTGAGAACTTTAATCGCGGCGCGAAGCCGAGTCAAGCGGCTATCGTCTTCGACTGCGCTGGCGTCGCCTCGGTCGATTCGATCCAGAAACGCTGCAACTTCCAAAAGTTGGCAACGGGCTTCCAGGTAATACAAATCCAAAACTTTTTTTGATGGTATTGGGGAAAGGTTCATGTTACTACACTAACAAAGGATGATATATTATGCCAATTAGCGGCGTTTGTAAGACGGTCATTTACATTTATTATAGCTTCCAAACCAACTTGTCAACGCCAACCGAAATATTTTTATTTAAATTTTTTTATACTTTTTTCAAAAAAACTGGTTTATATACTTGATTTTTTCC
>JAZQDP010000301.1:0-1965 GCA_045546875.1 Thermoguttaceae bacterium | reverse complement strand
TGCATGATTATTGGAGTACACAGACTTCAAGTCATTGTAAACTATAAACTGTAACGCGTCATGACAGAATTACTTACTCCAGAACGAATTCAACCCGCAAAAGAAAAAATTGATCGTCTTCAGGACGAATTGAATCGAGTTTTGCTGGGTCGTCCCGAACTGCATAAGTTGGTTTTGATTGGCATTTTTAGCCGAGGGCACATTTTACTCGAAGGGGTTCCTGGCGTTGGAAAAACCGCTCTTATTCAAGCGCTGGGAACTCTTTTAGGGTTAAAGTTTAACAGAGTTCAGTTTACCCCTGATCTTATGCCGGGCGATATAACCGGTACGCATTTGTTGCAAGATACTCCTTCTGGAAAACGAGAAATGATTTTTCAGGAAGGTCCAGTTTTTACGAATATTCTTCTTGCAGACGAAATTAACCGAGCGTCGCCCAAGACTCAGTCTGCGTTATTGGAAGCAATGCAGGAAAAACGCGTTACAGCCTTTGGTCAGACGCGCCCTTTGCCAGAACCATTTTTTGTATTGGCTAGCCAGAACCCCATCGAATTAGAAGGTACGTATCCGTTACCGGAGGCTCAATTAGACCGATTTTTGTTTAAATTGCACGTTAGTTCGCCTTCTGTTCAAACGTTGGAAGAGATAATTACGACTCGACGTCATGGCGCTCCGCCGACTGCTGATTTTATTTTCTCAACAGGAGATTTGCATAATGTCTTTTCTCTTTTGAGAAATGTTTTTCTTCCACCTGCTGTTGCTAATTATATCGCAAAATTGACTGCGGCTACTCATCCGGATTCTCCTCAAGCGACAGAGTTGGTTAAACAGTACGTTTCGTTTGGAGCTTCTCCCAGAGCTGCGATTGGCATTGCTGAATCTGCTCGTGCCGCGGCGTTGTTTGATGGTCGACCAACCTGTGGATTTCAGGATGTGAAACTTGTAGCCGCCGCTGCCCTGAACCATCGATTGATACTGTCCTATAAAGCAAAAATTGATGGAGTTGACGCCTATAAAGTTATCCAAAACCTGTTAGATTCTTTAGATAAAGAGTTGAATGCTTTGACCTGAAGCTGACGATAGTGTGGCACATTTGGTTAGATGGCGCCTAATCAACTCATTGTTGAGATGAAAATGGCATTAGGCGTCAAATGATGGGATGAACCAAAAGGACGATTATTACAGTAAATTGTCGAAACTTAATCTTGTAGATGCTACGGTTAAAAGTTATAATCGGTAAAACGCACAGGTCGTTCCTGTGTGTTTTGTTATTGATTGTTATCCTCTTCTTGCCTTTTCTCCCATTCTTCCCATTCTTTTTCGGTTTGTTCTTTCTGCTCTTGAATTTTCTTTTGCTGAAGTTCTCGCTTCCTAAGCCATTCTGCATAGGCTTCCTGCATTCGCTTTTCTCTTGCAATACGTTCGCCTTCTGTCAATTCTTTTTGCTTTTTCGGTTGTGGTCTATACGGAATGTACCACGCAGGTAAAGAAATACAGTCCTGAATATAAAGTAGTATCGGAGCGGTTAAAGCATCTTCCAATACTTCTTCATTGAATACCTGCGTTCCTAAGTCAAAGAATAGTCTGCAAGAGCCTAGTTCGCTTTCCGCCGATATAGACCGCCAACTAATAGGAAATAAAGTAGCAGAGACTAACCGACTAATGTGATTGTCTAATGCGCCGTCTTTTTGAAGAAATATATTGAAGTATATTCGCTTTTCTTCATAAGAGGGTTCCAACCATACAACCACTGATTTATCCTCATCTCCAAATGGCGGACATTCCCACCAACCTTTCTTTTCATTAAAAGGCATTCGTTTAATCGGTAAGTCAAAGATAGGTGTAATTGGTTCCATACTCTCTCTCCTTTCTTTCTAGTGGTAGTAATACATTCTAACATAAAATATATGCCGTAAAAGGGGGAGGAATGTTCAAAAAGGGGGTGCGCTCAATTTTGGGTTGCGAAAA
>JAZQDP010000300.1:0-1644 GCA_045546875.1 Thermoguttaceae bacterium | reverse complement strand
CGTTGCTGAAGGAATGATGCTCGACAACAAACTTATTTCGGTTCAGGAACTGGCAGACGGTAGACTTCTGATTTCCGATGCCAATCTTTATTGCCTCTTCAATCCGAAGACTGAGCGGTTTTCTCAGTTCAGCGAACTGCTCGATGTGTTCGATGTTAAGGGATATGCCTTCAAGATTCATGTTGATAGAAACAAGAATCTGTGGTGCTATGTTATGGGACATGGCGTTTATTATTGCGATGTTAAGACGGGCAAGAAGACCACATTTTCGATGAACGGAGACAATCCGGCGCTTCCGATGGGACAGATTTCTGCCATCTGTGAGTCGAAAAACGGCGTTCTTGTTGTCTATAACGATGCAACTCTGGCTTCGATTAACGGTAAGACGGCGAGGGTTCTATGGCATCACAACCGGTTGCTCGATTTGGGCGCATCGCCACGAAACCAGTACAACGTGTTCGAGGATAGTGGCGAGAATGTGTGGGTTTTCTCTGCCCGACAGGTCTTTATTTATTCCAAGCAGCATCGCCGTTGGTTCTCGTCTGTTGCCGACTTCTGTCAGGCTAAGGGGCTGAAGTTCGACAAACGGTTTGCCGACAGCGCGGTTTGCAGCGCGGTAGAGGATACTTCGGGCAACGTTTGGCTTGGCACAGACCATTCAAATCTCTTCAAGATTGATTACAAGCATTGCGAGACTCTTCTTGTTCCGTTGTACGAGGAGTCTAAGAATATCTCGGCAACCAATCCGGTTTCGACATTGTTTTTCGACAAACAGAATTCGTTTTTGTGGGTCGGAACGTACAAAAACGGAATTTCTTACACTTGCAGAAACCTCTACAATTTCGGATTTGTCGGCATTGAAGATGTAAATACTATGGTTCAGGATAAAGCTGGAAACTATTGGTATGGTACGAACGGCAACGGAATAATCTTCTACGACAAGAAAAACGGCATTGAAAAGCGGTTCAACAAGCAGAATTGCAAGCAACTTCTGAGCGATATCTTCGTGAGTTCGCTCGTGGCGCGCAATGGCGATGTGTGGTTCGGCTCGTATTGGGGCGGATTGTACCGCTTTGGAAAAGACGGCGGAATTACGGCTTACAGAAACGATTCTTCCAACCCAAATACTCTTGCCAACGACAACGTGTGGTCGCTTGCCGAGGACGGAAAGGGCAACATCTGGATTGCCACTTTGGGCGGCGGATTGCAGAAATTCGACGTGTCGTCAAATTCTTTCACAACATTCAACTCGGCAAATTGCGGAATCCTTTCCGACTATCTGTCGTCGGTTGTGGTTGATGGCAGCGGCAATATAGTTCTTGGCGGTTCAAAAGGAATCTCGGTGATAAATGGCTTGGACTATCATGTAAACAATTACGTCGGAACAATCCATCACGACAAGCAGTTTACAAAGGGAAACGTAAATCAGGTTTTTGTCGATAGCCGGGGACTTTATTGGATTGCAACGGACAACGGCTTGAACATTTTTAATGCGCAGGATGATGAACTCGACATTCTCGACGAAAGCACAGGCCTTGCCAGTTCCGTTATCTGCGGAATTGCCGAAGACAGACAGCATAACATCTGGATAACTACGTCGAAAGGACTGTCGAACATTGTCGTTGATTCTGACTCTAAAAAGAA
>JAZQDP010000299.1:0-1975 GCA_045546875.1 Thermoguttaceae bacterium | reverse complement strand
TACTGCCTACTGCCTACTGCCTATTATATATATTGTCCAAATAAATCAAGGGGACGCCAATTCCTGCTGAAGGCTTTGCGCCAATTTAATCTCTTGACAATCCTGAACGGCAATCTGACGATTGAGCATATTGAGCAAATCGTCGATTTTCAGTTCCTGTCGAATAATATTTTGCAGCCATTTAGCGCGTTCGACGCAGAATCTTTGCTGAATATTACAAAACAAATCCCCGAGGGTCATTACATCGACGCTGTTGGACGCGCCGGCTAAAATCGTGGCTGTTCCAAGCGTTACTGTGGGTTCGTATAAGAGAAACGCGCCCAAAGTAACCGTTGCTACCGGACGAGCTATTGCCAAACCAGAGTCAACAGCCTTATAAATCCGGCTTTGCCAAGGATGTTCTTCACACCATTGAGTCCATTCGGTTTTGACATAATTCCGAAATTCCTCTGAAATTACCGGCGAAGCTTTATGCTCAGCTTGAATGCGGTCGATAATGTCTTCAATCGTTGCATGTTCTAAAATCTCCCGAATCTGATCGCCTAAAACGCTATCGGTCTGCGCCTGATTTCTAAGCGTTTTGTAAATCTTTTCGGCGGACTGAATCATTTGCACGCGCTCTTGCTCTAAAAATTTCTCTTCGGGAGAAACTGTCGAACCTTCGCCCTTTTTAAACCAGGACGAAGCCGCTGACCACGCTTTACCTACTGCAGTTTGAGCTATAAAAGACAATTTTGTCAAAGAGTTTCGCATAGAATTGCGTTGTTGTTGCAATTCTTTAAGAACCAAGCCCCTGGGCAACTGAAGAGGCTCTATCTTGCCAGCGTCCATGTCCTTGAGAATGTCCAGCCGCAAGGCGAACTCTTTGCTTTTAGCGAAAATCTCGCTAAGCCATTTGCCCAAACCGGTTTCTGCGTTCATCGCGTCAACAAGCGACTTGGAAAGCGACCGGGTTTTCAGCTCTTCAAAGTGCATGCACGCCAATTCGTCCGTCAGGGACTTGGGCGCATTGAAGTCGATTCTATCCGATTCGACAGCCCCGTCTGCATTGAGAGGAATCGCGTAAAACGGCAGCCCCAACGACTTTGACGCCTCTCTGTCGTGCAAGGCTATATAGGCGAAAATCGGAGGCTGTTGAAGATGTTTCACCACCTCTGCCAGCATCGACGGCAAAGAAGAAATGTCGTCTTTCTCGAACTGGTTAAACAGAACGATAAACTCTTTTCCGCTTTTAGCCGCTTGCTTAAAGAAATTGACGCAGGCAGCGTCGTTATACTTTTGCGTCGTTAAAATAGCGATTACAACGTCTGCTATCTGCCGAATTTTTTCAGCGCGGCGCCAGTTTGCCACGTTGGTAGAATCGACGTCGGGCGTGTCCAGCAGGATGAGCTGCGGAGGGACGTGGGCGCCAACGCGCCAATACAGAACGTCCTGCTCGTTTTCGGTCAGCGGAGCGACGCTGTCTTTCCACGGCTCAACCACGAAGCCGTCGAACAGCTTCTGGAGCTTCTGCTCGTCTGCCCACGATTCCGGAACAAGGCAAACCGGGTATTTCGTTCCCGACGCCTGAGACGTTATTCCAGAGGCGTTATCGCGCGCTAAATGGTTAAAAACGGTTGATTTACCAACGTTTGTACCGCCGGCAATCGCGACGATCAAAGGCGTATCGCCGCTCGACTGCACGCGCAGCTTCGACATGAGCGAGTCCCGCCACGGCATGCCGACAGACGAGTCCGCCTGAACGAGCTGAGCGCATTCGTCAAGCTGAGGAACAAGATTGCAAAGGGTCTCGATTTTTTCGTGCAAATTATTTAACGCATTCATAATAGATTTATTATACCATTTTCAATAATAAATGCAAGAGGCGGGCGGGGAGGCAGTAGGCAGTAGGCAGTAGGGAATAGGGAGAGGATTGAAAGGCGGTAATGGAGTGAGCGTTAGCGAACGGAATTACGCATTCGCCGAAAGGCGAACA
>JAZQDP010000298.1:0-4949 GCA_045546875.1 Thermoguttaceae bacterium | reverse complement strand
CAGTTTTGCTGCGACAACGCTCGACTGCGCCACCCGACTTCAGCGATACCTCATTCAGGAACTGGGCGTGAAAAACATGTACCTCGCAACGTGCATTGTTGTCTTCTTTGGAGCCGCCTTGGCGTGTATGCCATCGCCAACAGGACAGGGGGCTATCGGCATGATGCTCTGGCCCGTCTTCGGCGCAACGAACCAGATTCTTGCCTCGCTGACGCTGTCGATTATCATGATTTTCGTCAAACGAAGCGGCAAACCCTGCTATTTCCTTGTTATTCCGCTGATTATTATGACCATTCTTCCAATGTGGGCAATGATCCTCAATATGATTAACTGGATTACAACAAAAGGAACGTCTGTCTGTGGTCCGATTACCAACAACCATGTGCTTTTCGCAATGGGACTCGCAATCGTCTGCATTCAGATTTGGATTTTGGTAGAGTGCATGTACACGTTGGCGCATACCGTCCCTCAAAGAGTTCTTGACGCCAAAGAACCTGATTGTCCCAACGCGTAAGCGAGAATCGGTAAGACAAGTTAGTTGAGAACCTGAGTTAAAACTGGCATTTTAGCCAGTTCTCGCTAACAGAGTTAGTAGCAATAGTTGCTCTGTTAGCGAGTTTGCTTTCTCAATCGAGGAAATCTTAGACAAAACGTTAAATGCGCTACGTTAATTTTTTTCTCTTGACGTTAATTTTGCTTTTGGCGGCGCTGAGCGCAGTCTTATTTGGTTCTGTTTGGATCTCTCCGATGGAACTATTACAGTCGCCGTTATTAAATATGCGTCTAACGCGAGTTGTTGCTGGAATGTTAGTTGGCGCAGGATTAGCCGTTTCAGGTTCGATTTTTCAGTCCATTCTTCGCAACCCCTTGGCAGACCCTTATGTTTTAGGCGTTTCGTCTGGAGCGGGCTTAGGCTCGGCGCTGACGATGGCTTTAGGACTTGGCGTTATAGCCGCCTGGACAATTACAGCGGGAGCGTTTTTGGGGGCTATTGCGTCTATTGGAATTGTGTACTTGATTGCCCGTGAAAAAAACGGCGTGGTTCATGTTTATACGCTTTTGCTAACCGGGGTCATGTATAGCTCTTTTGCCGGAGCCGGATTGATGATCGTTTTTATTCTTTCACCAAACGAACATTTACCCGGCATCCTGTGGCAGCTTCTCGGATCGCTTCAGATTTACGACACACGACTTTTATGGATCAGCGGGGCTGTCATTCTTGTTGGCATCATTGGAGCCGTTATCATCGCGCCAGCGTTAAATCCGATGATTTTAGGAGATGATAAATCACTCTCTCTTGGCGTAGACGCCAACAAATTGCGAATTACGGCTTTTGTGTTAGCGTCGCTTATCGCTGGAGCGTGCGTGAGCCTGTGCGGTCTAATCGGATTTGTAGGTCTTGTAGCGCCGCATATAAGCCGACGGCTTTGTGGACAGGACTTTCGTCAGATTATACCCGCAAGCGTCCTAACTGGCGCAACGCTGCTAATTTTAGCCGACCTGTTGGCAAGGTGCTTGCCACTAACCGGAGCGATTGCAACAGAAGCTCCGGTTGGCGTTGTTACCGCCTTGATTGGCGTTCCCTTTTTCTGGATTATTATGCTGAAACGTTAGTATTATGCTGAGATAAATACTAACGTTTCTCCGATTACTCTGATTAATCCTTGAATTGAAAAGCGGATTTAACCGGTTTTCCTCGCCAGCAATCCGGAGCCTTAAGCTGAAGAATCCATGCAACGGTTGCTGCCGTGTCATAATTAACGACAACGTCTTTGATTTCGCCAGGTTTTACACCCGCTCCAAATACAATAAATGGGGTTTCCATATCTTGCAAGGTGTCGTGACCATGCCCTTTACCAGTTCCACCGTGGTCAGAAATGAGAAAAACAACCGTATCCTTTAATCGATCATTATCTTGAAGATATTTTATAATCTGTCCAACATAGCCGTCAAGTTCAGCGACTTTTTTGTGGTATTCCTCTGATCCCCAGCCGTATTTGTGACCTTCCGCATCCGGATCGGTAAAATAAACAAACGTCAGTACAGATTTTTCTTTCATGTACCCGATTGTAGTATCAACCAGCTTTTGATATTCTTCCGGCGTTGGAGAGACCTGTTCTTTTTGAATAAACTTGGTATGTTCAGCATCAGGAAGTTCATGAAGATTTTTAATATTGTCCCACGTATAAGTTGAAGCAGTCAGAGCGTCTGGACGCTGTTGATGAACGACACTGAAGATGTCGGGGAATTTCCCTTTGTCGGTTAGAACTCGAGAGGGAATATCCGGCTTAGCGGATCCCCACGTACGATAGCCATGCAGTTCAGACCCGGCGCCCATAAGAATCGTCGCCCAGTTGATTGCTGACACCGATGGCAAAACACACCGGGTTTTCAGCGTCCACGCGCCGTTTTCTTTCATCATTTTAAGCGTGGGAACTTCATCCCAATTTACATACGCAGATCCGTATCCGTCCCAACCTAAAATCAGGACATGTTTTACCGGATTGTCATTAGCAACATTTTCTTGAGCCGCCGCTTGTGAAAATGATGCCGCGCATACAAGCGCCGCAAACAATAGTTGTTTCATTGATGTACACCTTTCTTTCTGAATAATATCAAAGAATTAAACGACGAACGAAATACACTTTCATTTTGTTGTTTCAAATTATACTTAACATTATACCACGCTATTTAATTGGATTCAATAGCTTACAGCCGAATTTTGAAAAATGCGATTTCGTTGCATCGCGATCAATGCTAAAAATAGGGGGTAAGATCGCATTAAAGAGCGTTTAACCCTTGAAAATGGGGGGTTTTAAAAAAAATATTTTTAAAAAATCGTTTTTTTTGGTGTTTTTTACGGAAATCGGCTCTATACCGTATTGCAAAAAAGCCGAAATACGTTTTTAATAACAATTAATTGATTTGCATTCGAGTGAATGCAAGGTTGATGCAACCGGTAAGCGCTTTTTATAGAATATAACCACTGGTTCATATCAACTAAAAACTTTTTACAGTTTTACCTCGACAAGGATTGTTCAGGAGGAGTACTTATGGCTAAAGAAGCCGCTGCTGCTAAACCCGCAGCCAAACCGTTGTCCAAATCCGAATTGATTTCGGCAATTGCCGAATCCACCAAGCTGTCCAAGAAGGACGTTGCCACTGTCATCGACGCTCTTAGCGATCAGATTAAAGGCGCATTCGTTAAGAAGGGCGCTGGCGCTTTCGTCTTCCCGGGTCTGTTCAAGATCAAGGTGAAGGAAGTTGCCAAAAAACCGGCTAAGAAAAACGTCAAGAATCCGCTCACTGGCGAAGTTCGTGACATTCCAGCCAAGCCAGCTTACAAGAAGCCGCAGCTGACCGCTCTCAAAGCCCTCAAAGACATTGTCAAGAATGGCAAAATTGGCTAATCTGAGACTTTCGGTTCAAAGCTAAAAAAACGCTCGATATTTTCTGGAAAGGAAATACCGAGCGTTTCTTTTTCGATGAGTTTGATTTCAATCAAATGGATTTTAGACGCATAAACAGTCTGATTTGTTAATGCCTTGAACTACTCGCGCATAACAGGTTTGTCTTCGCCGGGCATATCTTCCGGAACGGGAATCGTAACTTCGCCGGTTGCCGCCCATTCTGTTCCACGAACAAAGGGAGCGATAAACGCAACGCTGCGGCATTGCTGTCCTGCGTGTCCCATAGTAATATGGAATACGCGACCTTTGCCATAAGAAATCACCATCAACTGCGGTTCATCTCGACCGTCTCCCCATTGTTTCGGGTCTGCCCACGCTGTTGCGAGAATCTGAACGTTTTCAGCCGGTCCGCGAAGCTGTTCGTAAAGTTCGTCTTTACAATGACGGAACTTGAGAGGCATGCCTTTCATAATTGGGTGTTCTGGAGCGCGAACTTCGATCAGAAATTCGTGCTGGGCGCCGTGGTTGCCGCCGGTTCCATTGGTTTCATGATCAACAACCTGTTTGCCGTCTTTCCAGTAAAGATAAGGTCCGAACGCTTTATTGCGTCCGCCCCAACCGCCAACGGCAATCATCTTGTTGAACTCTGCCCAATTGGTAAATGAGTTGTCAGCTGCATGGAATGCAACCATTCCGCCGCCGTTTTTCATGTATTCTTCAAACGCCTTCCTGGTTTCTTCGCACCAATCGTCTCCGTTGTAGTTCAAAACGATAACGTCGTAAGCGGCAAAGTTTGGCTTGAACTGGGACATGTCTTGACCGTTGCTGGGAGACGTAGCGACGTCAACAGTAAATCGACCGGTTTCTTCCAAATCTCGTTTAAGGACAGGCGTTGTTTCGCGCCAGTTATGGTTGTTTTGACCATCGATAATAAGCGCCTTAATCTTTGCAGGTTCGTCGGCATACGATGCGACTGAAAACAGTGCGGTTGCAAACAATGCCAAAACGGTTAATTGCAACAATTGTCGAATTCTCATGGGAAATGCCTTTCTCAATGTTAAGGGAAAATGTTAATAAACGGGAATGTTTAACTTTTATTCTATTATAATCGACTTCAAGATAGCTTGCAAGCCCCCAAGACAGAAAAAATGTAGAAAATAGTAAAACGTAAGTGCTTAGTTGAGAAAACAAAAACGAGAAGCGAACTGAACGCGATTTCCCGATCGGGCTTATAATCGATTGCATTTTGCAACCCGAACGGTAATCGATCTCAGTTCGCTCCATCTGCCGTAGATTTAATCGCGATATAGTTATCGAAATTTACGGGATATAATCTTCTTTTGTTTTGACGTTTTCGAGAAATCTCGCCAAGAGCGTGGCAGCGTTATCCATGTCGTCTAATGAAACCACCTCAACAGGAGTGTGCATGTATCGGTTAGGAATGCTTACCAACGCGGAAGCGCAAGCTCCTCTGGCAACCTGAATTGCCGCAGCATCGGTTCCTGGCGGACGACCAAAGTCGGATGTAGCCATGTCGTT
>JAZQDP010000297.1:0-1713 GCA_045546875.1 Thermoguttaceae bacterium | reverse complement strand
CAGATTGGAAACGCTGACGGAGATCTTCGGCCAGCGTCCGGAAACCTCTTTGCCCAGCCTGGCGACGCGTTCCGCCAGATCGAAAATCGCGTCCAGGTCGTCGTTTCGTTCGCCGGGGAACCCGCACATGAAGTACATTTTCACGCGCTGAAATCCGCGGGAGAACGCGATTCGGCACCCTTCGAGCAGGTCGTCGTTGGTAATCGGTTTGCCGATAATAACGCGCATGTCCTCGTTTGCCGCTTCGATTGCCAGCGTCAAGCCGGAATGTTTTTGCGTTCGCAGAACTTCGCCCAGCCGGGTCAGATGGCTGTTGACGCGCAGCGACGGCACGGAGACGGAAAAGTTTCGCGCCGTCCGCTTGACTTTGCTGATATCGCCGTCAGGGGGAAGTTCGTCGGATTCCTCGTCCTGAGCGCTGTTACACGGACAGCGGGAGACGTTGTCCAGATATTTTATAACCTCGTTGATTTTCGGGTAATCGCCAGTTGACAGCGACAAGAGCGTTACTTCCTCGTATCCGGTGGACGCAACGCCTTCTTCCACCGCTTTGCAGATGGTTTCCGGCTTGCGGATTCTGACCGGTCGTTTAATCGGGTTGGACTGACAGAACCGGCATTTCCACGGACAGCCGCGCATGACTTCTACCGCAACGCGGTCTTGAACGGCTTCCACCCACGGCACAACGGGCTTTGTCGGCAGCGGGTATTTTTCCAAGTCTGGAACGATCGCCGGCTTGATAACGGCGGGAACGTCGTCGTAAATCGGGACGGGGCAGAAACTCTCGTCCGGCTGGTAACACGACGGAACGTAAAGCCACTCAAATTCCGCCGCCATCGCGTGCAGAGCGTCTTTTCTACTGACGCCTTCAAGACGAAGCTGACGCCATTTTTCGCACGTCTGCGGCAGCGATTCCTCGCCGTCCCCGATAATAAAGGCGTCGAAAATATCCGCCAATGGTTCCGGATTCCAGGCGCACGGACCGCCGCCGAGAATCAGCGGCGCGTCTTCCGCTCTGTCAGCCGACGTAATCGAAACGCCGGACAAATCCAGAATCGTCAGGACGTTTGTGTAACACAATTCGTGCTGAAGGGTAAACCCGAGAACGTCAAACTGGTTCAGCGGCGTTTTCGTTTCGAGAGAAAACCACGGAATCCCGTACGCTCTGACGAGTTTTTCCATGTCCGGCTGCGGGGCGAACGCGCGTTCCGCCTGCCAGTTGGGCTGAAGGTTCATCAGATGGTACAGCACCTGCAATCCGTGACAACTCATGCCGATGGAATACATGTCGGGAAAAATCATACAGAATTTCCCGCCGTGGAAGTTCGGCTTAACAACAGAATTGATCTCCCCGCCCAGGTACTGACCTGGCGCCTGGACGTAAGGGAATATCTTGTCGCGAAGGAAAACGGATAGCTGGCTGGGATTCATATTATTAAATTAGCAATTTGCAATGAGCAATTAGCAATTATAGCGAGTTGCGAAAAAATTTGGGACGCTTCTCGTGATTAACAATAATTTACACGTTGTACTATATTATAGCGCTAAAGACGAATTTGTACAAGAGGACGCATAAATTATTTTCGGTAGAGGGTGCGTTCAAAATTGGGGGGCGCTGAAAATTAACTGTTTGACCAGTATAAATCCCAGGCGTCGTTGTGAACGGCACAGACGATGCTTAACATTCTGTTTAAATTTTCAATCTTCCATCTG
>JAZQDP010000296.1:0-10675 GCA_045546875.1 Thermoguttaceae bacterium | reverse complement strand
ATATTGACAACAGCCTGTTTGAAAACAACAAGCCCAGCGAGTATTATAACACCATTGAGAATTCCGGTTATATGACTATTACAAATGTTACCTTCATAGGCAATAACAGAACTTTTGCCAACTGGGGAACCATGTATTTACGCAATTCTATTGGTCCTACGGATAATTACGGTACAAAAACTATTACCCGAACGAATTGCTTGACGCGTTCACAAGCTGATTTGGACAGTAACAACCGTCCTTTGCCATACTCGTCTTGCATTGATGGAGGAAGCAATAGTTATGCGTCCTCTTCTTCAAAAGACCTGACAGGCAATAAGCGAATTTTGGACGGTACCGTAGATATCGGGTGTTATGAGTATTTACCGGTCTACGCATGGACAGAGAGTTCCGGAAGAACATTGATTTACTGGGAAGATTCCGGGGCAGAGTCTTACACAGTTCAATATCGACCTGAAGGGACGGAAAAATGGACTACCAGAACTGTAAAGAACAAGACAGAGCTTTCGATTTCCGTAAAAAACAATGTTTTGTACGAAGTTGTCGTTACGCCTAAAGGCTCAGTTGCCAATACAAACCAATTTATCCTGGCAGGCGCAGTGGCTAAACTGGGCGCTAGAGTAATCAACAAAACCGACGATTCGATTTCATTCAAGCTCACAAATATCGCATCCTCAATGATGGATTTCAATCTCAGAATTAAAAGTCAGTATGATGGATATTATCGTAGTTATGCGGTATACCAATATAGTTCCGGATCGATAGGATCATGGAGATATACGTTTGATGGCGATGTTTTAACCATTAGTGGGCTGAGCAGTAATACAAAGTATAGTTTCCAAATTAATCAATCAATTAGCACTTATACTGCATACGCATGTTCACCAACTACAAATATGAGCGCTGCCACAACCAAAGCCAAATACAACACGCCGTCAATTAAAAGCTACTCAGCGACTTCTAGCGGCGTAACGCTTAATTGGAACTCTGTATACGGCAAGAATTCAAGCATTCCCGCACAGAAATATACAATTCAGTATGCGATTCAAGGAACAAACCAGTGGAAAACAGCCACTACCTCTGCCACCGGCAATTCGTTCACGGTCAAGAACTTGAAGTCTGGTACACAATATAAATTCCGTATTTGTGCAACGAAGGACAGTTATTTTGAAACTTCTCTATACAGTAATGCATTAGTAATTACTGCTAGATAGTTTAGAAATGCCCCGCAGTCTGGATGGGGCGGATCTTTCCTCGAACGGAAACTTGACATGACAATGGTAGGAGCCATAATTCGGGTAATTTCAGTTCGTGCGTAAAGACTTCGCCTCGCCAGCTCGCGGGGCGCCCACTTTTTAGTTATCAGGCGCCAACTTGGCAGACGCCCCCCTGTTTATCCACCCTTCCCCTGCCCTATTCCAGTTTCACGCGCGGGTCAATTAGAGCGTAGGCAATATCGACAATCAGGTTCATCAAATAGAGCAAAAAGGTGAACAGCATAACCATTCCCATTGCCAGGGTGTAATCTCGCTGAATAGCCGCTTCAATAAAATGAGCGCCCAAACCGGGAATGAAAAATATCTGCTCTATAACCAGCGAGCCGGTAATAATGCCGGCAATGGCGGGACCCAAAAAAGAAACGACCGGTATGAGCGCCCCGCGCAAGGCGTGACGGAATATAACCGTCGTTTGACTTAACCCTTTGGATTTTGCCGTACGAATATAATCCTGAGACAACACGTCTAACATACCCGTTCTTGTTAGTCGAGCAATGTATGCCGCATACGGCGCGCCGAGACAGAAAGCCGGTAAAACCAGATGAATTGGCGTTCCCCAACTGGCAACAGGAAAAATCGGGATGACAAACACAAACAGAATGATAATCAATCCCGCTAAAACAAAGTCCGGCAAGGCGATTCCGATGGTTGCCAGGCTCATTAAAATAAAGTCTGAGGGGGAATTTCGATGCGTTGCCGAAACGATTCCTGCGGTAATTCCTAAAAAGACGGCAAACGTCATTGCCAAAAAGCCAAGGGTAGCGGAAATCGGCATACCTTGGCGGATAATGTCGTTCACGGTAAAGTCAGCGCGAGTAAAACTGCACCCCAAATCGCCCCGGCACATATTCCACAGACTTGTTAAATACTGCTTGTACAACGGGGCGTCGAGATTATACCGCGCTTTGAGATTCGCTTCAACCTGCGGATCAAGCTGACGTTCTCGGCTGTACGGCCCCCCTGGGGCGGCGCGCATCAAAAAGAAACTCACCGTAAAAACCACCCAGAGGGTTAAAATCATCCAGCCGATTCGCTTGATTATAAAAGGAAGCATTGCTTAACTGTTTATTCGTCAGTTTTTTTCTTTGTAACTTTGATCGGAACCTTAACGCGTTGAACAAAGTGCCCTGGTTTTGTTTCTGACAGTTCAGCCGCCTTTTTGTCTGCCGCGTCTTTTTGGTCGTACGGAAAATCAAACAGCTTTTTCATTTCTGGGGAATAGACGCACCAGCAAACCTTGCACGGACCTTCCATGAGAGCCTCAAGTTTTTTGCGGTTAATCTTTTTCGCTCCGAGTTTTTTGCTCTTTCGTTTTTTGACTTTCCGGCGCGGGTATTCGTCTTCCTCGCCATAGTACCCGCCATCGTCGTCAAAGTCGTCTAAGGAATCGTCAGACAAATCGCCCAGATTGTCGTCGAAATCGTCTGAAGAATCGTCGTAGTCGTCGTAAGAATCGTCATCGTCAGACGAATCCAGGTCGGCGTCGTCTGTATAGTCGTCCTCCAGCTCGGGATCTTCCTCAATTAAAATATCGTCTTCATCGGATTCCTGTTCAGGCTTGCCGCCGCGCCGTTTAATTTCGAGCTTTTCTCGAATGGTGGGCTTTTTCGCTTTGGAGTCTGTCAAAGACAACTCTTTTGCAATTTCGTCGTCAAGAGCGGCAGCGCTTGACTTTTTAGCCGTCTTTTTAGCTGTTTTTTTGGCTTTGGGCTTTTCTTCGCCTTCGTCAACAGATTTAGACTTAACTGCTTTTTTGGCTTTAGTTTCAGTTGATTTCTTTTCGGAAGCCGCAGATTTTTTTGTGGTTTTCTTAACGGGTTCTTCTACCGGCTCATCCTTCTTTTTAGCCGTTTTTTTAGCAGTTGTCGATTTAGCGGCGGTCTTTTTTGCCGCAGTCTTTTTAGTCGCGCCTTCTTTGGAAGCAGCGGCTTTTAAGAGTTCATCGTTTTCGGCGTCGATTTTTGTTTTACTCTTCGCGCACATAAAATACCTCTGATAATTATGTTTGTTATGGTAAACGCACGAATATAATTATAACCGTTATCAGGTCCAAGGAAACAGAAACAGCTTACACTAATCTAATCGCTTTCTTCCCGTTTGACCGTAATAAAAGGTTCCAATAACCATAATTTATACATAACAGTATTCGTTTATTTTACCTCAAATATACAGCTTTTTCCAGAGGGAGCGTATATATTTTTTGCTTTTTTTCCAAAAATTTTTCAAATTTATTCTTTAATCTTATGATTCGATGTTTCCCAAAGGGGCGAATTGAGTTATACTCAATGATAATTCATATTTCGCCGGACGAAATTATTGAATCCTTAATCCCCAATATTACCCGCTTATACGATGTCAGAAAACCATCAATTTATTAAAGATTTAGTTGACAAAACAGAAGTCAGTTCTATTTACCGAATTGCCAACAAACAGGTTCGGCTCAACAGAAATGGCGACACATACCTGCAAGTGGATATCTACGATAAAACAGGTTCAATAACGGTTCGAATGTGGAACGCGGGCGATAACGTTTACAAATTGTTTGAAGTCGGCGACTACGCTCAGTTTTTCGGTAAAACGCAAGTCTTTCAGGGCAATTTACAGATTATCGCCAAGAAGATGCAGCACGTTTCCGAAGACGCCTACGATCCGGACAATTACATAAAGCAGGCAGGAATTAACGTCGATAAATTGCTGCACCGAATGAAACAGCTTGTCGAAACCATCAAAACGCCTTCTTTGCGAAATCTGGCAGACTGTTTTTTAATCGACAACGAG
This sequence comes from Thermoguttaceae bacterium, assembly GCA_045546875.1. Taxonomy (GTDB): domain Bacteria; phylum Planctomycetota; class Planctomycetia; order Pirellulales; family Thermoguttaceae; genus RUG11551. The sequence goes on along the minus strand of JAZQDP010000296.1, from coordinate 6,620 downwards.
TTTATGACCCGGTTTTGCGACGCCCCGGCTGGGGTGAAAAATCATCATGCGTACAAAGGCGGGCTGTTGGAACACACGCTATCGATTATGGAACTGGCAGACAAAACAGCGGCTTTGTACCCTATTCTCAATCGGGATTTACTTCTCACCGGCGCGCTGGTGCATGACATTAGCAAGATTGACGAGATTCTTTTTGACGTTGAAATCACTTATTCTGACGAAGGGCAGCTGTTAGGGCACCTCGTTATGGGCGTCGAAAAGCTCAACGAAAAAATAGCGGAATCGGAAAAAATGTCAGGCGAGTCGATGCCGGACAGCCTCAAAATGCAGCTCAAACATCTGATGATCAGCCATCATGGAGAATACGAGTTCGGGTCGCCCAAATTGCCGATGACCCTTGAGGCAATCGCGCTTCATCATTTGGATTGCATGGACTCCAAAATCGTTGGATTCGCTCAATTGATTAACGACGATATGAACAACGATTCCAATTGGACGTGTTACGTTCCATCTTTACAACGCAAGATTTTTAAGGGAGCGAAAGAATGTTAGCCGCCCTGCTGTTGATTTGCGCCGCGCTGTCGTCTCCGCCGTCGTACGATGCGGATTTTGTCAAATCGTTGCGGCAGATGAGGCTTTATCGTCTTGGAGAATCCTACATTGCCGAGAAACTGGCTCGTCAGGAGCTTTCCGATAAAGACGCGGCAGAACTAACCGCGGCAATTCTGGAACTTCAGGGCGACGAAAGCCTGTGTTCTACAAAGGATAAACAGTCTGCAATCATGGCGCAAATGCGTCAATACGCAGACGACTATTTGAAATCTCATCCGGACAGCCCGCACCGAATTCGCGTTTTGCTGGTGCTGGCAATTAATAGCGTCAATGCGGGAGAATTAGGGTCGATGAACGTTCAACTGCGCCCTCAAGACGAGGAGGTTCGGAACGACGCCTTGACGCTCCTTCGCTCTGCCGCTGACCAATTAACAGAATTACAGCGCATTTTTAGCGTTCCGGCAAACGCAATCGACCCCAGTACAAAGGAAAAAGTTTTTTCGGACGATCTGTGGAACCGGTTGATTTGCCAAACGACGTATTTGTCAGCCAGAAGAGCGCTGGCGATGGCAAAACTTTATCCTGCCGGCAGTCCGGAATATTCAGACTGCATTCTCCAGGCGGAAACCGATCTAAAGAAATTGGGAACCGTTCCGTCAACCGATCCGTTATGCTGGCAGGCGCGATTGCTGCGCGTTCGCTGCGCCCGAATGCTGGGCGAATTCCAAAACGCTAAAAAGGCGTTGGACTTTATGCTCGAACAGCAAAAGCCGCCAATGGAATTCCTGCTCGATTTGCAAGCTGAAAAGTTGTACACTCTTATGGCGACAGACCGTTCCGCCGCTCTCCAAACGCTGGCAGAACTGGAACGGACGTTGAGCGAATCTTTTTCTAAAGCGGATCCGTCAGACGACGCCGCTCACAATGCGGTTCTTGACGCCTATTTAGAGCTGGAAAAAGAAGCCGGCGCCAGAGGCGACAGCGCCGCGCAAAAGTCCTATCAGAACAAAGCGACCCAATGGGCGGAGAAAATGCGCCGATACGATGCGGGGTTCTACGCCTTTAGCGCCCAACAGGTTTTAGCGGCAATTGGAATATCGCAGATGTCGTCGAAAAGTCAGGCGCAAAACGTCTCGGCTGAAACGGTTGCTCTTGCCGCTGAAAATCTGTATCGAAACGGTCAGTATCAGCAAGCGATTGACGCTTATCTCAAAGCGTCTGCAAAGGAAAAAGAGGAAGGGAACGACAGCTCGGCGTTTCGACATCAATTCGCTGCCGCCGCTATAGCGCATAAACTCAACGACCACCCGCAGGCGGCTGCCCTGTTTCGGCAAGCGGCGCTGGACTATCCAAACGAATCTCAGGCGGCTGCGGCATACAAAACCGCGCTCTTTCATGCGGGAAAAACGATTGACCAAAACAAGCCGGAAACGGTTGAGCAATATATCCAGTGGATTGACGAATTCCTCAAGACGTTCCCTCAGTCGCCAGACGCAAGCCAGATTCAACAGCTGCGTCAACGCCTTGTTCAAGCGATAAAAGAGATTCCCAAAACGCCTTCTCAGCGGCTGGCTGAAGCGCAAACCGCGTTTAAGGAAAACCGCATCAACGACGCTCGCGCGGAATTTGAAGCTCTGGCAAAAGAGTTCCCCAACGCCGCCAACGTTCAAATTGGTTATGCGGAATGTCTCTCTGCCGCCCAAGACAACGCCGCCGCCCTGACTCAATGGAGAAAAGTCGCCCAAAATTCAAAAGAGTTTTCTTCCCAATGGTATCGAGCCAAATACGAAGTCGCTTCTCTGCTGGTTAAAACAGGACAAAAAGATAAAGCTGTTGAAATGGTGAAACTACTCAAGCTTTTGAGACCGGATTTAGGGGGAGAAGAATGGTCTGAAAAATTTGAAAAATTGTTCACAAATTAAAAAAACTGACTGAATTGCTATGGATTTATTTGGATTTATTGTGTAATATAGGTCAGAGAATATAACCCAGATCAGAGGCGAACTCTAGCGGAATTGGCGTAAGATTCGATGTTGACAGCTCCTAAAGAAGAAGATTCCGATTTACCGTTTCGCCGCTTATAATAAACTTTGATAAACCACAGTCGATATGATGGAAACGTTACGCATATTGTTTTCAGCCGTTTTTCTTTCCGCCGTGTTTTTGGGCGCATACTACTACGTCAATACGCCAGCAACTGATCGGCAGTCGTCATTATCGTCTTTCTTTGGAGATGAAAATTCAGAAGACGATTCTTCCGCTCCTGCTGACAACAGTTTTGGTTTTGATAATTCAAACGACTCTGACGCGGAACAGATTAACATCTTGCCGGCTCCCGGTTCAGACCCGTTTAATCCCCCGGCTCCGATAATGCCGCCCATGCCAAATCAAAGCGGTCAACAGGCTATTCCATCTGGACCGTACGCGTCCTCGGCAAACGCTGTTGCGGAATCGGTTATCCAGAATCCCGCTCAAGACAGTCCCAATCCGGAACCGTTTCTGCCTCCAGATCCGTCCGTTGACGTAATCGCGCCCGTGGCGCCGATTGATCCGGTTGCAACGCAAACCGACCCGGTTGCGCCAATCGATCCGATACCGATCCCGGAAATGCCAGACAGCAACGCCAACCCTGCGCCAAGCGCTCCGCCGGTTCAAGAGAGCGAAGACAGAGTCATTGTCGCTAAATTTATTGAAGAAGCAAAACAAAGAATTGACCGCGGGGAAATTCTCACGACGTTAATCACGTTAAGCAAATATTATAACGCGCCGCAATTTACGCCCCAGGAAGCGAGCCAAATCCATTCCATGCTCATGCGTCTGGCGGGAGAAGTGATTTACATCCACCCGGAAAAATACTTCAATTTGTACACCGTTCAACCGGGAGACACGATTTCTTCAATTGCAAATCAGCATCAAATTCCGTGGCAATTCATAGCGAAAATCAACGGTTTGTCTGCGCCGTATCACGTACAGCCGGGCGAACAAATCAAGGTTGTTCGTGGTCCATTTAACGCGGAAGTTCATCTGGATAAATTTGAATTGACTCTGTGGCTCCCGATTGGGAACAATACCGATAGTTCTATTTATGCCGGAACGTTTCTCATTGGCTTGGGATCAGACTGCCCCAAATTGCAGGGGGATTACATCGTAGACGAGAAGTTTATCAATCCTGAATACCCCAAGTTTTCCAATAATACAACAACCTTTGGTCCCGGCGATTCTAACAACCCCTACGGCGCTCGTTTGCTTGCGTTGTCATGCGTCAGCGACCCCAATCACGTTAAAATTGGCATTCACGGGACAACTGAAAGCACGCAGTACATTCGCAAATCTGTTCCGTACGGCTACATTTGTCTTGGCGCGCGCGACATCAACGATTTGTACGATATTTTATCCGTAGGCTCGAGAATTAAAGTGGAAAGATAAGGCGCAAGGCGATTGGCAATTAGCAATTAGCGATTGGCAATTAGCGCTTGCGAAATTCCGCATTCCGAATTCCTAATTAAACTACTGTCTATGAAATACCTTATTACCGGCGGAGCCGGATTTATTGGCTCTAATTTAGCGCATTTTTTACTCGAACAAGGTCAATCGGTCGTTGTTTTTGACGACCTTTCCACCGGCAAGACGGACAACCTTGCTGACATTCTCGATAAAATCGAATTCGTTCAGGGCGACATCCGCGATAAAAGCGCCGTCAGCCGCGCTATGACAGGCTGCCAAGGCGCGTTCCATCTGGCTGCGATGGCGTCTGTACAAAAGAGCATCGACCGTCCGGAAGACGCCCATGCGATTAACGTCGGCGGAACGCTCAACGTTTTGGAATCCATGAAAGAACACGGCATCCGCCGCGTCGTTCTGGCAGCGTCTGCCGCTGCGTACGGAAATCAGCCCCAAACGCCTAAAGCGGAATCCATGCCGGTCGAGCCGTTGTCGCCGTACGCGGCAGACAAGATTGCCTGTGAAGCGTACATGCAAGCGTATCACAACAGCTACGGTCTGGAAACCGTCTGCTTGCGATACTTCAATATTTTCGGACCTCGACAGGATCCCAAAGGGGCGTACGCCGCCGTTATTCCCGCTTTTGTCTGCAAGCTCATTGCCGGTCAGCGTCCGGTTGTTTACGGCGACGGAGAGCAAACTCGCGACTTCTGCTTTATCGAAAACGTTTGCCGCGCCAACTGGCTGGCAATGAACGCGCCGGCGGAAAAGTGCGACGGGAAGCCGATTAACATCGCCTGCGCTGAAGCGGTGTCGTTAAACGTGATTCTTAAAACGCTAAAAGAACTGCTCCATTCCGACATTGAACCAATCTACGAACCCGAACGCGTCGGGGACGTCAAACATTCTCTGGCAGACATTTCCAGAGCGAAAGCGGTTCTCGGGTACGAGCCGACAGTTCGATTCGCCAAAGGGCTTGAACTGGCGATTGATTTTTACAAAACCATTGCAAATAAGAGGCAGTAGGCAATAGGCAGTAGGCAATAGTGAATATTGTTCAAAACGTTTACTTTGCGAACTAGAGCTAGAGGCTTAATTTCGGAAAAACTCAAGTGTTTTCAGTATATTTCCTACGCTCTAAACTACTCCTAACTCCCTATCCATTATTCCCTATTTCACTAAACTATGAGCAAAATAAAATCATTAGCAGATTTCGTTGAACAGTTTCGCGTCAAACCGGGTAAAGACGTCAACTTAAAAAAAGACTTTGATCCCGGCTTTCATGGCGAGTATTTTGACAAAAATTCTGCCGCCGACGCATTGCAGGAAGGAATCGTCCAGCTGGCTCAGTGGCAGGAAAAGCTCTACGCGGAAGGAAAGCAAAGCCTGCTGATTATTTTGCAAGCCATGGACGCCGCCGGCAAGGACTCGACGATCAAACACGTTATGTCCGGGTTGAACCCGCAGGGCTGCCAGGTTACCAGCTTCAAATCGCCGTCCGCGCAGGAATTGTCGTACGGGTACCTGTGGCGCTGCGCCAAAGCCGTCCCGCCAAAAGGGTTTATCGGGATTTTCAACCGTTCGTACTACGAAGAAGTTCTGGTTACGAAAGTCCATCCGGAAATTCTGGACGCTCAAAAACTGCCGGTTAAAGAGTACGACAACAAATTCTGGAAGCGCCGTTACGAACAGATCAACGCCTTTGAGGATTATTTGACCTCGACCGGCACAACCATTTTGAAGTTCTTCCTCAACGTTTCGGCAGACGAGCAGAAAAAGCGGTTTCTGGAACGCCTTAAAAACGAGGAGAAAAACTGGAAATTCTCGACGTCCGACCTCAAAGAGCGCGCCTGCTGGGACGAATACCAGGCTGCGTTTAACGACATGCTCAGCGCCACCAGCACATCCGTCGCGCCGTGGTACGTCATTCCTGCCGATAAAAAATGGTTTACTCGCTTGGCGGTCGGAGCAACAATTTATTTGACTCTGGAAGACATGAACCCGAAATTCCCAACCGTCTCCGACGATCAAAAGGACGCCCTCGTCGCCGCGAGAAAAACGTTAGAAGCCGAAAAGGACTAACGCGAAAAACGTAAGAACCATATTTACATTTTTAGGTTCATCCGACAAGTTGACGCTTGTGAGCTAAAAAGCAGGCGTTTTACCCGCTCAAAAGTTTTTTTAACACGAAACAAACGAAAGGATTATTTTATAATCTTAATATGGAGTGCGGCGTCTTGGCTCCGCCTTGTCCAGCGACCCGTTAACGAACTAAGGCGCAACCGATAAACTTTCGTAGCAAACGCTAAATAAACAAACTAAACAAGTTTTTTTCGTTACACACTGGTTAAGGCGGCGGCAAGCCGCCGCACTCCCCGCGCAGGCGTTCCCCTCAAGTCGAGCCGCGCGTCCGAGCCATTCTATTAGAATCAGTAATTATCCATTTCGTTTAATTTGCTAATCGGCATGGAATAAACCGTATTAATTATAGAAGCCGTTCCATATTGTTCGAACCACGAAGCGGAACACCATGGATAATCGCTTGGTTTTTCTGCCAAGCCGTGATGAACGGCATTTGCATGCGTATAGTGCAGACGCGCTAAATACGACCTTTGATATAACAATCG
>JAZQDP010000295.1:0-1621 GCA_045546875.1 Thermoguttaceae bacterium | reverse complement strand
AGACCGCTTGGCCCCCGACTTCCTCAGAAAAATTTGAAATTACCCCTTGACTTTTATTAGCAGGTCTGCCGATGTCGAACTGTTTCTCCGCAATCCGGCAAGGAATCCCCGTCATGGACGCCGACCCGATTGCCGCGCGTTCCTTCCCGCTGAATTTGCCCTTTCCTTCCAAACGTTCCTTGCGTCCGGCGTTGAAACGTGTTATACTCAAAAACGATAAAGTGTGCCAAGTCGATTGAAAAGCAAAACAGAATGTGTTAAAATTGGCGCGCACTATTTTATAAGGAATGATGAAGCTATGTTAGACAATGGACGTTCAATAAAAATCATGGGGACGATTGTCAGTTTTTTACTGATGTTTGCGCCTAAGACATTAGCCAAAAGAATTGTGGCTATGATTCTTTTGACGGCTGACGTTCCGATTCCCCGCGTTGTGGAATTGTCGGGCTTATGTGAGCGAAGCGTCCGGGAACTGAGGAGAGCTATGGCGGAAAAGGATGTCTCCGGCCTTCTTACGCTCAAAAACGGAAGCGGTTCCAGAAGCAAGACAAAAGGCCTTGAAGATGAAATCATCGCGGAAGTGGAACGCGGCAATTATCATACCCGTCGGCAAATCGCCGATATGATTGAGGATAAATTTCAGGTCAAGGTTTCCGTAACCGCCGTGGCCAGACTTCTAAAAAAAACGGCGTCAGGCGACTGAAAGCCGGGTCTTTTCCGGCGAAAGCGGACGCGGAAAAACAGCGGGAATTTTATGACGGCATCTTGCGCCCTCTCATGGAAAAAGCGGAAAAGGGGCTGGAAACGCTCCTTTTTATGGACGCCTCGCATTTCGTCATGGGATGTGATTTTCTCGGCTATATCTACGGGAAAACGCGTCGGTTTATCCGAACTTCTTCCGGTCGCAAGCGTTATAATGTCCTTGGCGCGATTGACTTTCTAACGAAACGTATGTTGACAGTGACAAATGACACTTACATTACCGCCACGCAGGTCTGCGACATGCTATGGCTCATTGCAAAAGAGTACAAGGGAAGGATTGTCCATATCATATTGGATAACGCCAGGTATCAGAAATGCGGGGATGTTTGCAAACTTGCCGCGGAACTGGGAATTGACCTTGTCTATCTTCCTCCCTACAGTCCAAATCTGAACCTTATTGAACGTCTCTGGAAGTTCGTAAAAGGAGAATTGCGCTCCAGGCATTATGATTCTTTCCCGGCGTTTCGGGAAAGAATTGACGCCATCATGTCCAGTCTCTCCGAGCGGAATAAAGCCGCCGTTTCAAAGCTCATTGGAAAAAGAGTTCAAATTTTCGACGGGCTGGCGTTGTTGTGCCAGAACACCTTTGTCATCGCCTCATGATAGGAAAACTTTATCGTTCGTGAGTATATACTGCGTGTTTCCACTTTCGACATTTACGCCTGTTAATGAACTACCTCCGTTGAATGCTCCATCACCAATGGAAGTAACGTTGCTGGGAATCGTCACGCTTGTTAAGCTGTCACAGGAGAAAAACGCTCCTTCGCCAATGGAGGTAACATTGTCGAAAATTGTTGTGTTTATGACCTCATTGGTCAAGCCGTCGCAATCGTAGAATGCGTATTTGCCAATGGAGGTA
>JAZQDP010000294.1:0-1569 GCA_045546875.1 Thermoguttaceae bacterium | reverse complement strand
TTGCCACCGCCCCGGTTATTAACCGATTTGACATCAACCAGGAAGGCGACTCCGAGAAGGTTGCCGGCGTCCCGCTCAAACTGTTCAATAACGAACCGTGCGACGCTGAAATCGTCTCCGCCGTCTACGGCGCCAACGACAAGTTTGTTGACGTTACTCAACAGGTTAAGAAGGCATTCCAGGGTAAACGCATTACTCAGCTTGGCATGTACAACAACCTCGCTGGCGACCCGATTGTCAACGTCGTCAAGACGCTCAAGGTTACCTTCAAGTACAAGGATGGTTCAACGAAAACCGCGGTATTCCAAGAAAACACGCCAATGGTCGTTCCGAAAGAATAAACATTGATTTTAGTTGCCCGTTTGGCAAACTGGGGCGCGTAAGTCCCCGAATGAATTAACAATAGGCAGTAGGGAATAGTTTATAATCCCTGCTGCCTTTTGTATTTCGAGCGCTTGTAAGAAATGCGTTCAAATAAATAATCCGATAGTTTGAAAGAGAATGCAGAAACAACAGATTATCCGCAGAAGCCCTGGTTGGAATCGTTACTGCGTTAATCACCGCGTCGTTCCATACTGACGACCTTCCCGACGGAAGACGTTGTCGCCTCGTCGTGGTCTTTGACAATCCGGCAGACATCGCCGTTTTGATGCATTCGGCAGAACGTTCTGACCCAGTGATCCAGCCGCGTTTTGTCAATGGTAAACCGCGCGCCGTCGGGCGTCTGAAATTCCCCGGTGCGCATTATCGCTTTTCGGAGCCTGATTGGGCGCGAAGCTGCAAGGCTATCGTTAGAATTCGTTTTCGCTTGTTCCACTTAAAATTCCTCTCTATTGCGCCTTTTATACAACAGAAGTAAAATTTGTCAAATTTTTTATTAGAGAGGAAAAGAACGGTTTTTAAGACACATACAAAAAAGCTCTCAAGGATTTATTATCCAAAGAGAGCCGAAACGCTTCAATCTATTTTGAAAACGTTTTATTAAATAAATTCAACCGATAAAGATTTTCGTTAAGAAAACCGCAATTCTCTGAATTGTCAAATGATTATGGATTGGATTTCAGCTTCGTTACAGAAATTCAATCATCGTTCTGTTTGAGAAACGAATGGTTACGTAAATTTTCCTCGAACTTTTTACAGTTATCGTCAAATTTCTGTTTTTCTTCAGGATTTGCTTCCCAAAACTCTTTGATTTTTTCATCCATTTCACTATCACTCATATCATCATTTAAAAATGGAAACCTAGTTAATTTGTATTTTCTCATCATTGCAAAAAAATTATCAATTTGTTCTTCTGAAAAGATACAATCACTATCATCCATTCCTTGATATTTATGCTTATTGTTTTCCATAATAACGCATTCAGATTTAAGATTGATCATCCATTTTCTCTGCCAAAGCAAGTAATTCTTCGAATAACAAATCACTTTCAACCTCAGCTTTAGCCATTATAGTATTGTATTCATCTGGATGTTTTTTATAATAATCCTCTACTAAATTAAACATTTCATCAAGAGTCATATTTTCATTGAGAAAACTATATTCCTCTAAAAGTTGGCGTCTTGTATG
>JAZQDP010000293.1:0-4575 GCA_045546875.1 Thermoguttaceae bacterium | reverse complement strand
TGAGCTGAATTACGCATTCGCCAATAGGCGAACCAAACGACGAGAATTACGCATAACAAATCGGTGCAACCGATAACGCTTCCGGGTCGCGGACGAAGTCCACAAAAGAATTTTAACCACAAAGAACACAAAGAAACAATCGGCGAAAATACGGTATTTTCCGGGCGCTTACGCATCCCGGCTCGCCGTTTTTCTTTTCCCCCGTTTGAGATAGATATAAAACGCGATCAGACTAAATAAAATGCAGAAACCGATAAAAAATACAAAGAATTCGCGCCAATTCACGACAAAGGTCTTTGCGCCATGGTCTTTGAGCCATTGAGCTATTTCGGTCTTTCCGTATCGTTTGGCGGTATATAAAGCCGTCCAGCCCATTTTGTTTGTTGTGTTGACGTCAACGCCGCGTTCAACTAGCCATTTAACCAATTCCAAATCGTCATTAAAAACGGCTTCATGCAAGAGCGACGAATGTCCCCATCTGTCTTTAGCGTTGACGTTTGCACCGCATTTGACCAGCCACTGAACCATTTTCAAGGCGTCGCTTTGGTCGGTGGAATTCAGAACCGGCTTCCTGACGTCGCCAAGAATGGCATAATTCAAGACGGTTTTTTCGGCGTCGTCTTTAGCGTTGACGTCTGCGCCGCGTTCAATCAGAAATTGAACCATTTCCAAATTGCCGCTATGAGCGGCGGTGTGCAAAACTGTTGCTCCCCATTCGTTTTTTGCGTTGACGTCTGCGCCGCATTCGACCAGAAATTGAACCATTTCCAAATTGCCGCTGAAAATCGCGCTTTCCAAGACGGATTCGCCGGAATCTGTTTTAGTGTTAACGTCCACGCCAAGTTCCAGAAGCGTTTTCACCCGATTTATATCGCCTGTCCATACGGTATAATGTAGAACGTTTGCGCCGGAATACATAGAATAGTTGCAGCGATAGTTAAAATCAAATTCGCCGCTTTGAAACATCTGCTCAAAACGGTCAGCGGCGTCTTTGCCAAACAAAGTATCAGCAGCGTCTTTGCCAAACAAAGAAATTGTGCATTGCGGCTGACTGTCAGAATTCTCTGCTGCGAAACATGTGCCGACAAGACAAGCCAGCAAAACAAATAGAACGCTCAAAATGGATTCGCGGTGGTTCATAAGGGGATTTTGCATGATATTTATTATTGATCTAAAGGCGTTTGTGAACCGGTTCAGTCGAGTTCAACCCACAAATCCGAATTGCATTTAATTGCAGCGTCTAATATTGAAAGGATATTGTCGTACAATAACATATAAGGTCTTTTTGCTTTTTGAGTTATATAAAAGTCCGGATTGTTTTCTATACGCAGCGTCGTACAATAATCATACATTTGACGAAGAATGTCCCGCGGAACAACGGGATTGTCTAAAACAGCAACAGGAAAATTATATCCTGTTTGAGCGTTTATATACGACCATACGTTATCAAGCGACTGGACTTCTTCGATGGTAATTGTCCCCGCATAGTCAGTAAAGGTCTGCTCTTTATCGTTGTTGTGCAAATAGAAATTATACATTTGACCGGCTAATTCTGAACGATTCTGTGTGTTTATCAAACGAACAACAATAATCTCTATCATTATAGCGAGTTATCCTGTTTGGTTCAAGCGCTGAACAAATATTTTCGGGGAACAGGTACGATAAATTTTTGGTTGCGAATATAGAGAAGATTAACAATTGGGCATAGTCAACGCCTTTAGGCGTTTGCTCCTCACAGCCTCAGCTGTGAGAACAATTAAGAATTCAATATCGTAGCCCACGCCTTTAGGCGTGGGATTCAAAACGGTATAGTCCCCCAGATAAATCTCTTACAGTTATACATAAGTTTTGAGTTTTTATAAACTTTTTGAATCTATTTCCAATAATATATAGAAATTCCGCAAATCCAAGAATAAAATCAGACGAAAAAGTAACCAGTAAACATCGTATTTCAATAAAAACTTTGTTATGGGGTTACTAAATGGGTTAGCCATGGAATTATTTCCAGAGAAAATTTTTTCAAAGTAAAAAGATGTGTATAACCGTAAGAGATAAATCTGGGCGTTACAAAATAAAGGCATTTTTCTATATTCCATCTGCCCCAATAATTTGAACGCTTTCGGGCGCTTACGCATCCTAACTCGCCAGTCTTGGCATTCTAGTCAAACAATGCCCAATAGACCGATTTTGTCAGTCCTTCGGTATGTTCTGAATTTTTCTTTTGAGAATCAGAAATTTTCGGTCGATATACTCATTAGAGGGTTTGTATTTTTTTAGGATTGATTAAAATAAAGTATATTTAGTCGAGCTTTATAAAATAGAATAATACCCCTCCCTTTATCAAACTCAATACCATGTCGTTAAACTTCCAGGAATGGTTTCCTCTGTCGGCGTCCGTTCCTCCGCTTGCAGGCGGAGCGACCGAATCTGTTCATACACCCTCGCTGAAATTGCTCCACCCTTTGCCATACGGCGCAATTTTGCAAGAGGATGGAGTTCAATTTTCTGTCTTTAGCCGTCATGCGGAATCCATTAACCTGTTGCTCTATGACCACGTTGACGATATGGAACCGTCAACGGTAATAGAATTCGATAAAAACAATAACCGCTGGGGCGATATTTGGAGTATGTTTATTCCCGGCTTGCGCGCCGGTCAGCTGTATCATCTTCAAGCAGACGGTCCGTTCTGTCCGGAACAAGGTCTGCGGTTTAATTCAAAATGTCGGTTGATCGACCCTTTCTGCAAGGCTTTGGCAGGAACTTTTCAGTCTAACGCGGACGGCATTTCTCGCCCCCCAAAGTGCGTTGTGGTAGACGATTCTTTTGACTGGAAAGGCGACCGTCATTTGCGAAGAGATCTGTGCGATACGATTATCTACGAAATGCACGTCAAAGGGTTTACCAAATCGCCGACATCAAACTGCAAATATCCCGGCACGTACAAAGGCGTAATTGAAATGATCCCTTATCTTAAACAGTTGGGGATTACAGCCGTTGAACTAATGCCTATTCATGAGTTCCCCATTAACGGATCTGACGGTTCAGCGCCCAGAATCAAAAACTATTGGGGTTACGATACGATGGCGTTCTTTTCTCCTCATCGCGGGTACGCATGGGATAAAACGCCAGGAGGGCAGGTAAAAGAATTCAAGCAGATGGTGTTAGCTCTGCATCAAGCAGGAATTGAAGTTATCCTTGATGTTGTATTTAACCATACCGCAGAAGGGAACGAAAAAGGTCCGACGCTGAGTTTTAAAGGGCTGGAAAACTCGGTTTATTACATGCTAGAACCAGAAAAGCAATACTATAGAAACTTCAGCGGGTGCGGCAACACTTTTAATGGGAACCATCCCATTTGCCGCGAACTGATCTTTAACTGTCTGCGATATTGGGTTCACAGCTATCACGTTGACGGGTTCCGATTTGACTTGGCGTCCATTCTCAGCCGAGATCAAAACGGCATGATGCAGTCCAACGCTCCGCTGCTGGAACAGATTTCCGAAGATCCGCTTTTGGCGGATACAAAGATCATTGCCGAGGCGTGGGACGCCGCAGGGGCATATCAGGTTGGACACTTCGGTCCAGCCAATTCACCGGCGCGCTGGGCGGAATGGAATGGTCGTTATCGGGACGACGTCCGACGATTCTGGCGCGGCGATCCCGGCATGACCGGCGCGTTCGCCACACGCTTGTCCGGATCCAGCGACCTGTACCAGACAAGCGGGCGAAATCCGTATCACAGCATCAATTTTATTACGTCTCACGACGGCTTTACTCTCAACGATCTGGTCAGCTACAACTGGAAACACAACGACGCCAACGGCGAATGTAATTGCGACGGGGAAAACAACAACAATTCGTACAATTACGGACAGGAAGGTCCAACAGACAACGAACAGATCGAAGCCGTCCGGAACCGTCAGATCAAGAACTTTTTCGCAACGCTGCTACTATCTCAGGGCGCGCCGATGTTTGTTGCTGGAGACGAAGGAAGAAGAACTCAACAGGGCAACAACAACGCATACTGTCAAGACAACGATATTTCCTGGCTAAATTGGAAACAAATTCACAATAATTTAGAGACGTTCAATTTCGTCAAAACGCTAATCGAATTCAGGAAAAAAGAACCGACGCTCCGTCGCCGTCATTTTCTTACCGGACAAGCCACAACGCCAAACGGATTCCCGGACGTTGCCTGGTATAAACGCAACGGCGCGGCGTTTGACTGGAACGATCCAACGCATTCGCTAACGTGCATGCTCTCTGCCGAACCTCGACACAATGTCAATGATCCGCCCAATATGCACATCTTGATATTTTTCCATGCGGGTTCAGAATCTACGCAATTTGCGTTTCCACCTGCAACCAGAAGCCTTCCGTGGCGATTGTTTATCGATACAGCCGCCCCTGCCGGTCAGGATATTTTTCCAAACTTAAATGGACCGCCTGCAAAAGTCGATGAATTATTTACTATGACAGGACGTTCCCTTCGTTGTTACGTTGTCAGCGGAGAATAAAAAATAGGGAGTAGATAAATAAATGTCTACTCCCTACTGTCTATTCCCAAATCCTTAT
>JAZQDP010000292.1:0-1886 GCA_045546875.1 Thermoguttaceae bacterium | reverse complement strand
GACGCTTCGCATCATCAAACCCCATCTACATAGAGTCCTAAATTTGAGTCCTCCTTTCCGATTGTAACAGCCAACAAGATTGCTCTCGAGAAACGGATGCTGCCAGACAATTGAACCATTGCCAATTTTTTTCACTTTAATTTTCTTTTTTTAAAAAATAAACCCTTGCATTTGTCAGCCTTTTCGTTATATTAGATAGAAAATGAGTCTATAACAATTCGCATTGTCGTTATAGACAATTTTGCTATATATAAACAATTATTTTCCTTGATATAATAAGATGTCCGAGAATCACAATTCTGACGAAAACATTGATACTGAAAAAATCCTTCAGCATATAAAAGATCAATTAAAGTATATAGTCAAAACCAGCCCTGACGCTTCGGATGCAGAAGCGGCGCAGAATCTGGACGATAAAGAAGAGTCTGTAACGCAGAAAGGGCTTCTCTGGGCAAACTGGCGAATTTTTATTGTCCCCGGCCGTCTTCAGGAGAGAGAGCGCCAAGCTGCTGAAATGGAGCAAGGCGAGAATTCAGATCAAAGCGTTCCGCAGGCAGAAGATAATATCGGCGCCAACGATGCGGAATCGTCTGCGACGCAAAATTCTGACTCGAAAGACGACGATCAGGACGATGAGGACAAATACGTCCCCAAAACCAAAAAAGGCTGTAAAATAGGCGCATTAAACTATATCCGCAACGAATCCTGGTTGCTTAGCATTGAAGAAATGCTCTGCATAGACTTGATTCTGGACAGGAAAATCATTTTTGCGCCGAACACCCCTGGCGTTGACCGGTATGACGATTGGGGGGTAATCCAGTGGCGACAATCTTTTCGTCGATTTGTCGAGGATTTTTTTGCGCTGGATATTCAAAAACGCAAAGAAACTTTTGACGAATTTGAACCGTTGGGCAGATTTTCGTACGAATTAAAAAATTCGATTAACAGACTCAAGCTGTATATTGACCTTCCCAAGGCGGAAACGTCGTTGCCGGACAGCGCTGAAGCCAACGAAAACGAACGTCGTTGGCCGGCAGGACTGTCGGGACGCGATCTGGAACTGTTCAAACTGCTTTCCGGCGTCGATACGCTGTCTCCCAGAAGCCAGGCGCTGGGCGTTTTGGATTTTATCCTTCCAGACGAAGGTTCCACGGCTCTGCATTACACCCCCGACGATAAAGAACGGATTAACGCTTTGCTGAAAACATATCCCGCCTTAAAACAACGATATCCTTATTTGCTTAAAATTATTGAAAGCGACTTGCCTGCGACGTCGTTTGACGCTCATACCAACAGCGATTACATGACGGTTCGGTCGTCGCCGGTTCCATTTTACTTTCCTGTCGTTTTAGCAGAGGATCCAAAAAAAGAACCGACTAAAAACGCGCGCTTGTATAACGCATTGGCAGTTGTCGGAAAAGCGCTATTCTTGATAATCTTAGCCGTTTTTTTATTCATTTTTTTAAGCGCGATTATTACGCCCATAAAATGATTTGCGGCTTGGCGCTTCTATCTGTCGACCGGGAGAGGAATTGTTATCCACGCTTCGCGGCAGTGGGACAACGGGGTTTGGCAAAAGAAAAGCATCTGGGAATTTCTGGGAACTGCTGGGAGAAGAATCTCCATTCCGTTTGCCGCCCGTTTTCCCGCAATTCACCCTAAGTTCTTTTAAAACTTTGCGAACTAGAGCGTGAGGTTATATTGACACCCGGGAACTAACGTCCCCGGCTCGCCAGGCGCTTGCGTAATTCCGAATTCCGCATTCCGAATTGGGTGCGCTCAATTTTGGGTTGCGAAAATAGGCAAGATGACAAGTCCGGAGCATTAGCAATCAGATATGATTGTCATTAGCCCCGAAAGGGGCGCCACAAATGTAACCGTGGGGC
>JAZQDP010000291.1:0-13268 GCA_045546875.1 Thermoguttaceae bacterium | reverse complement strand
CATAAAATAGACAACATAGAAAAATAATTCATAATTGCCGAAAAATTACCAAAAATCAGCGATTTAATACTCATATTTAACAGACTTTATAAGCAAAGAGTTTGCCGATTATTTCGATAATGACAATAAAATTTCGTGTTTTTTTTCTAAAAAACGGGTAGAAATCCTTGATAAAAATTGAATCTTTAATTAAAATTTATATGTATGATAGCGAATAATGGTTTACAATTGTTTGTGAGATTGTTAAGCTCGCATAGCCTTAAATCGCATCCCTAAGGGTTTAAACATATTTTAGGAGAAAATTAATATGTTAAAACGTTCGGCATTATTATTGACCGTATTGGCTGTAGCCATTGCGTTTTTCACGTCAACCGCCAATGCTCAGACAAACAGTAACGCAGGTATTCAAGTTAACGCTGCTGGCGAGCTGAAAATGAATACGGTTCGAGATAACAGCATCAAAGCCATCGCGCTTCAAGCCCGAAAAGCTCTGGGTTCTGACGCCAACGAAACGACAGAAATGCGCTGCGTTTCTTTGCGCGCTTTGGAAAAGGCAATCGAAGCGAACAACTACGCTCTGACAGACGAAATGAAATATCTTGCCGGTCTGACGCGAATTGAATACGTCTTCTTTGATTCGGAAAACAAAGACATTATCATTGCCGGTCCGGCAGAAAACTGGGTAGTTTATCCTGAACTTGACCGCGTTGTCGGCATCAAATCCGGGCGTCCGGTTGTTCGTCTGGAAGATCTCGTCGCTGCGCTTCGTCTTTACGGTCCAGACGGATCAGACCCAACGACAATCGGCTGCTCCATCGACCCCACCGCTGAAGGTCTGGCTCGATTCCAGCAGTACGTTCGGACAGTCAACCCGTTCAAGATGTCCATTTCCGAAATTCGCAACGGTATGACCTCCTCAATTGGGAACTATAACGTCCGCGTTGACGGCGTTAGCCCAAACACCCATTTTGCCAAAGTTCTCGTTGAAGCGGACTACCGTATGAAACTTATCGGCATCGGTTTGGAAAACGCTCCCGCTGGCGTAAAGAGCTTCATTTCTGCCGCGACGGCGACAGACGTTGCTCGCAACGCGTTGTGCCGTTGGTACTTTGTTCCCAATTATCAGTGCGTTAAAATGAGCGACGACGGTTCCGCCATTCAGCTGGTCGGTCAAGGCGTCAAACTGGTTGGAGAAGACGAAGTCATAGCCGCTGACGGTTCTCGCGGTCTTACCGGCGGTTCTCAGAACCCTGCCAGCCGCGCGTTCACTCGCAGCTTTACGGATCGATATGAAAAAGTTTCCATGGTTTCTCCAGTTTATGCAGAACTCCGAAACCTGATTGACATTGCCATTGTTGCGGCGTATTTGAATCAGGAAGGCATTTTTACCAAAGCGGAATGGACGATGCCGACGTTGGGCGACGAAACGAAGTATTCGATTGAAACCTGCTCGCCTTTGAAATACGCTCCGGCAGCGTGCAACGTCGTTTCCAAGGGCGGACGTCTGATGACCCCGACTGGCGGCGGCGTTCAGATTGAACCGCAAGTTGCTTTGAACGAAGAAAACATTGTTGACAACAACGCCAAGTTTGCAAAAGTCAGCCCGCTTCCAGAAGGAAAATGGTGGTGGAACAACTAACAGGACATTCCACAACAATTTATTAAAATTATAAAAGATGGATAATTACGGTAAAATCGCAAGTTTCTTAACAACTCATAAACCGTAATTATCCATTTTCCATATCAAAGAATCATTCTCTGCTGCAACGCCTAATCTTTTGAAATCATGAATAATCATAAACGATCCTCTACGATTCTTTTAGCTCTTGTTTTCTGCATTGCGTTTTCTAATACGTTGTTTGCTCAACCAATGGGAGTCGTTAAACCTGAACAATTAATTCGCGTAGACGCTCAACCGTTTATGATTTCTGGAAAACTTAACCATGGTTATTACGTTTTTCGCAGTAAAGTTCAGAATTTGGACTCAAAACCTCATAAGGTTTCGCTGGTATGCCCAAACGTTGCATCAAAAAGCTTTGAACTGCAACCTCGCGAAACAATAAACGCCTCTTTGCCGCTGCCGGTTATGAACTCCAATTTTGGTTCTGACATCCAGGTTTATTCCGATAACCAAAAAATGTATTCCGTCCCATGTCCGATGCGTCAAAATTATATTTCTTATTCTTCTCCAAGACGCCCTTATGTTTCATACGCTCCCGATGAAAATTCTATTTCTAATACATTTTTAATCTCTCGATCTTTGAGAAAACAGTTTATCGAATCGGAGTGCATCTTTAGTGAAACTGATTGCAAATACTGGCCTCAAGACCGCTTGGACTATAGCTGTCTGGACTTTATTATTTTAACGCCAGCAGAACTTGCCGTCGCCCCGGCAGGAGTTCAAAATGCGTTGCATCAATTTGTTCTATCAGGGGGAATTCTCTGGCTTTTTAACTGCGAAGAACAAACAGACTCGCTCAAAAAAATTGAATGGATTACCCAAATACGAAATGAGGCAAACGCCCTGGATTACACAATTACAGAAACAGGCCCTAAGAACTTGCCATCGGCAAACATGAGTTTTCCAGACTTAAAATCCACACAGATTCCAGTGGCGTTTGGGGGCATTGTTTTGATTGGGAATCCAGCAGAAGATTTTGACAACATGACTTTCGATGTTTTATTTAAAATAATTTGGAAAAGTCAAATGGCTTTATCAAAACCTTTATGGTATGAGCAAGAACCGTTACGTCAATGGCAACAGGATTTCAAAACTGTTGACAGTTTTTCCATACCTGTATCTGAGATCGGCGTCGTACTATTCCTGTTTGTCTTTCTGGCAGGTCCTTTCAATCTTTTTATATTAACCAAATACAACAAAAGGATCTTGCTGTTTGTAACAGTCCCTGCCCTGTCCTTTTTATTTTCAATCGCCATCCTGCTCTATACCGTACTTTCAGACGGTTTTCGAACAGAAGTTCGTTTAAACAGTTTTAACTATCTTGATCAGCGAACAGGCGCATACTCGTCAATGACGCAAATGGGAATTTATGCCCGAACAACGCCTCGAAACGTTCAATTCGATTCAAATGACGAACTCAACATTTCAGTCAACGACATCTCGCCCAAAAACCTGTCGCTGGTTATCGATTGGACAACAGGCAAACAGGCGCTCTCCCGCATTTTTGCCCCTGTTCGCACCCCAGCGTATTACAAAACGCGGAAAACCGGAACGACTCGTCTAAAGCTGGAATTTGATTTCAAAGCTGAACACCCCTACGTTCTCAACGGGTTGGGAAAAGACATCACAACGCTTGTTGTTCGCGATGAAAAGGGAGGTTTATGGAAAGCAGAATTTATTGCAGCGGGTCAAAAAACGCTCCTGGTCAATCTAAACAAAAATGAAGGAAACGTTGCCGGTGCGTTAGCGTATTCCAAGCTCATTTCTCACCACAACTGGGTTGCAAGAAATAACTTATTGGTAACAAACGCTATTGATCGCTCATTCTCGTTTGATAATGATCTTCCCAATAATTGTTACGTTTTATTCTTTAATTCCCCAGGTCCATTTTCATCCAAAGGAATTGAATACGCACAAGAGAAAAGCTGCGCCTCAATTCTTTTAGGGAGATTCAAATAATTTGGCTAGTCGGAGCGCGTGAGAATAACGGAAGGCGGCAATTTGGCGAATCGGGATGCGCAAGCCCCGGAAAAAGCCGCTGCAAGAGCGATTTTGCAAGTCGCATGCGTAATTTCGAATTCCGAAATAAACGCTTCCTGCCATAAACCGTCAATCAGCATTATATTCATGAACGAACCATCCACTCCCATTTGGAAACAACAGGGATTAAAATATTATCGTCTAAATTGTTTTTACAAACAGCTTTTTGGCAATTCAACCTGGAAAGTGAGCGTTGACGCCGGATGTCAATGCCCCAATTGGCGCGTTGATGTAACACAGTCAAATTCGAAATGCGGAATTTCGCAAACGGTTCATAACACCTCCTCGCAACTCGAAACTTGCAACTCGCAACGTCGCGGATGCATTTTCTGTGACTCCGTTTCCTTTAGCCCGTCTCGACGTATGGAAGCGGGAGATATTATCTCGCAAATTGAAGCTGGCATCGCCCAACTTAACAAACGTTACAAAGCGCAGCAATTTATAGCGTACTTTCAACCAAACACCAACACGTATGGAGATCTGTCTGTTTTACAAAAATTTTGGGAAACTGCGATTTCGCACCCAAAAGTGGTTGGTTTGATCATTGGAACAAGACCGGATTGCGTAGATAACGACGTCTTAACCGTCTTGGGCGAGTTGGCTCAAAAAAAATGGACGTCTTTGGAATTGGGCGTTCAATCGTTACACGATTCAACGCTGAAAATCATCAATCGCGGGCACGATTCCGCCTGCGCTATTGACGCGATCCATCGGGCAAAACGCGTTAAAGGTTTGCACGTTGGAACGCATATTATTTTAGGGTTGCCCAATGAAACGCCCGAGATGATGAACAAAACTGCCCAACGTCTGGCGCAAACACCGATTGACGCGGTCAAAATACACAATATATATATTGCCCGCAACACGGTTTTAGAGCAATGGTACAATCGCGGATTGTTCACTCCCCCAACGCGTCAGGAGTACATTTCAATGGCTGCCGACTTCATCGAACGCATGCCAGAAAACGTTGTTATAGACCGCATTAGCGCGTCTGTTCCTGCCCCCTATCTGGTCGCCCCCGATTGGTGTTCAGACTCCTCTGGAATTCTTATTGACCTTGAAAATGAATTCTCTCGACGTTCCTCGCAACAAGGATCCCGGTTTACGACTGATTCATCCGACAAAGTCAATTGATTTTCTTATGACGACAGCTTCTTAAATACATCGGAACAGGATGATTTCAAGTTGTCAAATCCCTGAACGGACAGACCTGCATAAACCAGGACGCCAGAACTTTATTTATTATAGACGGCAAATCGAACGTCCCAAACGCCGCTTTGAGCGCAGGCGGTAAGAATGGGTTCGACGATTTTATAAGGCGTTTTCTGGGAAGCGCGGAGATGAATTTCTATTTGCCGAGCGCTGTTGCGTTCGTACGTCAGCTTTTTCTTAAGCGTTGGAAGGTCGACTTTTTCTCCCGCTAAAATAATCGTATATTCAGACTGTTCGTCAGTTGGGGGCAAAATATTAATGACTATTTTCGTTGTTTGAGTCGTCTCGAGGCGCTCTTGACCGTTTTGCGCCTCAGGCAGATCAAAAACATACTGCATTTGCGATTGCGCCAAATGGCTGGAAACCAGAAAGAATATAATAAGCTGAAACACGATGTCAATCATCGGCGTCATATTAAATCCAACGGCAGAACCGGCACGAGTCGGGATTTTCATCTGGAAGCGCTATTTTTCCTCCATTTTTTCCCGAAGTTTTTTCTGGTACTGTTCAAAAGAAACCAGTTTATATCGACCGTACCGTTCCCCCGCCTGACGAATCTGATTCATATCGGCATTGCCCAAACCTTTAACAAGGTTATGACTGGTACGGATCGTTTCTTTTCCTTTTGTCCTGGAAAGGGGATTGTATTTCGGCTGAAGGGTAATATGAATTTCCTGCGGTAACAGTCGCTTTTTTGCCAAGTCGTTATTGACAAAAATTCTTGCTAACGGAGGCATGCTTTGCGGGGAAAGAATAACGTTAAGGATTGCGTATCGATTCGCAAAGTCAGCATACGCCTGCGCCTGACCTTCGTACTGTTCTGAAATGGTTTTAATACGGTATGTCAATTTGGGGGAATCGTAAATCCACTCGTCCGTTTCCGGATCTTGTTTGACTTCAAATTGCGGATCAAGGCACGTTCTGATAAATTCGTCTTTAATTTTCGGGAGAGCGGATTGCATCATCCGTTCAAACGATGCGATATCGTCTACCGTTACTGAACATTGGGTTTGCGTAGCAGAGCTGATAATAAGAAATCGCTGCATTTCCGGATCGTAAATAATCGTCTCTTCCGGATCGGTTAAAAAATCGTAAACGCGCCCCTTATAAAACATCGTGATGCTGGAAGAAGTAGGCGTCGTCTCTTTCCCAATATATACCTTATTATTAATACGGAATGACGACGGTTCGCTTGACCCCTGAACCGGGTTCCCGTTCCCGGGTTCGATCCCTGGAGAGGACGCAATTTGCCCCGCGCTTATATTGAACATTAATGAGAAAAACAATACCGACAATATGATTATACGCATAATATATATTAATTGAATAAATGTAGCTTACCCGGTAACAGCGCCTATTCAGTTCCTCGCTTCTAGCCCCTGGTTTTTAGCTTATCTACCCAGTTTCTAACGTTTCCCGTTAAAACGCAGGAACCTCGAATATTGAAGTTAATGGCTAGAGGCTTTTCAGGTACAGTCTTGCCAGAAGAACTTTAATTCTGAATTTACGCATTCCGAATTTTGAATTAAATAACTCCTTATTGCCTATACTACTCTATTTTCCCAAATCAGAAAAGCCCGGAAAGGATATTTACAGAATATTTTTTCAAGAAAAACGAAAAATCTTAAAAAAAACGGCTCCCCGCCCTTGACATTTTCCAAGATTTGCGTATACTATAGACACTTTGATTGAGAAACAAATCAAAAGAAATTCCAACTATGGGGGATTAGCTCAGTTGGGAGAGCGTCTGGCTGGCAGCCAGAAGGTCAGCGGTTCGAGCCCGCTATCCTCCACTTAAAACCTTTTGTAACTCTTGCAAAAGGTTTTTTTATTGGTTTAATCGTCCCAAAACACAAACAAGTTTTCCTATTTTTGTTTAACTAACCAATCTAATTTATTTATCTATACTACTCAAATCTCATTCAACCAGATTTTATTTCAAAAAATCAAATTCTTTTCGGTAAAAGAAGTACATTCTTATTCAACTATTGAGGGTAAAGAGCCGATACAAATAATACAACCTGTTCTTTCCTGCAATGTTGTAGGAAAATAGTGTAGGGAAACACTCCCAACTGGTTTATGGATTATCACTCTCCCCGAGGTGTTTAGAATGTACCACACACTAAGGACAATGAAAACCCTGTTGATAATAGCTTTATTGATTGCAAGCGCAGGGTCAGGTTACGGACAAAACCTGGAAACGATGCAACCTTTTGACATGGTAGTTCCGACCAATTATGGCGGTGGAACTCGACCAAACGAAGGCTTTTATTTTGGAATTGACTTTATGGCGGCGTGGATTAGCCGTCCAGGAGTCGCAACGATTGGTTCAGACCAAGGACGCGGTATGGTTTACTATGTAGACCGTCCGGTTACGTACACTCAAACTGAGAAGGGAACGACCAATACGTATTTAATGGTTCCAACAGTCAACGTTAACCCCAACAACTCTTACGAAGTCATTCGCGATGCCGACGTGAGTTCCTACGACACCAGCATGCTAAGCAGCGGCTGGGTTTGTGGACGCCGATACGACATCGGGTATATGTGGGGTTCTCATGGAATCGGCGTTAGCATTTACGACATCAATCCGTATACGCAATCGTTCACATTGGACAATGCTAAAGTTGCGTTCGATGTTGCTGACAAACCCGGTACATCTCACACATGGCTTCACGGCATTACCACCGTCAACGGCACGGAACCGATTTCGTTCCCAGCTGACGGAGGCGGAGAAGATGGCGAAGGCGGTGGAAACAACGTAGATTCCCTCTATGTATTCGGTGAATTGGGCGTTAAGTTTTCGTCTTTGGAAGTTACCAACAAGACGTGTACCAACGGAGTTGAGCTTAACTACACTCACCGCTTTTTGCCTCGCGACTGTTTTGGAATGCGATATGGGATTTGGGAACTGGATTTAGGCGTTCGATACTTCCAATTCCGTGAAGAGTTCAACGTCTACGGTTCTGGAGGAAGTTTGTCTGACAGCTGGTGGAACACCGCTTCTCAGAACAACCTCATCGGACCTCAGATTGCAGCTCGATACTTTAGAACGGTCGGACGATGGACCTTTGATTTCCAAGGCAAGTTTATGGCGGGTGTGAACAATCAGTCGATTCGTCAGGACGGCGTGCTGGGGTCAAATTTAAGTATGCGTTACATTGACGAAACTGTTGAAAGTGTAGACGACGAAGGCACAAAAACCTATACAACAACTCACTACGAATACCTTGGCATGCAAGGCTATCCCGGATACGTCAACGCCACCTCGTTCACCTTCAATCATCACGGCAATGCCACGTTATTCTCGCCAGTTGTTGAAGCACGGTTCAACGCTAAGTTGCAAATCACTCAGCTGGTCAATTTAAGAATGGGATACACCTGTATGTGGGTAGGCAACATCGCCCGTTCAGCAGAAATGGTTGATTACAGCATCTCTGGAACATCGCCTGCGATGGGCATCAATATGAGCAATAATAAAGGCGACAGCCTTGTCCACGGATTTACTATCGGCTTGGAAGTAAACCGCTAATAAAACTCCTGTTTAGAGAGTGATGTCCAAAAAAACCGGGAAGTAAGAGCTTCCCGGTTTTTTCTATTTTTCGAAAGAAATCTTATCGCAATTATTGAGCCGCTCTGGCAATTCCAGCTGCGCCAATATACCCGGCGTCGCCGCCCAGCTGAGCATATTCTATTACCGTATTGTCTGCCAACACCTGATAAGCGCCCAAATTAACAGTTCGCTGAACTTGAGCTTTGAACGCGCGACCCAGCTCAGTTTCGTTTTTACCAAACGTCATAGCCCCGCCGATAAGAATGCACTCTGGATCAATCGTGTGCATCAGATTAATCATTCCAACGCCCAGGTAACGAGCAACGTCCATTACAATTTCCATGGAAACTTCGTCGCCCTTTGCCGCTTCATCACCTACTAATTTAGCGTCCAGCGTTGCGCCCTGTTCAATCAGTTTGGCAACAGACGTCGATCTCCCAGCCGCGATAGCCTCTTTCATTCGTTTAATAACCGAAGTGGCTGAAACGTACGCCTCCAAATGCCCCGCTTGCCCACAACCGCAAACGCGCGCGTTGGGAAGAAGGTCAACAATCGTATGCCCGTATTCCCCGCCATGAGAGTGGGCGCCAGAAATAATCATATTATTATAAATGATTCCGCAACCCAGCCCGGTTCCCAAAGTAAGCATAATCATACTTTGATAATCTTTGCCAGGACCGATCCAATATTCGCCGTAGGCAGCGGCGTCAGCATCGTTGGCAAAGACTACCGGCAAACCACATGCCTGAGAAACTTTATCGCGAATGGGGAAATAATTCCATAACGGACCGAGGTTCGCTGGCACCATAAGCCGACCGCCGGGAATGTCCATCGTTCCAGCAGACGCCAAACCTACGGCTTTAATCTGTTCTTTGGTCAGCCCTGCCTTATTCGCAACTTCCAGAACCGCTTCGCCAATTCGTCTTGCCGCTTGTTCCGGTCCTTCCGAAACGCGAGTAGGAATGCTCAATCGAGCAAGCGTACGACCGGTATCGTCGACTACGCCAAATTTGGTATTTGTCCCACCCAAATCTATTCCAACAAAAAAAGGACTTGTCCCTTGTTGAGAACTTACGTTATTATCTGATGTTGACATGATTTTAATGGAGTAGTATCCAGAGAAAAATGTAATTAACGCTAATATATATTTAATATAACGCCTTTATATATAAATGCAAGAGGGGCGCCGGGACGAGAACAAAAATGGGGCGCTGGAAAATTTGCATCGTTCCTTTCAACGGCGCTCCTTGTCAATATCGTTCTTTGATGTACAATAACGCCGTAAGTAGTTGTGGGAATTATGTCAAAGCAAATTTGCAAAATATCTCCGCATCTACGCTGCAAATGAGGGCGTTATCCCTTGTACAGATCAATCCATAATGTATTACAACCTTAATCCTGACATGAAAATTTTTAGCGGTCGTTCAAATCCGGACCTTGCAATGCGGATGTGCAGCTATCTGGGCATTAATTTGGGTAAAATCTCAATTGGCAACTTCCCAGACGGCGAAATTTATTGCAAAATTGAAGAAGACGTTCGTGGACGCGATGTTTTTATCGTTCAGTCTACAGGACGCAACGTCAACGAAGCGTTGATGGAACTTCTCATCATGATTGACTCTTTCCGACGCGCCAGCGCCTCTCGCATTACTGCCGTCATCCCCTATTATGGTTACGCCCGACAAGATCGCAAAGACGAAGGACGCGTTCCAATTACCGCCAAACTGGTCGCGAACCTGCTGACCAAGGCGGGGGTTGACCGTGTGTTGTCGATGGATCTTCATGCCGCCCAGATTCAAGGCTTTTTCGACATTCCCGTTGATCATCTGCACGCAACCCCGGTTCTGGACGAATTTATTCAGAAAAAGAATCTACCGCAAGATAAGCTCATGATTGTCAGCCCAGACGAAGGCAGCATCAAACGCGCTCAGGCGCATGCAGATAACCTCAACTGCCCGTTGGCGGTAGTTGATAAACGTCGCACCAGCGCTACAGAAACCCGTCAGGCAAACCTCATCGGTCCGTCCGTCGAAGGCAAAACAGTTATTTTGTTTGACGATATGATTTCTACCGCTGGGTCAATTACCGGCGCAGCCAAAATGGTTAAAGAAGCTGGAGCTGAAAAGATTTATTTGTGCGCCACGCACGGCGTTTTCTGCGGCGACGCGCTCAATAAACTCAATAACGCTCCTATTGACGGTTTGGCTGTTACAAACACGATTTACATTCCACAAGATCAGCTGCCCAACAATACAGAGGTTGTAGACGTGTCCTCCATGCTGGCAGAAGCCGTCAGACGAATTCACTATAACGAATCCGTCAGCATGCTGTTTAAATCTCGCTATTGATAGCTTGCAGAATTTCACTGCCAGCGTTTAACTTTGCGGTTTGAAGTTATCTTTTAATTAAACCGACAAAGTCAAGCGCTGGCAGTTCATATCTAACAGATAAATTTAGAATCCTCGCGCGGCTTTTAAGTCGTTGAAGTCGCGCAAATGGTAATCGATGCCGACGTAATCCAGCAATCGGCAAAACGCTCTCAAAGCGATTCCAAAACCGTCTGGTCCGGAATATCCGCCAAACTGTCCGCCGCCTTTGACGTGCGGTTCCAAATCGCAAAAAACGCCTGGAAGACCGCGTCGTTTAAGATTCTGCTCCATTGCCGGGAGATATTCTTTCAACTCGCGCAAAATGGCTTCATGACCGCTGTCTCCGCAATCGGAGGGAACAAAATTCCACAACGATTCTTCGTCTACCGGACCTTCGCCGACTGGCTGCGGGTTGCGGTAATCTTTAATGTGAAGCCAGCCCAAACCCGGCAAACAAGCTCTAAACTGACTTAGCAAATCCAGAGCGGAAAAGCCCTGAACAACAAGGTTCGCGCCGTCAAAAATCAAAACCATGCCCGGATGATTGACTTTTTGATAAATTTCAGAAAGAATCCAGCCGTTAGCGCCAACCAGGTTTGGCTCCGGCTCCAAACCGAAGGTTAAGTCAGACCGATGACACGCTTCTGCAATCTGCCCGAGCTGGTCAACCGCCTGATTCAGATAAGCGCTGTAATCCTGACCGTGCGGATGATAGAACGAAAATCCGCGAATGAGTTTGCACTCAAAAGCGTGAGCAATGTCGCACGCGCGCGCAACGTCTTCCTTTAGGTACTTGTCAAAGGGAATGTACACGTTTTTTGTACCGTCTTCCTGATCAACCAGCTTTACCTTTCCAATGGGCGAACCAATCGAGGACGCGTTTAATCCATACTCATCTTGCAAACGTTTAATTTGCTGGATTTCGTCCATCGACAGTTTCATTACGTTTTTTGTACCTGAACCGTCGCCCAGGTCAACAAACCGAACGGAATAGTACTGCAACCCCATTGCCGCAAAAGCTGTGAATTGCTCTATGAGCGATTTCGTTTCAGTGCGATTAACCGCTTCATCTGCAAAGCCGGATAAAATTACTTTTGGATTTGTCATGTTTATTACGAGATAAAAAGACCATTGTAATAGCGTGAAAATCGAACAAGCGGAAACATCGCGTTCAAAAAATCATCGCTGTATCGCTTAACTGATTGCTATTGTACGAAAAAACGCAATCAATTACAAGAGGGGATGAATTATTAATACGGGATTGGAGATTAAAAAACCGATGACGATTTCGCCATCGGCTTTGGATTATGCGCTTCGCGCCCCGGACAGCTCAACGCGTCCCGGCTCGCCATGCCTACTTACCCTCTTTAGGTTTCCAGCTGTCTTTCAGGCTGACGGTGCGGTTGAAGACCAGCTTTTCCGGGGTCGAGTCCGGGTCGCAGCAGAAATACCCGGTGCGTTCAAACTGACAGCGGTAGCCTGGCTGGACGGTTCCCAAAGCCGGTTCCACCTTGCAGCCGGTAAGAACTTTGAGAGAGTCCGGATTGAGCTGTTCCAGCCAATCGCCTTCGACGTCGCTTAAGCTCTGGCACAGCAGCAGTTTGTCGTACAGACGAACTTCGGCGTCGATAGCGGAGGCAGCGTCCACCCAGTGAATCGTCCCTTTGACCTTGCGACCGTCGGGCGACTGACCGCCTTTGGTTTCCGGGTCGTAGGTGCAAATCAGCTCGACAACCTCGCCGTTTTCGTCTTTGACGAAATCTTCGCACTTGAGATAGTACGCCCAGCGAAGCCGAACTTCCTTGCCCGGCGCGAGACGGAAATAGCCTTTGACCGGTTCTTCCATGAAGTCCGTCTTTTCGATGTAAATGTTGCGGGAAATCGGAACCTGACGCGTTCCAGCCGATTCGTCTTCCGGATTGTTGACGGCTTCAAGATACTCGACTTTCCCTTCTTCCCAGTTGGAAATGGTTACCTTGAGCGGATTGAGAACCGCCATCACGCGCGGGGCGACTTTGTTGAGATGTTCGCGAACGCAATGTTCCAGCAGCCCCATCTCGACAAGGCTTTCCATCTTGTTCATGCCGATTTTTTGACAGAACAGTTTAATCGCTTCGGGCGTGTATCCTCGACGGCGAATTCCGCAGATGCGTTTTGCTCGTATTGACCCCAATCCGAAAAGCCGCTTCCGAAGCAGGGGTTTTTGATCATATTATCAATATATTGCAGGGTGCTTGCCTGCAGGGCGATCTTGTTATTGGTAAAGACGGTGTTTTTGGTGTCGCCCCCCTCGGTATAGCCTTGATGGTAGGCATTGCCGCTGCCGTCATAAATGCAAGTGGGGCGACCGAAGGTATCGAACTGATAGGTGGTGGTTCTGTTTAAGGGATCGGTGATCTTGGTTTGGTTATAG
>JAZQDP010000290.1:0-2152 GCA_045546875.1 Thermoguttaceae bacterium | reverse complement strand
GTTGCATATTTTCCCCGCGAGTTTCACCCCCTCGTTGCATATTTTCCCCGCGAGTTGGGGTAGAATGAGGGGAATATAGCCGGGTCAACCAGATATAATTCCGCTTGATTATTCCCAAATTTTGGTTGAATAATCGAAATCAGCGGTTGTGTTGAATCAAAAATTAGACTATAATTATAATAACAGTATTGACAAATCCTTTCAATTCATAACCTGAAACAAACTAACGTCCTATGGCTTTCGATAATTCAAACGTGCCGACAACTCCCAAAGGCTGCGAATTCCGCGACGATTATCTCTCGTATACCCAGAGCGGATTTTCGTGGTTTACAGCTCTGTTTCTGTCCGTTTTTTGGGGAATATGGACGTCGGCGTGCTTCGCGATGGTATACGCATCATTTGAAGATAAAGAAGTAATTCTGTTTATGATTCCGTTTCTGCTGGCGGACATTGGGGTTCTTTGCATTCTGCTTTACACTTTTTTCGGGAAAGAAACCGGCTGGATGGACGAAACCGGGTTCCATCGGGAATACCGCTGTCTGTTCGTCCGGCTTCGCAAAGACGTGCCGTTGAGTTCCATTCGCAAGTTCAAACTTGGTCGAGACTATACGTTCAAACAGAATAAACAGCCGGCATATTGCGTACAAATCGTTACTGCAGAGAAAGAAATTAACGTCATGCGAGCGTTTACTCAAACTGACCAACAGCGCTGGCTGGCAACGGCGGGAAACGCAGTCCTGGCAAACCTGACCGGCAGAGAGCCTGTTTCAACGCTGACGTCGTTGAGCAATGCCGAGCCGTCTGACGACTTTGTAGATTCCTCCGTTTTTGAAGAGGACGATAACGCAAGCTCTCGCATGAACTTCAGCGCGGTCAATCGCAGAGCCGATCTTGCCGACGAAGATTCAGACGAACGGAACAACGATTATGGCAACGAATACGAGGACGACGAGAATGATTATTACGAAAGCAAAATAGAGCGATTTGCCAGCTCCGACCACGTTCCCGACGCTGACAAGCCGGAAGGAACCAGCTGGAAAATGACAGCGGATTTCGACCAGATTCAGTTCAAGCGCCGCGGTCGATGGACGGCAGAACTGCTGGGGCTGCTGTTTATCGCGGCGTTCTGGAACGGGATTGTAAGCATCTTTCTCTGCGCTCTGTTTGGCTTTATTGGAGCGGAAGACAATAACCCCTCACAGCCAGCCGTCGTCCCGGCTCAAACGACTCAAAGCGACGAAAACGCCCAAACTGTCGAGCAGGACGTTCGCAACCACTTTGAATCGCTTAAAAACAAGCACATAATCGTCAACAAAAAGCCAGCGCCGTACTTCGGGACAGAATGGTGGTTTATATTCTGCTTTTTGATTCCTTTTGAAATTATCGGTCTGTGTTTGATTTGGGGCGTCCTCTCCATGCTATTTGCCCCATTCACAACTCAAAACTGGACGTTTACTCCCAACAAAGCCGTCCGAAAACGAACGCTGTTCGGGTTCCCGTTTATACGAAAATTCGACCTGACGGAATTCTCCTACCTGGAAATTCATCATGATAAGTCCCAAAACAAAGACAAGCTCATCTTCTTTGACAGAAACGACAGAAAAATATTTAAAATTAAAAATCTCAATCGAGCAGACGCCCGCTGGATAGCTGACGCGGTTCTTACCGTGATGTAAGGGGCGCGCGTCCTCTGCGTTTATAAATAAGGTTCATCCGACAAGTTGGCGCCTGTGAGCTAAAAAACGGGCGTTTTGCCCGCCCAAAAATCTCACGCGGAGATGCGGAGACGCGGAGGAGGTTAGCGAAGTTTTAAAGATTTCTTTGCGTTCTTTGCGTTCTTTGCGGCTTAAATAATTTAGCAAGGAAAGAATAAGCGATCGACGAGGTCGGTTCCTGATATGGAGTGGGGCGCCTTGGCGCCGCTTTTATACGACCACGATACAACCGTTTTTCCGGCAGCTTCGCACCGCTTGCTTCTGCGTTGTCTGCGAGGAGTCCGCGTCCTCTGCGTTCAAAAATAAAAACTACCTGTTTTCGCAACCAAAATTTGAACGCACCCTCATTTAACACGGCAAACCAGAGCTATCAATTGATACAATCGACAAAATCGTTAAAATCTTCCTGACAACTTTGTAAAATAGGGAAAATAGTG
>JAZQDP010000289.1:0-6310 GCA_045546875.1 Thermoguttaceae bacterium | reverse complement strand
AGCTAGAAGCTAGCAGCTAGTAACGCATTAAACAGTTAGAGGCTTGTTCTCGGAAAATTCAAGTCGTTTCAGTCTTTATCGTTTGACAATATATAGCACAAAATTTCTAATTTTTCTAAAAAAGAGTCAATTGAATCTTGACAAAGAATTAAAAAAGCATTAAAAATACTAAGAATCATAGGAAACATATACAAATTAGGAGGTTTCCTTTTTATTCTTTTTAACATTGTCAAGGAGAAAAAGACATGAAAAAGATTATTACGATTGTAATTGCGTCAGCATTATGCGCGATTCTAAGTGTAGCCGCAATGGCTCAACCCGTTCCGCCGCGAGTTCCCGTTCCGCCGAGAGTTCCTGTTCCGCCGAGAATGGATCCACCGCCGCGACCGGGATTCTGCTGCCCAGACTGTCATCGTTTCCACAAACCGAACGCTCCGGGACAGCATTGCCCAGATTGTTCCGGCTACCATCGTGGACGTCATACCCATCCAGCCATGGATCCACCGCCTCGGTCGGGATTCTGCTGCCCAGACTGCCGTCGTCCTCACAGACCGAACGCTCCGGGACAGCACTGTCCAGGCTGCACCGGCTATCATCAGGGACGCCATACGCATCCCAGCATTCCGCTGCCGCCGATTCCAGCCCCAAGACCGCGCTGATAATTAGGCAGTAGAGAAATTAAGCTTCTAGCTAATAGCTTGATAAATCTGATTCGTGCGTTATAGCAAGAAGCCAGAATAACCAAGCTAGCGGCTAGGAGCTAATAGCTCATTCCCAATTCGGAATTAACGCAAGCGCCTCACATAATCTTTTCACAATTTATTGAGGCGCTTGCGTAATCGCTAATCGCTAATCGCCTACTGTTCGTCTTTATTCGACAGCGTAACCTGAACGGACTTGGTCAGGTATTTCTTCGCGACGGCTTTGACCTGGTCAAGCGTAACGGCGTTGATGCGGTCAGCGAATCCCTTTTGGTATTCCGGACCCAGCCCGAGAATCGTATCGACAGCCGCCTGAGCCGCCTGGTCGCCAGCGGTTGTGTTGTCCTGAGCTTCCATGGCGATAATCATCTCTTTGGCTTTTTCGAATTCTTCTTCGGTAATCTCTCCCGCCTTTGCCTTTTCGACGTTGTTGCGAATACGTTTGACAACTTCGCCAACTTCATCCGGGCGAGTTTGGGCAATAATCGTGAAATATCCGGGGCTGATTCCCGCCATGCGGATTCCGTGAACGCTATAGACCAGCCCCGCTCCGCGCAGTTCCGGGAACAGCCAGCCGCCGGGATATCCGCAGCCGGTAACAATCCCGTTGAGAACGTACATCGCGTTGTAATCTTCAACGTCGAGCATGGACGGGCATTCGTACCCGATAAGAATCATGGCTGTCGTCTTTTCCGTCTTGACGTGTTTGACGACGGATTCTTCAATCGTATTGGGCAGATCGTAGGAAACGACCGGTCGAGCGGTTTGCTTGAGGTTTCCAAAGAGTTTTTTCGCCTGCGCGACGGCGTCTTCGGTAGAAATATCTCCGAAAATCGCTACGACCATGCCCTCCGGCTGAACGTACGTCTGATGGTACTTTTTGACGTCGTCCAACGTCAAGTTGGAAACAGACTCAATCGTTCCGCCAACGATATGGCTAAACGAGCTGGTCTTGGGCAAAGCGTTAAAGAACGCATCTCGGGCTTCAGAACGAGGGTCGGCTTTCTTGCGTTGAAGAAGACCAATTGACTGGATTTTCAGCTTGTTGAATTCGTCTTCCGGGAACGTCGGACGAAGGAAACATTCCGCCAGAATTTCCGACGCTTTGGGGAAATCCTCTTTCAGAGTCAGAATATTTCCAGAGGTGGTGTTTCGAGCGGATACGCATCCGATCGCGCCTCCGATCAGGTCGAAGTATTCCGCAATTTGCGCGGCTGTCATACCCTTGCACCCCTTTTCAAACATGGCGGCTGACAAGAGGCTCACGCCGGCGTTTTCGGGAGTTTCGACAACCGCGCCGCCTTTAACGTAAACCTGCATCGAAACCAGCGGCAGGTTCGGAATCTGCTTGGTTAAAACGGTTACGCCGTTGTCCAGCGTCAGTTGTTTAATGGGAGAATTGACCGCGTCAGCCGCGATTTGGGTCGCTTGTTGAGATTTACCCAACGGGGTAATAACGACTTTATTGAATCGTTCCGGAACGAGGTATTTTCTGGCAACGCGCTGAACGTCCTGCGCCGTTACCTTTTTAATCTGTTCAACGTAAGTGTTGTCAAACAGGGGATCGCCGGTGGCAATGTAGGACTGCGCCAGGTTGTCCGCCTGCGCCTGAATCGTCTGAAGACCGAAAATCTGTTCGGCTACTTTCTGCTTTTTGGCTTTTTCGAGCAGTTCTTCAGGAATGAGAACATCGCGCATCTTGTAGATGTCGGCAATGACCTGATCGACAACGGCGGGATAGTTTTCTTCCGTCAAAGACATTTGAACGGCAAACATGCCCGGCGCGTAGTTGGGAGTTGAACTCGACGCGCTAACCGACAGCGCCAGGGGGTTGTCCATGCAGTACTTTTTGACAAGCAGGGAACTGGCGCCTTCAGCCAGAACGTAGTCGAGAATGTCCAGCGGGTACATGTCGGGGGAGTCGATGGTAACCGTCGGCCAGAAGACGGTAACGTCAAAAGTCGCACCGTCCATTTCTCTTACGGCTAACCGGGGCGAAACCTGTTCGGGTTCCTGCGGAACGACAATGTCGTTCATCTTGCCGCGGGGCGTTCCTTCGTAATTTTTGCGAACGCGTTCGAGAATCTCGTCTGTATTAACGTCTCCGACAACGACGAAAACCTGGTTGTTGGGAATGTAACGCTGTTTATAGAAGGAAATAATGTCTTCGTTGGAAGCGCGCTGCAGGACGTCCAAATATCCAATAACGGGCAGTCGGGCTGGGTGTTTCAGATAGCGGGTTTGAGCTATCATTTTCCACATAACGCGGGCGCGGCTGGCTTCCCCGTCTCGAAGTTCCTGCTGAACGACCTGCAATTCCCGGTTGAATTCTTTGGGATTAAAGATGATGTGCTGCATTTCGTCAGCGATGATGTCAACCGCCTTGTTGACGTCTTTGGACGGGCAGTCGATAAAATACGCCGTAACGTTGATGGACGTAAAGGCGTTTGTAACGCCGCCCATGCGGTCAACCATGTCTTCGGTTTCCGCCTCGGTTCGAGTTGCCGTTGATCCGCCGGAAACGACGTGTTCCAGGACATGGCTCAAGCCGGCGCCAAGATGACCGGTTTCGTTCATGCTGCCGGTGTTTTTGACAAAGCAGCGAACCGTCGCGTTGGGCGCGGTGTGGTTTTCCTGAATGAGAATCGTTAAACCGTTGGACAGCGTCGCCATCGTCAAACCGGGTTGAAGCGTTTCACGACTAACGACAGTCAAAGGTTCCGCGATAGACGCAGAAGTTGATGAAGTTGAATTCATGGCAGAAGACGCAGTGGGAGGGGAAAATGGTGAAGTTTGAGCGCACGCGACGCAGGACGCAAAAGCCAGCGCCGAGCCGACAGCCAGCGAGACCGCTCGGGACATCCACGCGCTGGAAAAGATTTGAATGGACATGTTTTTCTCGTAAAAGGGTTAAACTGAAACAATATAATTATATAAACTACTTTATAATTATACTCGAAAATAATAATTATTGATACGTCAAAAGCCCCCTATTTGTTCCTTTTTAATAAAAAGAAAGAAAAAAACGGGGTGATAAGGAAAGAAAGAATCAAAAACTCTTGTTTAATTTTTGTCAATAGGAGTCAATCTGCCGCCAAATCACAATTTATTCGAGTTCTGACTGTTTTTTCTCTTGAAAAATATGGAATAAGGGATTATAATTATTTAAAGGCATATATGATATTAACGTCTTTGACAATCCCGAACGGTTTTAGAAACAGGTTTGCCAATGGAACGGACATTGACTTGGCTAATACTCATCGTTGCGGCGCTTTTTGCGATTAATACAGTGGTTTGCGGTCCGCATGCGCTATTAAATGAAGACGGCTACTATTGGCTTTTGGGTTCTCAATTAGCAATTGTAGCCGCCTGTATTTACGAATTGATGGAATAGCTATTGAAAGGCGTTTGGCAAAACGCTTCTAATGGGATCTGCAAGCCCGTTAATGAACGTAATCGTCTGGAAAGTTTACGAAATCCAGAAGTTTCTCAGAATACCCGTCCGGAGGCGGGATTGAATCTTTATCAATCGTTTTTTCTAACGGGAATCTGGTAATTTCATCGGCTAAAGAATAATAGCCTCGTTTCGGATGGCTCAATAAGTAGACGTTATACGCCAGCAGATGTTCGATGGCGTCTTTTGTGATAGATCCATATTCATTTTTTGCGCCGCGTTCTAGTCGATATCGAATCTCGGAAACAAGCAGCCTTGACTCGTCCCAGCCAGCTTTGCTTGAACAATAACGAACTGAATCGTAATAAAGAGTAAAACCGTGACCGTAAGCGAATTTCCAATGAGGGGCTTTTCGAAAAGAGAATCCATATTCTTTTAGCATTAATGAATATTCTGTCTCTTCAATATGGGAATAAAAGCAAACGGGTCCCATATAGTAACGCGTTCTGAACTTTCCAGAGTATATATCATAATGATAAATATCGTCATGCCCAAAAATGCAAAACGCTATTGCAAGAATCGCTAACAGGATTTTCAAAAGTAGAACAGCAGTTTTCTTATACTTTTCCATTTTGAATGAGAGTAGTTACGAATAGCGGTCAAGTAAAAGTTCAGGTTTGACGATTTGAGCAAATCGAACAATTGATTAACGCCGTTTCTTCTTATCTTAACAGAACAAAAAACAAATGTCAACAGGACGAAAAAGAAAAAGGTCTGTTGTCCTTCCAAGGGTGCACGCAAATTTTACTTGCGAAGATAGATAACGCTGGAACATTGCATTGAGTCCCGAAGGGACGCAACTCTTGTAACCGTGGGCTTCAGCCCACGGAATAATCGCAATAATCTCACCCTATCGCTTTAACCGCTTTTCCTCCCGTGCCCCCAACGGGGCGCGGGAGGAAAAGCGTATTCTTCGATATTCTATTTATTCATGTTCTTCCTCCGGCGGTTAAAACCGCCGGTTATAGGAATATCGTCCCTTCGGGACTTTAGCGGACTATCGTCCGCTGTCGCTGCCGCAACGTTTCGTCTCTCATTCGGACAAATCTTCTAGTGTAGTGTCTGATCCTGTTTGTAACTTTTGAGCGTTTGATTGGCTCGTTCGACTTTTCGAAGGATTTGGTCGGCTTTAGCCGTCCATTTAAAACCCTTCGGATCGGCATTGTGTTCATTGATGTAATCCCATATTTTTGCTTCAAGTTCCTTGACGTTTCTGAACGAGCCGCGACGAATCTGTTTATCAGTAATATCGCGAAACCAACGTTCGATTACATTCAGCCAGGAACTGCTGGTTGGGATAAAGTGCAAATGAATGCGCGGATGTTTTTCTATCCAAGCCATAACCGTGGGTTCTTTATGCGTTGCATAATTGTCGAGGATTATATGAAGGTCAAGCGTCTTGTCTGTTTCGCGATCGAGTTGTTTCAAAAAACGCAGCCATTCCTTATGGGTATGCTTCTGTTCGCATCGCGCGTGCACTTTTCCGTCAGCTACGTTTATTGCCGCAAACAAGGACGTCGTTCCGTTACGTATGTAATCATGCGTCATCGTACCGCAGCGCCCTGGAGTAAGCGGCAACCCCATTTGCGTGCGATCTAACGCTTGAATCTGGGTCTTTTCGTCAACGCTCAACACGATCGCGTGTTCTGGAGGGTTCAAATACAACCCCACAACGTCAACCAGCTTCTCCACAAACCGGGGATCGTTTGACACCTTGAACGTCTTTGTCAAATGCGGTTTGATATTGTTATTCTTCCATACCGTGTAGACAAGATAGCGAGACACCCCAAGGTATTTCGCCAACGTCCGTACAGTCCAATGCGTTGCATTGGCAGGCTTTTGATTCGTCGTTGCGTTGAGGATCATTGCCGCTTTCTCATTCATCAGTTTCGGACTTCGTCCGCCTCTGGGAGCGTCTTTCCGAATGCCCTCAAGCCGGTTCTGTGCAAAACGATTCCGCCAGCGCGCCGCCTTTTGACGCGTTATGTTCAGCTTTGCCGCAATATCCTTTGTCTGCATCCCTTCAGCCGACAATAATACAATTTGCGCCCGCAACGCCTGACGCACTTCAACGCGCTGCCCTTTACTCCATGATTCCAGCGTCGCTCGCTCTTCATTTGTCAATTCAATTTCAACCGCTTGTCGCATAGTATTT
>JAZQDP010000288.1:0-2474 GCA_045546875.1 Thermoguttaceae bacterium | reverse complement strand
GGAGAACGTTCTGTGTACGGACGCGACGTGTACGACGACCAACGGGAAACGGAGTTATATTCGTTGCGTAAGTTCGGGGGCAGCGGTGATTTTCTACGCTATGGAGAGCAAGACTATCGCAGCGCTGGAAAAGATTGAACTGCTGGCGGGGTATCAGGGGATACTGATGCATGACCACGAGACGGCGTTATACCATTTTGGACAGGGGCACGCGGAATGCAATGTTCATATTCTCCGGTATCTGCGCAAGAACGCGGAAGATACCGGGAACGGGTGGTCAGAGACCATGATTGCGCTTCTGACGGGGATGAACGAGGCGCGAAAAGCCCGCATGGTCGCGGGAAAGGATTGCTTTGCGCCTGGGGAAATTGAGAAGTACGAGGAAAAGTACGAAAAGACGATTGCCGAAGGCAGAGCGCAGAACCAAAAAACCGTATATAAGCGCGCAAAGAGAAGGGAAGAGGCTTTATTAAACCGTCTGGAGAAGTACGCGGACAACCATCTCCTGTTTCTCCATCGCTTTGATGTTCCGTTTGACGACAACATGAGCGAGAGGGATTTGCGCAAAGCGAAAAATAGACAGAAAATGGCCGGTGGCTTCCGAAAGCCCAGCGGCGTGGATATGTATTGCAAAATTATGACAGTTATCGAAACTGCCAAACGAAAACAGGCTGGAATCCTGGATTCCATTAAAAATATCTTCTCCGCTTCACCGACTGTTTTTCAGACGGTGTAATTGTCGCGCCTTTTTTCGTTGCACATTCATCCCCTCAGTTACAGTAGCTTTTCGGTAGTGTCATAAAATCATTGATACGTCGAAATGACGACCAAAAAAGAAGATATTGATAAAAGTTCCGATAACGGCTTTATGAATATCCGCTCTTTTAGAGAAACAGATTGTTTTGCGGCAGAGTCGCTTAATGCGGGTTCTTAAAGTCAGATGATTCCGCTCAATTTTTTGCGTATTCTTCTTTCCGACAACCAGATTATCCGCAGGAATGTTATCGCTGTAAGCAAAATTTCCGTCTGCGTAAACCTTTCCAATATGAAACGGTTTCAATAACGCTAAAAGTTCCTTGAGATATTTGTGTTTTCGGGTTCCAAACACAAACGCCAGCGGCGTGTTTGTCGCGTGGTCCACAGCCCACCAGAGCCATATTTCATGCTTCTTACTGCCGCAAAAAGACCACATTTCGTCCATTTCAGCCGCCAATGCGTTATGAATCTCAATATCAACGCTTCCGTGTCCGGAAAGAAATTCCTCATTGACCGGAACGACGAATTTTTCCGTTTTTTTTAGAACAGCGGTAACAGTATCCTTAGAAATATGAAGCGCCCGCCCCGTATCCCGTGTTCCGGAACCGTTCATCGCCATTTCGACGATTCGCTCATGCGCTCCCGGCTTACACGCGTTATACTTATATTCGAGTTGAAATGTCCTGTGAGAACATTTCGTATTGTGGCATACATAACGCTGGGTTCCCGCTTTTGTCTTGCCGAAAAGTCCGACATTCTCACTGCCGCAGAACGGACATTTCACTTTCTGATAAACCATACCAATTCCTCCTTATGTTGTGATATGATACCATACTGTTTGTAAAATTGCAACACCTTCATGACACTACCCGATATGGAAGGCCATGCTTTGTTCCCATTCCCGTTTCGGAACCGCGAACACGGTTTCGGGCGGATATTGCAGGGGACTCCACGCGAGGAACGCCATATCCGGAAGGTTGTCCGGCGACGCGGCGTAAATGGGCAAATCCCAGCGCAGTTCGCGTGCTTTATCGGCGAACATCGGCAGAAGGTCGTCGCGTTCACAGCCAAGTTCCGCCAGCGCCGTTGGCGACACGGACGGGTCAGGCGCAGGATATTCGTCCAGCGCCGTATCTTCTTGAGGCTCTTTTAATTCGTCCAAAGTTTCACGCTCCCTTCCTTTCGTATAATGCGGCGGCTCATCGTGACGCCTCCCGCTTCCGTTTCTGGCTACAGTAGCGTTTGAGATAGCTTTTGACCCTCGTGACCTGCCCATCCACGCTCTGGTTTTTGCCGTTCAGAATATGGGACAACAGTTTCTCCGGGTTCGCTCTTGCCAGCGCTTTCTCGAAATCCGCGTCGGCGCGTCCGGTGGACACGTACCACTCAACCGAATGGTACGCATCCATGAAGCGCCGCTTTTCCTCCGGGGTCGCGTGTCCGAACTCCGCCGCCATACGCAACTTATGCAACGTATCGTCGATAGCCGTCATCGGCTTCGCCTCGCTTTCCTCGGCGCTTTGACCGCTCCGGTTGTGCGGATTCCCCTGCCGTAGCGGGTTTCCGCCGTCGTAAGGCGTCCGTCCGCAATCATTTCCTTGATGAGATTCCGGACATACGCGGTCGCCTTGTCCTCTTCGTAACGGTTGCGGGTTTCCATCCGGTGGAGAATGAACGGACGGGCGATATGGTCGGAATGGTCGCCCGTCCGGAAGCGG
>JAZQDP010000287.1:0-2675 GCA_045546875.1 Thermoguttaceae bacterium | reverse complement strand
AGGATTATTTTATAATCTTAAACTTTTCGTGATTTTCGCATTATTGTGCTTTTCTTGTTAAAAATCGAGTAATTCACAAACGATTATTGATTTATCAATTAACCAATCGGCGCCCGACGCGGTCGGTTCCTGGTTGGAAGTGGGTAGCTCCAAAACCAGCGTCATCGGAGACATAACCTCGTCCTTCTGCCCGTGCGGCTACGCACCCGTTTAATCTGTAAAATCCGTGTACGGACTGACCCGCACAAACGCTAGTAGCTCATTTCCAATTAGCAATTATTGAGGCGCTTTGCGTCAATTGCTAATTGCTAGCGGCTCATTCGCTCATTCTTTCCAAATCAGTTCGAGTGGGTCTTCCAGCAGACCGACAATTTTCTGGAGGAACTTTGCCGCCAGCGCGCCGTCGATAATTCTGTGATCAAAGGAATAGGAAAGCCCTGCTTTTTTACGGGATTCCCATTTCCCGTCTTTTTCGATCGGTTCGTCAATCACAGCGCCAATTCCCAAAATGCCAGACTGCGGCGGCAGGATAAGCGGGAAAGTGTACTCGACGCCAAAACACCCCAGGTTGGTAATGGTAAACGTTGGGTGCGCCATATCTTCGAGGGTCAGCGCGCCCTGTTCCGCCTTGGCAATTAACGACTTCGTTTGCGCGGAAATGCCGAGAACGTCCAACTTTTGCGCCTGATGAATCACGGGAACGTAAAGCGCCCCGCTTGCGTCAACGGCGATGCCGATATTAACGTCTGAATATTGAACGATCTGGTCGTTGTCTAACGACGAGTTGATTTCCGGCATAAGCGCCAGCGCCATGACGACCGCTTTGGTAAAATAATCGTTTAACGAGATTTTTGCGTTGGAAAACCGATTGATTTTTAACCGCATTTTAATCAGGTCGGAAACGTCGGCTTTGCGATACAAAACGGAAGCCGGGATATTTTGAACGCTGGCGTTCATGCGCCGGGCAATCGTTTTCCGAAACGGCGACATCGGAACCGTTTTGGCAATTCGGGGCGAAGCGTTCGTTTCGTCAGCTCTCATTGCGTTACAGCCGCATTCCGGCAAGCCGTGCGAACGACATTCGTTTATTTTGTCGCAAATCGGAGGTTCAATCAGGTCGGCGTCTGTAACGACGCGGGGTGTAAACGCCGGTTGAGCCGACATCGAGGCGCCGCTCCCGGAGGAATGTTGCGACGAGTTGCGAGTTGCGAGTTGCGAGGAATAAACTGCCGATTTTCCAAAGACGTTTTGCAGCGTCGTCATTTCAGAACCCGCTGCCAGGGCGACCGGCGTTGACTGTACCGCCGCTGAAGGGGAGTCCAAAAGCGAAAATGCCGTAATCGACTCGGTCGATTGGCTCATAACC
Source organism: Thermoguttaceae bacterium (assembly GCA_045546875.1). Lineage (GTDB taxonomy): Bacteria > Planctomycetota > Planctomycetia > Pirellulales > Thermoguttaceae > RUG11551. The sequence continues at coordinate 1,309 of JAZQDP010000287.1, read as the reverse complement.
GATTCGGATTCTGCCGATTGTTCCGCGCGAATCCAGCATAACGGTTTTCCAACGCAAACAACGTCGTCTTCCTGACAGTCGAACCGACCGATGACGCCGGAAAACGGCGATTCTATCGACACGATTGCCTTTTCCGTTTCGACTTCTAAAATAGTTTCTCCAACGTTGACGCGGTCGCCGGGGCGCTTTAATTTTGACGCTATGACGGCTTCTTCCATGCCTTTGACAAGCTGGGGTAATAACACAGGATCCATAAATTATATTCTTCCATGAATTCTAAACCTTCAGAAGTTCACGATATTGCGGAACTGTTCCAAGCGGTCGTTGATTGTGTCCAAATCGAGATCCAGCAAACGATTCCAGCTGAAGTCTTCGCAGGTAAAAGACGCGACGACCGTCGCGTAGGCTAACGCCGTTTTTATCGTATCAGAGTCCAGATTGTTTTGATCGGCGAGATAACCCATCATCGCCCCGGCAAAGGAATCGCCTGCGCCGGTAGGGTCAACGACGTTTTCCAGGGGCCACGCCGGAAGAGAGTACGTTTCTCGTTCGGAGAAGAACGTAACGCCGTGTTCGCCTTTTTTGAGGACAACGAATTTCGGTCCCATTTCGAGGACTTTTCGACCCGCCTTGACGAGATTGGTTTCTCCGGTAAGCTGAACCGCTTCGGAGTCGTTGAGAACCAGACCGTTAATCCGTTTTAGCAGTTCGTCCAGCTGCGGGCGCTGGGTCGAAATCCAAAGGTTCATTGTGTCAGCCACGCACAGACCCGCCCCGCGCCACTGGTTGAGAACGTTGAGCTGCAAGTCGCAAGAGCCGTTTGCCAAAAACAGGTACGGCGTCTTTTGCGCTGATTCCGAAAGCGTTGGATTGAACGTTGCCAAAACGTTGAGCTGCGTCTCTTTCGTTTCCCGGTCGTTCATGTTGACCATATACTTTCCCGACCAGTAGAAGGACTTTTCGTTTTTGCGAATTTCCAGCCCGGCGCAGTCGATGCCGCGCTTTGTGAACTCGTCCAGATATTTCTGCTCCATATCCCCCCCGACAACCGCCAGCAAACTGACGTCCGTAAAGAAATTGGCGGCAAGGGAAAAATACGAGGCGGAACCGCCCATAACGCGGTCGCGCTTTGCCGTAGGGGTTTCGACGCTATCGTACGCTACCGTTCCAACAACGATTAAGGACATGATTCGCTCCAAATTAAAAACTAAAAAAAGGAAAAAAAACAAAGGGAGAAAAAAGGCGTAAAACCAAAAACAACCCGCCCCCCCCTCAAAAAAAGGGCTTGGTTGATTAGCTTCTAGCTTCT
>JAZQDP010000286.1:0-20119 GCA_045546875.1 Thermoguttaceae bacterium | reverse complement strand
CCCCCTCTTGCAAGAAAAAAAGAATGTGGTATATTCATATCATCTTTTACGAAACGCTGTTTTCGGATAAGATACGCCCGAGTAGCTCAGTTGGTAGAGCAAGCGGCTGTTAACCGCTGGGTCCTAGGTCCGAGTCCTAGTTCGGGCGCTTTTTTATTTCTTGCGCTGGCTTTTCTTGCGCTAATTGTTAAAATTGGTCTGAATTTGCCATTTCTATTCCAAAATATCGCTCCGGGGGCTATTATTCTTTTGAATTAAGCGCTATAATGTATTAGATTTATCCTCTGGAAAATGAGTTTTCATTCGCGTTCGATTCATAATACAGATCTGCGTATGGTTCCAGAGAAAATAATAATTCAACTCCAAATTGTTTCCTTATTCCTGTTTTCCTAAAAAAGGAGTATCACGTTCATGGCTTATTTTCCTGTAGAAACGATTCAGTATGAAGGACCTGAATCAAACAACAACCTTGCATTCCGTTATTATAACCCGGACGAACTCGTCGAAGGCAAGGCGATGAAAGATCATCTTCGCTTCAGCGCCGCTTTCTGGCACTGCATGCGAGCCAACGGTTCTGATCCGTTCGGCGCCCCGACTATGTCTATGCCGTGGGACGACGGTTCCGAATCCCTTGAAAACGCCAAGAAACGCGTTCCGGTTTTCTTTGAATTGATCGAAAAACTGCAAATTCCGTATTTCTGCTTCCATGACCGCGACATCGCTCCAGAAGGCGCAAACCTCAAGGAAACCAACGCCAATTTGGACGAAGTTGTAAAGGTCTTCAAAGACGAAATGGCGCGCACCGGCAAAAAACTCCTTTGGGGTACGGCGAACCTGTTTGGCAATCCACGATTCATGCATGGCGCGGCAACGTCCTGTCATGCAGACTCCTTCGCTTACGCTGGAGCGCAGGTTAAAAAAGCAATTGAAGTTACCAAGGAACTGGGCGGAGAAGGCTACGTTTTCTGGGGCGGTCGAGAAGGCTATATGTCCTGGCTCAACACCGATATGAAACGTGAACTGGATCACCTGGCAAAGTTCATGCACATGGCAGTTGATTACGCTAAAGAAATCGGATTCAACGGTCAATTCTACTTTGAACCCAAACCAAAGGAACCGACCAAGCACCAGTACGACTGCGACTCTGCCGCGTGCATTAACTTCCTCCGCGCCAACGGTTTGGAAAACGACGTCAAGATGAACATCGAAACCAACCACGCGACATTGGCTGGTCATGCCGTAGAACACGAATTGGACTACGCCGGTTCTCAGGGAATGCTCGGTTCTGTAGACGCCAACAACGGCGATATGCTCCTCGGCTGGGATACGGATCAGTTCCCCACGGACGTCTATCTGACAACCAAGATGATGCTCGTCATTATGAAGTACGGCGGATTTACCACTGGCGGTTTGAACTTCGACGCCAAACGCCGCAGAGAAAGCTTCGATCCGATGGATTTGTTCTACTCCCATATTGGCGGTATGGACACGTTCGCCCGCGGTCTGAAGATTGCGGCTGAAATCCGCAAGTCCGGCGAGTTGGAAAATATGGTTAAAGAACGCTACAGCTCCTGGGATTCCGGCATCGGAGCCGATATCGAAGCCGGCAAAGTCTGTTTCAACTGTCTGGAAAAGTACATGCTCGAAAAGGGCGACGTTGCTCCGCTTTCCAGCGGTCGACAGGAACTGTTCGAAAATGTTTTGAACAAGTACATTAAATAAGCAGTTAGTAGTTAGTGGTAAGTGGTAAGTAAGCATTCCTTTTACTAACCACTTACCACTTCAAACTTACTACTGCCTACTGCCTATTGCCTACTGCCTCTACTTATGAGAACTCGTCCACAGCGAATAGCGTTATCAAGAATTGTTAATACCGTAATAACCAAATCGCCAGAAAAAACGGTTGTCGTTTCGTCTGCTTCAGAGAGCCAAACGCCTCCGGAAGACGTCAATCCCTGGGAAGGCAAAACGATTCGTATCGGCTACGCGCCTTTTTTAAGTCACATTCCGATAACGAACGATCTTGAACAAACGGCTAACGAAAACAATATTCCTGTAGAAATTTCGCAAAAGGCTTCTTTTGCCGAGGTTTTGGACGAATTTCTTAACGAACGTCTTGACGTAGCGCTGCTTTCGATGGCAGATTATTTTCGCCGTCCGGAATCGTTCATTTCGTCAGACGTCTGTATTTGCAGCGAAGGAATGGTGCGTTCTTTTTTGCTTTACGGCCGCGTTCAGCCGTATCAAATCAAAACGATTGCAACGTACCAGGTTCCTCAGACTTGCACTCTTATGGCGCAAATTCTGCTTGCAGAACAGTACCGCATTTACCCCAAAATAATCACGTTGGACGAAACCGAACGCTGGGAGCTTAGCGAAGCCGACGCGGTTCTTCTTACCGGCAACCGTGCATTGCGTCAACCTCCCCGAGGCGACCGATTTTCATTCATCTGGGATATGGGGCAACGCTGGACGCAGTGGACCGGCGTGCCGTTCGTTTATACGTTCTGGTTATCCAGAGACAAATATTTAGGGCGATACATCGCTCCATCGCTGGCGCAAACGCGAGATAAAGGGCTTGAAAAGCTCCCTGAACTGGCAATTCAAGGCGCCAGGCAGTTTCGAATTGAACCTGAGTTTACGAACGATTATTTATGTAAAAAAATATCATATCGGTTAAGCGGCCGTCAGCGAAAAGGAATCGAAATTTTTTGTCGCCTGGCAAAAAAACATCTGCTTATCGACATCGGTTCCACGACGCCGTTTAACAGTTCTTTCCGGTTCCGTAAACGAGATTCGGAATCCGAAGCGTTCAAAGAGCAGGAACCGAATCAAGAGGATTTTAACTCGGCAGCAACCTGACAAGAATTTGCCGCGTCTGTTTCCCCCCTGTTTTTGAATTGACATTATGCGCACGACATCAATAATTTTAGCGGTTTTGTCGATTGTTGCCTGTTCCGCCCTCGCATTAGCGCAACAGGCGTCTTCCGTAAAATCTGCAAACGATCTTAAACAGCAAGGACGATATGCCGAAGCTATCGAGGCGTACAAATCGGCATTGCAAACCGATGAAGACAATCCTCAACTACAGTTGGGGCTTGCGGATTGCTATCTCGGGAATCGGAACTATTCCGAAGCGTTAATGGTACTGTATTCTATCATAGCTCAGGATAAAACGTGTTTGCAGGCGTACATCAAATTGGCGCAGCTTAACGCCGTTCAGCTTCACAACGTTGCGGACGCCCAGGCGATTCTTGACAAAATGACAGACGCCAACCCGGAATCGGCGGAGGCGTTTGCACTCAAGGCTCAAATGCTTTTGCAGTGGGGAGAAAAAGAAAAAGCGTTTGCCGCGGCTCAAAAAATGACTCAGCTTGACAACACGCCCGCTACGGCTCTGCGAATGGTGCAATTCCTGATTAAGGCTGACAAAATCGACGCGGCTCAAAACGCGTTGACAGAACTCAAAAAAGCTCCTTTTGCGCCATTTATGATGAACTTTTTTGACGCTCAGATTCTGATGGCGAAAAAGAACTGGGCGCAAGCGATCCCGGTCTTTGAAAGCGTTCTGAAAGATACGGATTCCAAACCGGAACTGGCGCCTGTTGCCGCCCAAACGTGCGAGTTTATGGGTTCCTGCTATGAACATCTGTCTCAGTTTGACCGGCAGTTGGAATGTTATAACGACGCGTTAGACTTTAACCCCAAATCCCTTTCCGCTCAATTGGGGCGGGCAATGGCGCTGTGCCATCTAAAACGAAATGGCGAAGCCTTGGCAATCTTCAACGAAATCAAGGCGACAATCGGCGACGCCGCCTTTTTTGCCGACCCGCGGCTTCGGGTTCTCTATTTGAAATTGGAGTTGGAACGACAGGATTCCCTGTCGCCAGAAGAACGGCTAAAAGCGCAAGAGGAGTTGACCAAGCGCTCTATTGACGAAGACAACCCGGACGACCCGGTTTCGATTTTAGCGCAGTGTGAATTGTTTTTACGTCAAAACAACGTTGACAAAGCGCGCGCGCTGCTTGCCTCGGCTCTGGAAAAAGAGCCGCAAAAAGCCGCTTACTGGGCGGCTATGGCAATGGTCGAAATTAAAGCAAACAATTTCGATGAAGCTGCGACCGTCATTGCTGACGCGAAGAACAAAGTCGGATTTTCGCCCGCTCTTCTTAACGTTGAACTAAAGCTGTTTTTAGCTCAAGGAAAAGATTCTGCCGCACAAAAAACAGACCAGTTGGTTAAAGAGCTTGTATATCTCCCGGCAGAACAAAAATGTCTGGCATATAAATCAGTATCAGAAATGTATGCCTTGCTAAAAGAGTACGATAAAGCGCAAGGACTGCTCAATACGGTTCAACAGCTTCAGCCGAACGACAATACGGTACCGTTCTTCCGATTAAAAATCGCCTTTGCAGCAAACGATTATGAACTAATGACCCAACAGCTTGCCAGAGTTCAAACTGCTTTTGGCGCCGATTCTCCAGAGTCTTATTTTGGCGAAGCCCTCTTGACAATTCTTCGCGTCAAAAACGGCTCCGCTCCAACTTCAGACCTGGACAAAGCCCGCGCTTTAATATACAAGGCGAAAGAACTCCGCCCCGGCTGGAAAGAACTTCAGAAGTTTCGATTGCCGGCTAAAACCATGTAAAATAGGCGCCGCAAATTTTGGATTGCGAAAAGAGCTTTTTATGGCTCATCAGGTCAGTTGACGCCTGAGCAAATTCTGTCAGGAACTAACTGACCTGAGAACCAAAAACAAGGTTATTTCGGGTCGGTTAAGATATATCCGTTACCCTGGAACTGGGCGACGATAGTTCCTTCTTCATTAAAGATTTGCACTTCAACCGTAGTCAATTTTCGGGAACGGCTCACCTCTTTTCCTATCGCGGTTAAAACGCCTGTTCGAGTTGCCTTAAAGAAATTCATAAACGTACTAATCCCGACAACTTTTTGCCCGGCAACGTTAGCCGCAACGGCAAAAGCAAAATCCGCGAGGGTAAACAACGCCCCGCCCTGAACGATGCCGTTGGCGTTATAATGCCGGTCGGTTATTTCCATTTCTATTTTTGAATATCCCGGATGAGCGTCAACGATTCTGCAACCGTTTTCTACCGCAAACCTGTCTTTACTAAAAAATTCTTTCCACGACTCTAATTCTGGCGTGGCGTTATTATCTTGATTTTCTGACATATTGACTCTAAAAGGAAGGAAAAACGCTTGAAGCAAGACGCGAAGAATCAACTGTACGGAATTACACCTTGTAAAAATTGATTCCTAAACGTCATCTTGCTTCGTTTACAATGCTTGAGATCAGGGCATGCCTGGCAACTTCTTCTTTGGCTTGGCGGCGGGGGCGGCGGGAGAATTAGATCCTGCCGCGGGAGCCGGTTTAACCCCTGATTGCGTCTTGGGCGCAACGGGTTTTGTTTGATTGAACGACGGTTTTGACGGGGCGAAGACCTTTCCAGGAGCCGGCGCGCCGGACTGCGGTCCTGCATCTGAATTCTCGGAAATGTCGTAGCAGCACAGCGTTGAATCCGCTCGAATGTACAGTTTGCCATTCGCAATAACAGGGGCGGTTACGCCCTTGAAGTTTGTTCCTCCGGGAATCTTCATTTTTCCGTTTAAAGCGAAGTTACGACCGTTAGCGGAAACCAAAAACGCTTCGCCTTGAGCGTTGCGGACGTAAAGCGACCCGTTGGCGTAAGTGCAAACACAGCCTTTACCGCATTTTTCTGTTGCCCATTGCAGTTTGCCCTCTTTGAGGTTAAAGCAAACAAACCGTTCCCCAGAGGTTCCGAAAATATAGTTGTTGACTCGAATCGGGGAATTCATTCTGGACGTGCAGTATTCGTCTGTATTATAGATTTCGTTTACGGTAAAGGTTGACGCTCCCTTCGGTTTTTTGGGCCAGATCAACGCGCTTCCCTTTTCGCCGGGCGCAAAAATGGTTTGAGCGTACCAGATTGGCATCGCGCCTAACTGGGAATCTCCAAACTTATCGTAGCTCCACAGTTTATCGCCGCCTCGAACGCGAACTCCAACAACAGATTTACTTGTCATAACGATGTATTGCTGAGTGCCGCCAATAGAGGTTTTGATAATCGACGCATTGCTGGCAGGTTCGCCCGTAGCGCATTTCCAGGGGCGCATACCGCTAAGATAAACCGGCTGACCGTTGACTCTGAACATCGCGCAGATGGTCGTCTGCTTTCCGCCGGGTGTGCACAGAAGCCATTTGCCGTCAACCAGAAGGGATTCGCCGTAACCGTCAGCGGGAACCATTCCGCCCATTTCTTTGACCATGCTTCGACGCCATAAAACCTTGCCAGACCCGGCGTCGCAGCAGACAATATCGCCAGACGTGCCCATCGTATAGACCATATCTCGATGAACCGCGGGAGTGGATTTAGACCCCAGCCCTCCCCCGTTGTTTCGAGCGGGAGCGATTGGAGTTGCCCATTTTACTTTGCCGGTTTCTGCATTGATGCAAAGCAGGTACTCCATTTTTTTAAGCTGAGTATTGGTATAGATGTTGTTTCCGACAACGGCAAGAGAGCTGATGCCCTGCCCCAGTTTAGCATTTTTCCAAACCAGCGGAGGTCCGTCTTCGGGCCATGTTTTAAGCAATCCGGTTTCTTGAGAGACGCCGTCTCGATTCGGTCCGCGGTATTGCGGCCAGTCGTCGGCTTGAACGGAACACGATAACATTAAAATCGCCATAAGGGCGAGAAGTCGAATTTTCATGGCTTACTCCGTAAAACAACGATTAAGATTTTATGAACATAATTTACAGGCGTCGATAAGAGAATTCCAATTCTGGCAGAAATCTCTCAACGTCCTTTTTTATTATAACTCAAAACCGTAGTAAATTACAAGTGGGAATCTAAAAAATCTCTGAAAAAATTTCCTCAAAAGTAAAGGAATAATCGACGCGCCGAATGGCGGTAGGAGAGCAATATTCAATTCGCTTTATTTTGGCGTTTTGAGGCACGGTAAAATAATATTTTGCCTCAGCTCCCCGATCGCTTTGCCAAACGGTTTCCCAGTTGGTTGATTCGTAACGCACGCCGTTGGCGTCGACGGCATACGCCTTGTTGTTATTGAGCCAGGTCATATAAGACCGCAAACCGTTATAGGATTCGTCAAACTCAACCGCCAGTTGGGCAGAAACGCTTTGATCGTCGGACTGTCGAACAGACTTCAAAACAACGACCGCCTGATCTTGACGGGCAGACGCAGGTTTCGATTCTGACGTTTCCGCAAGCGGGAAGGAAAACGTTTTACTCTCTCCGGCAATGACAACGCTAAACAGCCCGGACAGCGCGGCAGGCTTTTTCCCGTTGGGCGACGTCAGCGGGAAAATAAAATCCATCGGTTTTGCCATTCCCTCGCCGCCGAGAATCTGAATGGATTCCCCGGTTTTTGACGAGCCGTCAGAATAGATTATTTTCGGCTCGATGTCGATATAAATCGGGCGCAGTCGGGGTTCCCACGCGAGAATCAATCCGGCGCGGACGGCGTTCGTAGAAGGGTCGGCTGGTCGAATCGTCGTCCCAATTTCCTGAACTTCCACTCGAAACGGTCCCTGATAGACGACAGGGCTTGCAACGCCGGTTCCGCCGGGTTGAAGCCGAACCGCCTTGGGACGTTCAAACCACGAATATTTTAACCGATTTTGCAGAGTCAATTCATCTAACGCTTGCCAAAATGACGCAGATTTTAATTCGCCAACCGGAGCAGAAAGAACTTCGGAATTCAACCGCTTAAAATCGACAGGATTCCCGGTCTTCTCCGAAACCGTTTGAAGCCAGCTTTCCAGCGATTGCGTTGGATTGGATTCCACGGCAGACGGCTGCAAAAAAGCCAGGCCTGAACGCTCGTCCCACGCCTTGCGAATTCGTTCGATTCGGCGCTTAACGTCGGCTGGCAAGTTTGGGTCGGACGCGTCTGGAAGGACGGCGCCAGACTCGGGACCGGATTCGATTAACTTGTTCTGCGCTTGCTCGCGCATAGCGGGAAAAGGAGACTGCAACTGCAAAACCCAGCGTTGAGACTCGCTCTCCTGAGCATAACACAATGACACTGTCGCAAGACAGACAAACAACAGAACCGATTTTTGAAGCGTATTCATAATTATTGCGTTCCGGTTATTTGAGTAAACTCTTATTGCTCTTTATAATTTAATGCGTTCATGAGTTGGAAGAAGGATTCCTGGTTCGAGACGCCGATGTCGAAATCAGATGCGTTATACGCCTTTACAACCTGATCGTCTCGTTTGACAATCTTCCAGCACGATTGCGGAATGTTGTTGATAATATAGGGGTGATGGCTCGTAACGATAAACTGCATATCTTTTCGGCTTGAGACGATGTCGTCAACAACGCTGTCGATGCAATTAACGCCCAGCGAGTTCTCCAGTTCGTCAATCAGAAGCACCGATTCCTGCGGCAGAATCTGGATGTTGACGATGTGCGCCAGCGTCTTGAGCATGCCGTAGGAAATCTCGTTTTGCGGAATCCAGCGGTCGGATTCCCGGATTTCCAGCATGATAAAATCGCCGATGATGTTCGCTCTCAAGTCCTGAACGGTCGGGAAAATACGGACGTAATGTTCTTTAACCTTATTGACGATTTCCGGGAAGACAAAATACAGAATCGCCAGTTTTGCAAGGATGTTAAATGACGTGTCGTTGACAAACCAGGTGTAGTTTGCCGAAACGTAATCCTTGAGCGAATCGAGCGAACTGGACGGCAGATAGTTGTTCAAGTCCGGCTCCGCCTCGAACATAAACACCTGCTTGAGCTGTTCGTTGACGTGAATAATGTTCGGCTCGCTCTTGAAAATCGACAGCGCACTGCGGTCGGGCGAAATCTTGGGCATCTTGCCGAACCCCGCCATGACAATCTCATCGTCCGCGCGGCGGAAAATTTCTTCGCCGTTGATGTGCAGCGTCTCTTCCGCAATCGAAAGCTGTGAAATCGGCGAATTCGTCCAGCCAACCGGTTTCGTCTTGAACGACCAGCAGCAATGCTGAATATCTTCTTCCGGCTCTCCTGCCCCGATAGAATGGAACGTGCGTTTGGGCGCAACGTCAGGGCGGATGTCGAACTTCATCGTAAAGTGGGCGTTGGTGGAAAACTTGTCTCCCCAGGCGTCCAAACCGCGCAATTTGTGGTCTGCCATGCATTGAATCATCTTGTACAGACTTTTCAAAATCAGGGTTTTACCCATGCCGGAAACGCCGACAAGAAGCGTCAGCTTGTCAAACGTCGTTTTTGTAACGTGAAGTCCGGAAACGCTGTTGGAATATTCGATGGATTTGATAAGCATGATAGTAGTTGCGAGTTGGAAAAATGTGTAAGGTTTAACTTGGAACAGCCTGGAGGAACCGGGAGAACATGAGAAAGGCTCCCAGAAATTCCCAGTCGCTCCCAGCAGTTCCCAGATACTCCCAGCTTTGACGCTGCACTGTTACAGGCTTCTTAAAAATTTTGCTACCGCTTCGGCGTATTCGTCGGGATATTCCATCGGGGCAAGGTGTCCTCCGGGAACGGTTGCACGAGTCGCATTGGGCATGGCGGCGGCGATGGCGTCGAGCGATTCCGGCGGGGAAAGGACGTCGTCTTTTCCGCCGATAACCAGAGCGGGAGTTTGAATCTCGCCCAGTCGAGCGGTAAAGTCTTTACGTTGAGCCATGCCTCGAGCCGCTGCGGCAACTCCGGGCGGATTATTGCGTGAAACCATCTGGCAGTACGTTTCTATTACATCTGGATTGCCAGCCAACGATTCCGGCGCAAAGAGTTTGTCTTTCATCGCGTCAGCCAGAAAAGCGCAGGAATCTTCCTGTTCAATTCTGTCGGCGGTTTTCAGACGGTTTGCGGCTCCTTCCGGAGAATCCGCTTTGGCGTTTGTATCGGAAACGATCAACCCCAAAAGCCGATCCGGGCATCGGTTCCAGATCTCCCAGCCCACGTAGCCGCCCATCGACAAACCGCAGTAGACGAACTTGGACGAGTAAAGAGCGTCCGCTATCCGGATTATCTGATCCGCCATGTCTGACATAGTCGTTACAGACCCAGCGGGGACTTCCGATTCAAAATCGAGATTTTCTTCACGATCGGCAAACCCGATAAAATCGACGGGAACAAGCCAGAATCGGTTCATAATGTCGCTAAGTTCGAACATGCGGATAAAAATATCAGTCCACATTTCAGACGTGAACGGGAATCCATGTCCTAAAAACACGGGAATCAAATTGCTTTGGGGATTAAAATCGTCGTGATGCATTTTTAGCTCCTGGCTATTAGCTGCTAGCTTCTAGCTTGATTATCTTGATTCTTAAAATCGATAAAAACGAAGAATCTCGATTTGACAAGCTAAGAGCTGGAAACTAGCGGCTAACGACTTCTTTATTTCTTCTGAGTAATAACCATCTCGTACCAGACGGTTTTATATTTCGGGTCGAGTTCAATGACAACGCCGGCGCCGCAGCGGCGGACGGGTACGCTTTCAACGCGGTTTCCTTCGCCGTCAAGGGCGTAAACGGCAACGTTGGCGCTGGCTGTAACATTGTCAATTGCAATCGTGGCGGGAACGCCTTCGCACAGCGTCGGTCCTTTTCCCCAGCGATTGCCGCACGTCCAGCGACCTTCGCCGAGATCTTCCAGATCCATGTCTGTATTAACGACCAGCCCGGTGGCGGCGATGAGGTAACGATTCGGTTTCGCTTCAACCATCGTGAACGTAATCCAGTCCTGCCGCGTTTTAGCCGGTTTGAGAGTAACTTTGCCAAACCCGGACAGGGCGCCCAGATCAAACGTTCTGCCGTTGACGAACCCGGTAAACGCTTTCGCTTTGGGCGCGCTGACGGTAAAGAACCCCTTGTCGGGCGTCTGGAAATCGCAGTACAGTTCGCCTGTTTCGGAACGAATCCATTTGGCGTCCATGCCGCCCAGGCGTTCAGGAATGGCGTTTATGTTTTCCGTCATGTTGGTTTGACCGTAAATCACGCCTGCGGTGTCGGGCAAAACGACGCCGGTGCGAACCGCCCACGGCAGAGAGTAATTCAGTCCCAGGGCGTCCAAATTGCGATGGTAGCCGTAGAGACAGTTTGCCATGACGTTCTTTTCTTTGTCGATTGTCATAATCGGCGCCTGCACCTGATTGAATCCGGCGGCTTTGACGTCCGCCCGGGCGAAAATGCCGTAACATGCCGGCAGGTGCGCCGTCTTGCCGACGTTGGACGCCATGTCGAAAAACGCGTTACAAATGGGAGGATCATACTCGTTGTTGTGTCTCCATGCAAACTGGAAAATGCCAGACCAGTCCTGGAACGCGGCGATAGAATACGCCATCAGGTTGCCTTCGGCGCAGTATGGGTTCGGGAACGGGTGATCGTATTCGCTCACCGTCAGAGGCTTGTTCATAACGCGAACGGCGGCAAGACGGTTAAGCGTTGAGTGTTTGTCTGCCGGAGCGTTGACCAGCGCGCGATTTCTAACGTACCAGTTGTTCCCGTCCCACGGGCGGCCGGGGAAAACAGGGTGATTCCAATAGGCGTGAATGTCGCAGTAGTCCAGCTGCGCCTGAACGTTCCAGTATCCGTACTGAAGCTGTGTTCCGCTGACGGGCTGTTTGGCGCCCAGCGATTTGATATAGTCGTACATGCCGACCCAGTACGTCTTTTCGATGTCATAAAGGAAATCGGCAAAGTCCTGTTGGGCAACGGCGTTTGAGAATCCCAATCCGTTCTTTTTCGGGACGGAAATCGTTCCCTGTTCGAGCGATTCTGAATCCGCGATTCCAATTACGCCGCCGGGAACGAGAGAAACGTCTCCAAACCAGTACGTATTGCCGGGCTGAAAACGCCCAAAGGAAATGCGGGCTTTCGCGTCGTCCCTGTCGGCAACAAATGTATACTCGTACGTTTTCCAGTTCTTGCCAACTTTGAACGACTTTCTAAACGTAATTGTACTCCACGGGTCGTGCTGTTCCACCATGCCAACGCTGAGTTCCGTTTCTGCTGTAGCTTTGCATTTGAATCGAATTGTGTACGGCATTCCGTTTTTGGACGATAAGCCGTTGCGATGAAGCTGAGGAACCCAGTCGACGCCGCCCATTTTGTTGACCTGAATTTTCAGGGCTTTGCCGCTTTCCATAGCAGAATCGTCAACAACGTCGGCGGGAACGTCGCAGACGTCGTCGCGCTGAACTTCCCAACGATGGCTGCCGCGTTTCGAGAACTGTTCCATGGTAAATCCGCCGTCGGGAATCATATTCTCGCCGAAGGGAACCGTTCTGCATTCCCAGGCGGCTTTGAGTTCTGCCGTGGACTTATATTTTTTGCTCAGCCATTCGTTCCAGAGCTTTCGGAAATCGGATGCGTACGGTTCCGGGAGGTTGTCCAGATGTCCGCCGCTCCAGGAGCAAAGGACGCTGTTTTCGTTGTTGATTTCTATCATCGCGATGCCGGGATCGTCAACATAGGCTTTTTTCGTGTACGGATTGACGTGCGTGAGCAGGTCTTTGGCGTACTTTTTCTGATATTCAATCATTTGGGGCTGGAAGTTGTCCAAGCCCTTGTCGTACTTCGGAACGTTGTCGTCGTTGACCATGCCGTCGCGTTCGTCAAACTGTCGGCTGACGTGAAGATTGATGTTGACGTAAACGCCGTTGAGTTCCAGCTGATAAATCAGGTAGTCGAGCTTTTCGAGGGCTTCGGGAGAAATATCCAGATGGTTTTTGCAATCCCAACCGCCCCAGATTACGGCAGAATCCATGTGATGAAGCCGAACGGCGTTGATTCCAAACCGGGCTAACGTCTGAGCCAGACGTTCAGCGTCTTCGTGACTGTTGGGGAACGACGCGGTAAAGCAGAGGTTTGTTCCGACAAACCGAACGGGACCTTTGTCCGAAACGAAATGATCGCCCTCAATCCGCAAAAAGCCGTCCGCCCCAGCAGGCGTGGGCGTTGACCACGTCCGGACGTTGGTAATGTTGTCCGGCGCGCCCTTCGTTATGGAAAAGGGAAACATCGGGGCGAATCCCTCGCTGTTGAATACGACTTTTTCTCCGGCAAAAACGGATGCCGTTGTCAGCAAAACGGTTAATAGCGCTAATTGAAAATGTTTCATGATAGTAATGTAAGTTGCGAGTGGATTTCTTGTGGCGCTTGCGTAATTCCGAATTCCGCATTCCGAATTCCGAATTATTTCAAATGAGCTTCTAACGCTTGTCGGTATTCCGGCGTCAGGGGCATGGGGTGTTTGGTTTGATGGTCAATAAAGACCAGGACGGTTCGGCAGCACGCGGTTTTGACGCCCTGCTGCCAGCATTCCTGATAAATCGTAAACGAGGTGTTTCCGATTCGCTCGATTGTCGAACGGATTTCGACTTCGTACGACAGGCGCGTTTCGCCGAAGTAGTCGCATTCCGTATGCGCCAGAATCAAATTCCACTCGTCGGCAGAGCAGTCCGGGTTGAAAATCTTGTAAAAATGCATTCGTCCGCGTTCGAACCAGCGTATCAGAGCAGCGTAATGAATGTGCTGCCACATGTCCGTGTCGCCAAATTGTGGCTCAATTTTAATAATATCCATTGATTTTAAAATCTTTCTTGGTATAATACATTAACGTAGTAAAATTTAAGCGGTTAGAGTTACAGGCAAACAGCTCTGTACCAACTGCTTTGAAAATGCCATTATTTGTTCTCACTTGCCAATGAGAACCTATTTATATTATTACACATTTCAATAAAGAATCAAGCGCTTGCCAAGCGATTTTTGGTGGAAATTCTTCCTCCTCGTTTTTTCGCGCTGTTCCTTTTAGAAAGACTAACGTTATGCCACAGCCTTTTATTTTAGCCAGTCGTTCCCCACGTCGAAAGAAAATGCTTACCGCTGCGGGATACAAATTTGAAGTTGTCCCGCCCGATGAAAACGTTGAAACGCCTCGTCGTAAAAACGAGACGGCGCTTCAGTACGTAACTCGTATGGCGCAGGTAAAAGTTCTTAACGTTTATGCCGCCAAACGAGCGGAAGACCCGCGGTGCACTCCAACTATCGTTGGCTGCGACACCATAGCCGTTGTTCCTCTCCGGTTCAAAGACGAAGTTTACGGCGGAGAAATTATCCGGGACGAAATCTTCGGGAAGCCGGCAAACGCCGCTGACGCAAAACGGATGCTCCAAACCCTTCGTGGAAAAGAGCATACGGTTATAAGCTGTCTGTGCATCCTGCAGGGAGGAATTCTCAAAACGAGAATTGACGAAACGAAACTCAAAATGGACAACATTTCCGACGAAGAAATTGACCAATACATCTCCACGAAAAAATGGAGAGGTAAAGCCGGCGCGTTTGGATATCAGGACGGCAACGACTGGCTCCATATTATCGAAGGGTCAGAAAGCAACGTCGTTGGAATGCCGATGGAACAGTTGGCGAACACGCTCCAGTAGGGAATAGGTTTTAGGGAGTAGGGAGTAGATATTCGCCTGCGGCGAATTTAAAACTATTCCCTATTCCCTACTCCCTATTCCCTTTTTCATTTAGAACGCTTAATGATATTAAACATTCTCTACCTGCTGACTCTGCTTCTGGCGTCGCCGTGGCTGATTTTTCGCGCCGTAACAACGGGGCGGTATCGGGAAGGCTGGGGAGAGAAATTTCTCGGTCGCGTCCCGATTCTGCCGGACAATCCCGACGCGCCGACGCTGTGGCTGCACGCTGTCAGCGTCGGGGAAGTCAACCTGCTGCCGATGCTGGTATCTCGGCTCGAACAGGCAATTCCCGGCGTCCGGTGCGTCATATCCACTACAACCAAAACCGGCATGGAAGTCGCCAAAAAGCGGTTTCCCAACCATACGGTTTTTTACTATCCTCTCGATTTTACCTGGGCTGTTAATGCCGCGCTAAATCGAATCCGCCCAACCGCTTTGATTCTGGCGGAACTGGAAGTCTGGCCCAATATGACAAGGCTGGCAAAAAAGAACGGCGTGAAAATCGTCGTCTTTAACGGTCGAATCAGCGACAAAAGTTTTCCATCTTATCGACGCTTTTCCTGCTTTTTACGACCGGCATTCCAGCGCGTTGACAAAGTCGTTTCTCAAAGCGACGTCTATTCACAGCGGTTTATCGAACTGGGCGTTCCCGCCGACCTCGTCGAAACAGTCGGGTCGATTAAATTTGACGGCGCAAAGACAGACCGCAACATTCCAGCCGTCGCCCGGGTTCGCTCTCTGACCGGAACGAACAAAACCGGCGCGTTCTGGGAAGGCGTAACGGACGCCGACGTCGTCTTTCTGGCTGGCAGCACGCAAGAGCCGGAAGAGGAAATGGTGCTCAACGTCTTTGAGCAATATCGTTCTCAATTTGAAAATCTCAAGCTGATTCTCGTCCCGAGACATCCCGAACGCTTTGACGCTGTTGCCAAAATGCTGGAAAGCAAAGGCGTAGAATTTATCCGTCGAACCGAGCTGACAGAGCAAGGCGGCGAGAACGCAGAAGCCTCAAAACGCTGCCGAATTCTTCTGGTTGACACCGTTGGCGAACTGGGCGCGTGGTGGGGAACGGCGCAAATCGCGTTCGTCGGCGGAAGCATGGGCAGCCGCGGCGGGCAGAACATGATCGAGCCGGCAGGTTACGGCGCCGCGGTTTCTTTCGGTCCCAATACAACCAACTTCCGGGACGTTGTCGCTCTGCTGCTGGGCGCCAACGCCGCCGTCGTTGTCAAAGACGAATCGGAAATGAGCCAGTTCGTCGAACAATGCCTAACCGACCCCGTCTGGCGAGAATCGTTGGGCGCCCGCGCCAAAGAATTGGTTCTCTCTCAAACCGGCGCCGCTGGCAAAACGGTGGGGATTATTAAGGAGGCAGTAGGCTGTAGTGATTAATGAAAGGCGGTAATGGGGTTCGCAAAGCGAACGAAATTACGCATTCGCCGTCAGGCGAACGATTAGAAAGCCTCACGCTCTAGTTCGCAAAGTTCGCGAAGTTTTAAAAATTAAGGCGAACGAAATCGTTTCCGGGGCGGGGACATTGTCCGCCAAAGGAATCCTGTCCTGCTCGCGCACACGGTTCAGCCCGGTTGGCGGCAGTCCTCTGCCGCCGAAGAAAAACAACGCCCCGTACGCATCCTGCGTCGAAGCCGAAAACATTTCTGGATCGCGAGCGATAGCTCGCCTTTTTTTCTCTTGAAGGCTTTGCCGTCAAGAAGGCGCCCGAGACAGACGTCATCCAGAGGTGAAATTCTGCTAAAAGAAAAAGCGGAAGCAATCGCTTCCGCTCTCCGATACGTCTTTTTAGTCGCGATCTTCCAGAGGTACAACGGAACGGGTCTTTTCGCCAACGTACAGCTGACGAGGACGATGAATCTTATTCTTTTCTGTGGCGTGCATTTCTCTAAAATGAGCCACCCAGCCGGGAAGACGACCCAAAGCAAAGAGGACGGTAAACATATTCTTCGGAATCCCCATCAAGCTGTAGATGATGCCGGAATAAAAGTCCACGTTCGGATACAGCTTACGTTCGATGAAATAGCTGTCTTTGAGCGCGTATTCTTCCAACTCCTGAGCGAGGTCAAAGAGCGGATCCGACCCCTTGTATTCCTTGATGAGTTTGGCGGCAATCTTTTTCAGCACAGCCGCGCGAGGGTCGTAATTCTTGTAAATGCGGTGTCCGAACCCCATTAAACGGAACGGATCGTTGGGGTCTTTCGCCTTGTCGATGTACTTGCCCAAATCCCGATTGTCCTTGAGAATATTTTCCAGCATGACGATGCACGCTTCGTTCGCTCCGCCGTGGAATTCGCCCCATAAGGCGTTGATGCCGGCAGAAAGGGCGGAAAACATATTGACGTTACTCGAACCGACCATGCGAACAGCCGACGTCGAGCAGTTTTGACCGTGATCTGCATGCAGAATGAGAAGCGTATTAAGCGCTTTGACGTACATCGGGTTCATCTGATAGTCTTCCGTCGGGACGGCAAACATCATATACAGGAAGTTTTCCGCAAACGAGAGCGCGTTTTTCGGGTAAATAAACGGCTGACCGATGCTCTGTTTATGGCTAAACGCCGCGATAGTGGGAACCTTGCCCAAGGCGCGGTACGTTGTCAATTCCAAGGCTTCCGGGTCGTTGGGATCGAGATAATCGATAATAAACGCTGGCATTGCCGCCATAATCGACGCCATAATTGCCATCGGGTGCGAATGTTCTGGGAACCCCTTGAAAATCTGCTTCATGTTTTCGTGAAGAAGCGTATGATGGCAGATGCCGTGCTGGAATTTTTTGAGTTGTTCTTTATTGGGCAGTTCGCCGTAAATGAGAAGATAGACAACTTCCAGATACTGGCATTTCACAGCCAATTCTTCAATCGGATAGCCTCGATAACGCAGTTTGCCGTTTTCGCCTTCGATATACGTAATTTGACTGATTACTGACCCGGTGTTGGCAAACCCCTGATCCATCGTAATCAAGCCGGTCTGAGCAAACAGTTTGGAAATGTCTAAAGCCCTGTTCCCTTCTGAACCTTGCAGAACGTCGAATTCCCAGGATTGATCTCCAATACTCAGTTTTGCTTTGTCAATAATTTTTGCAGCGCCCATAGTTTAACATCCTTTCGCTATGACTAACGGTCTGTGGTTGTACGCGGAAAAAAAATGCGTCCAATCGAACATGGCTGTCAAGCCACGCAATTTTACTGCCATCCATTATATTGTTTTATCTTCAATTATCAAGGGGGCGGAGACGATTAGCGATTAGCGATTAGCAATTAGCGATTACGCAAGCGCTCCCCTCGAGAGCAGCGCAGTGCGGCGGCTTGACGCCGCCTTTACCAACGCCCCATAAGAAAACTGGGAGGATTCTGGGAGTTTTCTGGGAAGGTTCTGGGAATTGCAGGGAAAACTTAATCCTTTCCCAGCCCCTCCCAGCGCTCTCCCAGAAGTTCCCAGCTTAATTCCCTACTGCCTACTGCCTACTGCCCCAAAATTTCCGCCAAGGCTTTCACCCCTTGAATCAGCCGCGGTCCCGGTCGGAGGATTATGTCGCCCGGGATTTCGGTAATGATTCTCTTGTTTTTGATTGCCGGGACGGATTCCAAGCCGGGATAGTTCAGCAACGCGTCCGCACTGACCCCCGCTTCCATTTGAGGGAACAGAATCACGTCCGGCGCGTATTGAACCACCTTTTCAGGGGAAATGTTGACGTAACGCTGTTTTAAGTCGTCTGAGAGATTGACTCCGCCTGCGATTCGCACCGCTTGAGCCACAAACGTATTCCCGCCGACAACGCACAGAGGATTGTGCCAAACGACGACCAGAACGCGCGGTTTGTCTGCCCGATTGGCGCTGGAGGATTGAATGACGTTCAGTTCCGCCTGAAGAGCGTCTGTCAGTTGCGCCGCCTCCGCCTCTTTTTCAACGCGTTTGCCGGTCTGACGAATCGCTTCAAAAAGATCGTCAAAGGTGCGAGGATCGTTCCGATAAACCTCGATACCCCGATCTAACAAGATTTTCTCCGCCCGGTCGTCGGAAAAGTCTGCCGTTAAAATCGTTGTCGGCATAACGGTAAAAATCTTTTCCCAGTTCGGCGAAGCGTAGCTGCCGACCACAGGCGTCAATTTACATTCCGGCGGATAATTACAGGCGTCAGTTCGACCAACAAGCGACCCCTCCGCGCCCAAGGCGAAAATTATCTCTGTATAATTTGGAGAAAGCGACACAACGCGAATTTCGCCCGATTTTACAGACGGTTTAGAGTCCGTATTGCATCCGCCGCCGCAAAATATGCAAGCGAGAATTACAACGACAGATAAAAAACGGTAATTCATGATGTTAATTCGGAATGCGGAATTATTGAGGCGCTTTGCGTCAATCGCTAATTGCTAATTCCCTATTCCCTACTCCCTAACGTTCGCTTCGCTCACACCCACGGGTTTACACCCGGGCTGCGCCTATATTTCTTTTTAAAACTTCGCGAACTTTGCGAACTTTGCGTGAGGCTTTATTCTTCCCTACTCCCTACTCCCTATTAAGTTGCGAGAATGAATGCGGAATTATTGAGGCGCTTTGCGTCAATCGCTAATCGCTAATTGCCAATCCCCTCAATTATACCGTCAATCCTTACCCTGTCAATACATTTGAAATAACCGTAAAAACCGGTTTATTTTCACTATTTTTACATTTTCGAAATTTTTTTCAAAAAAAGGCGCATTTTTAAAAATGTAACCTATATTGCTATATGATAGATAAGATTCAAAGCGTAAAGCTCCGTCAATAATGTTCAAAACAGAATTTTTACAGCAGATTAATCCGGGCTGGGTTGAGTTCATTCTCAGCCGACCGGCATGGGCGCAGATGACCGTTGTATTTTTGGTCAGCTGGGCGATGGCTTGGATTGTCAATCGCTATTCGCGCGCTATTGCTGTCTGGTTTGACATAATAACCTGTTCGGTTCCGAAAGGCGTTACGCGGGAAGAGTACGCCAAATCCAATCGACGATCAACAAAACTGGAGACGTTTTTCTGGACGCCGTTATTTGGCGTCGTTATGGCGGGCGTTTACGCTCTGTTTATCCATCGCGGCGGGTTTGCCAACCTGCTAACGGAATTTCACGCAGAAACCTTGACGATAACAACGCGCTCCCACTGGGACGTGAGACTGTTCCAGCCGTTGGGATTGCAGAATTTTATCGGATTTTTTGTCCTGTCAGCAATCCTGCTTGCCGCGTCGTTGTGCGACATTCGCCGCAGGATTATTCCTGACCTGGTTCCGCTGGCGGGAATTGCAGCTGGAATCTTTTTGGCAACGGCAACGCAAACGATGTTTGTTCACGTTACGCTGTACGCGCCGATTGACAATTCCAATACGATTGCAGAGATAGGCGAATTTTCGTCGCTGACGTTTGCGTCGCCGTTTCGAGCGCCAAACTGGGCGTTCGGAACCAAACTCCTGTCGGCATGCGGATGCTGGGCGTTTTTCGTAATCGCCTTTTTGATTCGTCCAATTAAACTCCAGCGAGGGTTCGTTTACGGGTTAAAACTGTTTTTCCTTCGCCTCGTTCGCGACAGAATGACGTACATAACGTTGTTCGCTGCCGCCATCGGCGCCGTCGCAACGG
>JAZQDP010000285.1:0-17221 GCA_045546875.1 Thermoguttaceae bacterium | reverse complement strand
GGTAATTGATTGTTTTCTGGACTGATGTATAATACTTATATGAACATCAAGTCCTATGAAATGCTGATTAAAACCGAAAATACGGCAAAAAGATACGTGTCAAAATATTTGCGTAAAAATCGACACGTTTTTTGCCCCTATTGCGGTTCACGAAAGTTTTGGAAATTATCCGATGGTCGCCGCCGCTGTCAACGCTGCAAAATGACCTATCACGACCTTACCGGTCGATGGTGGAATAAAGTCAATTTGCCAATGGACGACTGGCTGCGGATTGTGAAATTATTCGAGTTGGAACTTTCATCGAGGAAAATTGCAATCCAACTTGAACTGCCTTACATGACCGTATGGAAGGCAATTATGGTTATCCGACACGCGATCTTTTGCCATGCGGAAGACGCGAACGAAATCCTCATGTCCGGCGAAATTGAATTGGACGAATCCTACTTCGGCGGACGTCGGAAAGGAAATCGAGGACGCGGAGCCGCTGGTAAGGTTCCTGTTTTTGGAATTCTGACGCGTGAAGGAAAGGTTCACGTTGAGGTTGTTCCTAACGTCCAGGCACAAACCTTGCTGAATATTACTGTTAAAAAGGTTCGTCGTGGAAGTATTGTATATACCGATAAATACAAGGCTTACGACAGTTTAATGTTTTGCGGTTATCGTCATTTGAACGTGGATCATTCATCCAAGTTCGTTGATGGAAAAGTTCACATCAATGGTTTGGAAGGCTTTTGGTCGTGGGCAAAGGAACGACTTTTCAAACACCATGGAATTTCACCGAAACATTTTCCCCTTTATTTAAAGGAATTGGAATTCCGATATAATCACAGGTTCGAATTGATATTTGAACAACTCGTGGCGTTTATGTCGGATTTTATTCCTGAACTCCCTGATGAAGCGGAACCTTCGCTCAGCTCAACCTCCCAACGGGAATGAAAATTCCCTTGCGGTTCTGCTTCGCTTGAATTTTATCGGACTTCGTTCGGAAATTTTCCTTAACACTTCGTTAAAAAATTTCCTCACTCCGTCCGCTTCCAAATTCAGCGAAGCGACACCGACCGACGGGAATTTTAATTAGCCCCGTTTATAATCAACTTTACACTTGTTTTTAGTCCAAAAAACGATCAATTACCAAAGTTTATTTCATAATAATATGGATTCGTTTTCACCAGAAATAGCAACTTAAAGTCGTTGCCCAATACCTTGTAATTAAACAAGTTCCGTCCAAAGGAAAAATTTCTGGCGAAAACAAGTTTTAACTATTAATAACTGTACGTAAATACATTTATCACACAAGGAGTGCAAACAGATGAAAAGTACATTGTTTAAATTGTCCGTAACTTTGAGCGCAGTATTATTTATGGCGCCCTGCTTCGCGCAAGACGGCGCTCAAGAAACGCCAGCAACCGAAGAAGCTACTGTTAACGAAACCGTCGAAATTGAAGAAAACGCTGAACAAACAGTTCCAGCCGCGGAAGCTGCTCCAACGACAGAAGCCGTCCCCGAAACTGAAGACGCTGCAAATGCTCAGCCGGCTACAGAAGAAGCGGTCAACGTCGATCAAATTGTCGTGCCTGAAACAGGAACGCCAACCGAATACATGACCTTTATCGAAAAACTCATGCGCGTTTCCCGACCGGGCGAACAAACTCGCGAAGAAATGATCGCACACTATACAAAGTTGTGCAAAGCGCAAATTGCCGCTGCCGACAAGGTCATTGAACACAAAGAATCTACTGAAGAACAGATTCACCGCGCTCTTGCCATCAAAATCAACTGTCTGCGAATTCTTATTCAAACAGGCGACAAGGACGCTAAAATCCAGCTCTACAAGATGCCGCGACAGTTGGCTGACGTTGGGCAATCCAAAATTGCAGACGACATCGCCATGGGGTTAATTAATCTTACTTTCCAGGACGCTCAAAAGACCGGCGACTTCTCTGAAATTAAAGCTATTGTAGCTCAAACTGATGAAACGATTAAAAAGACGCCTGCTGACGATAAAGATAGACTTCAGCGTTTATACCTGATTAAACTCCTTTGTATTAAAGGACTTGGGCAGCTTCAAAAGGTAGACAACTCCGCAGAATTTGACGCTGTTGTTGAAGAAATCCAAAAAGCCGGATTGGCGGATATGGTTGAAGACATCTATATGGGAAAAATTGCTGAATCATTATCGCGTTCCGTTTCTAAACGCGACCGGGAAATGTTCAACAAAACCGCTCAGGCAGTCGATAACATGCTCGTTGACTACGGCGCCAAAGCCAACGTTAAAGCCGCTGCAATAGCATTCCAGACAGCGTTTACAGAAGAACTGTTTGACGTTGCCTCTGCCGCAAAACGATACGAAAAGTACGCTCAAGCGTTAAAAGACATCAAAGACGAAAAAGTTCAAGAGATTGTCAAGTCAATGACCGGTTCTGCCAAACGTCTCAACCTGGTTGGAAACGAATTCAATTTAACAGGCAAAACCTTTGACGGCAAAGACGTAAAAATGGCTGACCTGAAAAATAAAGTTGTTTTAATTAATTTCTGGTCTCCTTCTGTCCGTCCATGTCTGGAAGAATTTGATTACCTCTTCCGTGCATATCCAGTTTACCGTGAAAAAGGCTTTGAAATAGTGTCCATTGCTCTGGATGAAAATCGGGAACAGTTGGCAACGGTTATTAAGTCTGTCAACTTCCCATGGATTAACATGTGGGATGAAGAAGCTTTGATTGGAGACACGCCTATAAGCAAATACTACGGCATTGTTGCTATTCCTTGCATGATTCTCATTGGAAAAGACGGAAAAGTTATCTCCATTGACGCTCGTGGCGAAGTTCTCGTCAACGCTCTGGCAGAAGAATTTGGTCCGCTTCCAGACTTGGACGACGCTAATAATAATGACGCTAACGACGATGTTAATTCCGCCGTAAATAACGATGACGACGTTGACTTGGACAATATTGACGATACGGCTGATGACGCCAATGACGCTGCGGACAATACTGTTGATGACACACCTGACGATACCGACGATGGAGTCGCTGGCGACGCCAATAATCCAGTCGACGGCGCTGCTGACGGCGCCAATGACACCGCCGCAGACGAGGAATATTGATAGCCGCTATTGTTTAATCGTCAGGGACGTATCGAGTTCCTGAACAGTTAGACGAATCAAAATATTTAATATTATATAATGTCGATTAATCCATTTAGTACGAAATTCATCCGCCCGGGCGCTATCGCCTACCAGTGCAAACCGGGTGAATCAATTTCGTACTATGTGGATAAATTTCTTTCTTTCGGAATGCGAGGTCAGGTTATTGGTCCGCACGGGACAGGCAAATCAACTTTTGTAATTACGCTGCAAAAAGAGTTGGTCGCTCGGGGATATAAAGTTTGTTTAATTACTCTTCATTCTACTGATAAAAGCGAACTAAATCATCTCCGCAGTTTAGATCGCCATTCTATTCTTATCCTTGACGGCTTTGAACAACTTCCCTTTTGGCGTCGATGGTGGATTATTCAATCAACACGCTGGCGTTCAATTGGGCTTCTGACAACGTCTCATCGCTCGTTCGGTCTTCCAACTTTGCTGGAAACGTCCGTTGATTTGGAAACTGCGCAAAATCTGATTAAAATGCTTACCCATTCGGAAGCGCCAAATAATCTGGATTCGTTGTTAAAAAAACACAATGGCAATCTCCGCGAAACGTTCTTTGACTTGTATGACGAGTATAATTGCCACTAGTCGTCAAAAGTCATAAGCTGCCGGGAATTATCAGAAACCTACAATTTCCCTAATTTGTTTATATGTAATATACTTACCACATTAGCAGTCTTATCATATAGATAATCCCTATTTACAAATTTATCATTTTATATATAATACAAATAATAAACAAAAGTAATTCCTTCAAGACGTTTGTCTTGAACTTAACATAAATCACATTTTTCAAGCTGACGTCTGCACGGCGCAGGCGTCAGGACGAGTTCTATGGGAAACAAAAAGAATAAAAGCTGCCAGAATAATAATTCCTCAGCGCCTGAGACTCGTCATCGAATTCGATTGAGATTTCAAAAAGACGGAGATTTGCGATTTCTGGGTCATCGCGATTTGATGAACTACATGCTGCGCCTGCTTAAGGTTGCGAAAGTTCAAGTCGCCATGAGTCAGGGATTTCATCCGAAGCCGAAAGTCAGTTTTCCCAGCGCGCTGCCGCTGGGCGTAGAAGGTCTGAACGAAATCATGGAATTGGAAACCGCGATTGAGTACAATCCGGTCGAATTGCAGGAGTCCTTAAATGCCTGTTCCGCAAGTGGGTTGCGGTTCCACTCCGCTCAGACGATTCCTGAAACAGGACGGAAAAAAGCCCGCCCCGTTTCCTATACATGGCGATTCCCTATCCCGGCTGGCATGCGGTCGGACGTTCAGGGAAAAATCACACAAATTCAATCCGGGAGCGTGCCGCACGGGCAGGAGGACAAGGTTATGCCTCCGAAAAAGCCAGTTTCGGCGCCACCCACGTCCAATCAGGAACCGACCTTGTCGGGTCAGCTGACCTGCGAGAACAAAAATGTTCAGTCCGCCGTTTTGGACATGAGCGTTGTTACGCAGTTCAGTCCTTCAGAATCGGCTCTTGACGACGATTCCGAAGACGCCCCGCTGCTCAAAGAGGATTTCCTTCGCTTTACACTCAAGGCGGACGAAACTCAGGGCGCGGTTACGTACAAAGACATTTTGAATTTAACCGGTTTGACGCCAGTTCCGGAAACGAGCGGTCCCGCCGCCGGTCTGACTCCTCTGCTTCGCGGAACAAGGGAAGATATAGAGATTAGCTCCTAGCTTGATTATTTTGCTTCTCGGCTTTAATAGCTAAAAGTCGAGAGCATAGAAAGTACAAGCTAATGGCTAATAGCTAACAGCTAAAAGCTCCCCTTGTTCATCTCACTGACGGTAAGGCGTCAGGTCTTTTGAAGCTCCATTTCTTTCGGGTCGATCTTTTCGCCGACTATTCCTATGAAAGATAGAAGCTTCCAGCTTCTAGTTCCTGGCTGCCAGCTTGGTTATTCCCCATTCTTGCGATAATGCAAGAATCAGGTTTATCAAGCTAATAGCTAGAGGCTAATAGCTGGTAGCTCAGAAAGGGGTTTTATTATCATGAAGCAGGAAATGCTTATCAACGTTTCTCAGCCGGAAGAAAGCCGTATCGCGATTGTTGAAGACGGGACTCTGGAAGAGCTTTACATCGAACACACCGGCGCAGACAACTACGTCGGGAACATCTACAAAGGCGTTGTCGTCAATCTGGAACCGAGCATTCAGGCGGCGTTTATTGACTTCGGCGTCGGACGCAACGGCTTTTTGCACATTAGCGACCTGGAACCGTCGTATTTCAAGCAGGGGTCAACACCATACGAAGAAGAACGTCCCAGCAGACATCAGCGCCCCGGCGCAAGACCGCGCGTTAAACCGCCGATTCAAGACGTGTTACACCGCGGCGACGAGATTCTCGTTCAGGTTATCAAGGAAGGGCTTGGCTCCAAAGGTCCGACGCTGTCAACGTACATCAGCATCCCGGGACGTTACCTGGTTCTCATGCCCGCCATGGAACGCGTCGGCGTTTCCCGAAAAATCGAAGACGAAGAAGTCCGCCGCAAACTGCGCGACGTCATGCTGGAACTCAACCCGCCCAAGGGGCTTGGATTTATCGTCCGCACAGCTGGCGCAGACCGTATGAAAAAAGAGCTGGCGCGCGACATGACGTATTTAATGCGTCTGTGGAAGAACATCGCCAAACGCGTCAAACGCATTCCCGGCCCCGTCGCCATCTACGAAGAGTCGGACATGATTATCCGCACCATTCGCGACATCTTCTCAACGGAATTCGACACTGTTCTTATTGACGATCCCGCCGCTTACGAACGCGCGCGCGATTTCGTTCAGCAGGTCATGCCGAAATGCGCCGACAGAATTCAGCTTTACGAAGGCAAAGAGCCGATTTTCCACAAGTTCAATCTCGATAAAGAAATTGAGAAGATTCAAAAGCGTATCGTTCCTCTGCCGCAAGGCGGGTCGATTGTTATTGATCAGGCGGAAGCCCTGGTTGCCATTGACGTCAACAGCGGCAACTTCCGGGCAGACGATAACGCAGAGGAAACCGCGTACCGGATGAACCTGCAAGCAGCGAAAGAAATCGCCCGACAGCTTCGTCTGCGCGACCTGGGCGGCGTCATTGTCAACGACTTTATCGACATGCGAAAGGACAAACACCGCCGGGACGTCGAACGCGCTTTGCGCGATGCGGTCAAACGCGACAGAGCGAAAACGAAGATTCTTCGCACCAGTCCTTTCGGTTTGATAGAAATGACGCGCCAGCGCATTCGCCCCAGCGTCGGACGTTCCACGTTCCAGGAATGCCCATACTGTCACGGAACGGGTTCGGTAAAATCTGTCGAAAATATGGCTCTGGACGCTCTCAGAACGCTCATTTTAGCCAGCGAAGCGGATGCTATTCATCATGTTGAGGTGGAAGTGGAAGCCGCTGTTGCCGATTGTCTCAACAACAAAATGCGAGATAAAATTATCGAGCTGGAGAAAAATGGCGACATCCACGTTCAAATTCGTTCTAAATTCGGCGTTTCGCCAGAATATGCCGACATTCGCTACTTTAACGAAGCCGGTCAGGAAGTGTTTATTAAGAACAACTAAGAGCGCTAGGACGCGCATACTTTCTAACAATCATGAGCGTTTGAGAAATGCATTTAATCTTTTCGCAACCCCCCAGATTTATCTGGGGGGTTAGAAAAAGCTTCTCACAAAAACGCTTTCCCTTTTATTCCCTCCTTGTCTCTTTAGAAGGATGGGAGGGTATAGGAATTCGTGCGTTTTAATAATTTTTCATGTTATTTTCAGCTTCCATGCCTAAAGGTGTAGGTTACGATTAAACTTTCTTTTATTATCTATCGTTGTTATCCAGTCAAGCGCAACATTTATCAATGGGGATTAGACTTGGCGCCGTTCGCATTCGTTTTAGGCGAAAAAACAACGCCAAGAAGGGAAAAATAACGCGCGTTGCGATAGTCGAAAACGCGCTCGAATGTAGATCATCCCCGGGTGGCAACCAAATCAGCTCCAACCACAAGCGATTTTAAGGAATCGCAATCGCTCTTGAAGTTGTTGTATCTGGAACTGACCTTGTGTAACAAAATTGGGATTAACAAAATTCTCATTCGAGAAGCAACACTCTCAAATACACGTATGTTCTCTCTTCCTGAGACGTCTTGTCAACCGATTTGAAATCAACGTCAGAGTAAACGGTGCATTACACGTATAGCGCCGTTAGTCAATATCAATCGGATCTTTTGGCTTCATTAACGCATTTACTGCTCCCCCTACGGCGCCGGCGGCAACGAAACCTGCCAACGCCCACGGAGCGATAACGACCGCAGTTGTCGTAAAAAACACCCAAGACGTTGTTGAAACCGTCGTCAAAGCGGCTCCGGTGAGAATGCCGCCTGCGCCACCCAACGCACCGCCGACAACAGCGTCTTTAGCAACTTCTGTAATTCGTGAACTCATACGTTACTCCTTGTTTTCGAAATGCTCATTAACATAGTCAATATCTCTTTTGGATTTTATTGCACTTGCAATTCCCGCAATGGCTGCTCCGCCAACAACGCATCCAGCCACAGCCCATGGAGCAATAACTGTTGCCGTTGTAGTAAAGATCCACCATGACGTCGTTGTTACAGTTGTCATGGCAACGCCGGTCGCGATTCCTGTCGCCCCGCCAATCATGCCGCCGGCAATGGCTCCGTTAACTGTATCAGTCGCTAATTTGGTCTTTTCGCTATTATTCATATTTGTTTATCTCTCGATTTCAATTTCCATACAGGGGACTTAACGCGTTTATATTCTTCTAACCTGTGAAGTTGATAATTTTAACGATATAACTGACGTTATTGTTACGCCCTAGCGCGTTCTAACTCTTCTTGAACAATGCGACGAACCCGCTCTTTTATTGCCGCTTCATCGCAGTCTTTGCAATAGCCTTTTGCTGCGCCTCCCAAACCGAAAATCACTGGCAAAGTGTCAACAATTGGACCAACTAACCAACCAATGCCCCAAATTTGTCTAACGCTATGTTGAATAAAGGCGCCGAGGGCAACCCCAACTACGCTGTAAAAGATCGTATATTTGTAGTCTGAAACAAACTCGCTTGCCATCGAGCAAATTCTTTGTCCTGCGTTTTGGCAAAAGGCAGCTTGCTTGTTGGCTGGCAGACGTTCGGAAATGGTAATCAATTTGCGTTTTACATCGTAAGGCAATTCTTTCGGATCCATCTTTTAACTCCTTGTTGTTTGTGGTTATTTGTTTGATGTTATATATACGAATCAGACGTTCCGATTGTTACCGAAATTTTCAAAAAAATTTCTTTGATTATTTCAGGCGTTTTATTTTTATCATTATACATTATATTTATTTATTATATGTATATCAAGGGGGGGAATAACAGGAATATTGAAAATTATAAGAAAAATAAAGATATTGTATAATTTTACAAGCCGACAACACAAGAATTAATTACCAATTTATAGTTGGCAATTAGCAATTAAATCGCACGACGTCAATAGCATTAGCAGGAATACTAATGTAGAACAATAGTCGCGCGAGCGATTAACACCCGGTTTGGAAGATTGCTAGTGGGAAGCGTCTATCGGGAGTTTTTTGGGCTTCCGGGCTGCAAACTTGCTTCGTTCACGCCCGGGAACTCACTTTCCCGACTCGCATTACCAATAATTCCGCCTTTCGAATTGACTAGCGTTGCCTGGAAGTGAACAGCGTCCTTACGAATTGGGATCAATCGGCAGAATTCCAGCTTCATCCATGGCTTGAAGCAGTCCACGCAAAAGGGGATTGTTGTCGAATTGAATGTAATAAGCGCGATTGTTATCTTTTTCCTGAACGAGTATTTTTTTGTCCCGAAGCGACTTAATAGTTCTGGACGTCAATAACGTTGCATTTTTCGCTCCTTGTCTGGAAAAGACGTCTTTCACGTCTCCAGCGCGAAACGGCATTTGACACTGAGCCGCTTTCTCCAAAAGTAAATATTCGTTGGAAGATAAGAAAGCGTTGTCTTTAGCTCGTTTTATTGTTGGAAGCAACAGCTTCGTTTTTACGAAGTTGTAATCAGTCAGACGATTAATATTCTCCGTTTCTTTTTTTATTCCTGTCAGCATGTACTCGCACCATTGGAGCATACCCACTTTATTGCCGGTTTTGAGCGATTCGTCTGCTAAACCCAAATATTTATAATACTCTTCGCGGGTTGAGCAGAAAACCGCGGCGGGATTGACAATTCTCCCGGATTCAACAGCAAAACCATATTTAACCAACATCGCGTAGGTTAATAACCGCGCCGTTCGTCCGTTGCCATTGGTAAACGGGTGAATCCATACAAAACGATGATGCGCAATTGCCGTTTTAAGCAGTTCAAAACGATTCGGAACCTGCTTGTCGATAAAGCCTATCAGTTCTTCCATATAGTCATTGACCTGAATGGCATCCGGCGGCTGATGAACTGATTTC
This sequence comes from Thermoguttaceae bacterium, assembly GCA_045546875.1. Lineage (GTDB taxonomy): Bacteria > Planctomycetota > Planctomycetia > Pirellulales > Thermoguttaceae > RUG11551. The sequence goes on along the minus strand of JAZQDP010000285.1, from coordinate 7,644 downwards.
AGAATAGCAACGTTTTCTTTGCGGTATTCGCCAGGGGTAACGTCGCCCACCTCGTCCAACGGCAAACCGTCCATAATCATTTTATGCAAATGACTGATGAACATGCGGTTGATTGGATAATTCGCATTCTGCTCAATAAACTGCAGCGCATTTTCCAGATTATAAATCTCTCTGATTCCGTAAGGCTTGGGCTGTAAATCGTCAATTTTGGAATTGACGTATTCCAGAACGGTTGTATGGTTTCCCTCAATTCGCGCCGTCGCAACGCTTTCCAGCATAAATAAAACAGTTTTAAACTGCTGAAATAGCGGCTTTGGAGTTGTTCCTTCCCAAGTTTCTTTTAAACGTAAATTGTCCAGCTTAATAATTAATTCCGTTAAATAGGAATCAAAATCTGGCATAACTATCTCAATAGACGTTCGAGGCGATTCGTTAATAGAAGGATTATCGATCATAATTCAGTGTAGTGTTTATGGAACAAATATCATTTTACCTGTTTCATACTATAATCAAAAAAAAGTTTCTGTCAACCTCAACATTTATCATTTCGAAAAAAAAGATTTATCATTGGGGATTTATAAATGCATTATTTATAAAGAGTTATAAAACTTTAAGAATTCAAATTATTTTCTGAGCGAAAATCCAACATTTATCATTGAGAACAAATTCCGGCGGCATAGTCTTATACGTTTTTACATATCAAATTAATCTGTAATATTTATATTTTTTTTACAATCTACTTTTTTAAAAAATTTTTTAAAAAATTGGTAACAATTCGGCGACCATTTTCGTTATTATTAGTCAGAACATCAATTGAGTCCGGAAGAATGCTCAATTAAAGTTTTAGTACTTGAAAGACAAAACCGGTTAGGAGTTCGCTCCACTTTCATTTACGTTTGTTCCCCCTTACCCTAATGTTACCCAATGAATAATAATACAAACATTGCTAACGCGCCGCATTACGATGCTATTCGTCGATACTGTATTCGGTTGCTCAAATCCGAAACAGAAGCGGACGACCTTACACAGGAAGTCTACGTCCGTTTGTACGAATCCAACCGCAATCTGGAAGGAAATCATTTGCGAAACTGGCTGTATCGAGTTGCTCGAAACCTGGTAATCGATTTTTTTCGCAAAAAACATCCGGAACGTCTTGCTCCAGAAATCGAAGGAACGACTCTGAGTAACATGCAAGACAATAAAAACGCCAATCCTGCTACCGCTGCAGAACAACAGGATTTGATTCAAAAAGCAATCGCGTTCTTGGCTAAATCCAATAAAAGAACTCGAGAAATATTCCGACTCAAATTCGTTGAAGGTAAATCTTCTTCAGAAATAGGAGCAGATGTCGGTATATCATCCAGTACTGTTCGCAAAATTCTTTTGGGTAAACTTCAGGAATTTCGAGAGAAAATTCAAAGCAATGACGACGTCGGCTAACAAAAACACATTTGACAGATCGCCCTATTTTCTACTCGTTTTATAATTCATTAACCGATTAACCCAAATAAGAAATATGAGAAAATAATCATGGATACTAACAATACAAACAACGTTTCAAATTTGAATATTGACGATGATCGACTCATTCTCTACGCCATCGGTGAACTGTCGCCCGAAGAAATGGCTGACATCGACGAATACGCTTTCACTCATCCGGAAATCAACGATAAATTAACAGCGCTACTGGAAATCATCGACCTTATCGAAACCTCTGAAGAGCTTCAAACCGCTCTTGACAATCCTGGCAAAATGGCGGAATTTTTGACGTTTCTGGCAAGCTTCGGAAAGAAACTCTGGCCGTGGCATAAAAAGGACGGAGAAAAATCTCTTCTGGCAACAATTAAACAAAAATTCCAGGACTGGACGCGAAAAAATGAACCGGATCCGCTTGAAAACTTGTGCGAGATGAATTCAATATGTTTACCTGCTAGCAAGATTGCGGATTCGACAATTAATAAAGGCATTAAACGCGGACTTATGGCAAATGCTATGTTCTGCTGCGGCTTCACCCCTGCGTTTAATATGAGCATGGCTTTCGAACCTCCTATGCCACAGCTTATTCCCAACGCTCTGGACGGATTCACGGCGGAAAAGAAAAACGTCTTTTTGACCGTGACAGACAACCCGTTTTCGACCTTTGGCTTGGATGTTGACACCGCTTCGTATACGTTGGCAAAACAGTACATCAAAGAACACGGTCAGCTGCCGCCGCCGGAATCGGTTCGGGAAGAAGAGTATATCAACTATTTCGACTGGGTTATGCCCAAGCCGGAAGAGAGCAGCGCTTGCCCGTTCAAGCCGTCAGTTGAAATCGGACAGCATCCGCTTAAACCCAAACTGTTATTGGCAAAAATCGGCATTCAGGGGAAACTTCCTCCACGAGAAAACACACCTGCGTTCAACTTGACGTACTTAATTGACGTGTCCGGCTCCATGTCAGATGAAAATAAACTGGAACTGATTAAAAAGTCGCTTTGCAATCAGGTTGATTTCCTTCGGGAAGAAGACTCCATTTCCATCGTAACATACGGCGATACCGCCAAAGTCGTTTTGAGTTCAACGCCGGTTAAAAATCGAAAAGAGATTAAATCTGTTATTAAATCTTTGTACGCTTCCGGCTGTACAAACGCTTCTGACGGTCTGGTTTTGGCGTACAACGAAAACAAAAAGCGGTTTGATTCCAAAGGCGTCAACCGGGTTATCCTCTGTTCAGACGGCGATTTCAACGTTGGTGTAACAAACAGAGACAAACTCAAAAGCCTCATCAAACAGCAGGCGCAGTCCGGCGTTTTTCTTACCGTTCTCGGCTTCGGCATGGGGAACTTCAAAGACAACACGATGGAAACGCTCGCCAATTACGGTCAGGGTTCGTATCATTACATCAACAGCAAAAAAGAAGCGAAACGAGTCCTGGAAGATGAAAACTTTGGTTCCATGATGACGATTGCCAAAGACGTCAAAATTCAAATTGACTTCAACCCGGCAAAAGTCCAGTCATATCGGCTTATCGGCTACGAAAACCGCGTCATGGAAGCGCAAGAGTTCAATGATGATACCAAAGAATCCGGCAACATCGGAGCAGGGCAAAACGTGTTGGCTCTATACGAAATCGTCCCCGTTGGAGTCGTCAACGAGCTGGAACCATCTGTTGATAAATCCCGTTACGAGAAATTCCATCAGAAAGAACAGAATAAGATGGAAGGAGGTAACGAAGCGACCAGCGGGAGCGTAGTTACGCTTTCGCCGCAAGGAGAACAAGAGAATTCGGAGAGCGTCCCATTTGCCAATGAGCTGTTCCTGGTAAAAATTCGCTGGAAGGAACCGGACGCCGATACGTCTCAGTATCAGGATTTCCCGGTTGTCGATCCAACCGCAGAAGAAAAAGCAAACGTCAGCTCAGACTTTAAGTTCGCGTACGCTGTCGCCCTGTTCGCCCAGATTCTGGCTAACGGCAAATACACCTGTAACGCCAAATTTGACGACGTCCTCAAACTCGTTCCAGAAAATCTGACCGAACAGCAAGCCAAATTCGTCAAGCTGGTTGAAAAGGCAAAAAGATATAACCGCTAACTTTTAGCATCTAGCCAGGAGCTAGTAGCTAGAAGCTCCACAATATTCTTCCGTTGCGCCATGCAGAAAAGCTAAAGGGAACAGCTGGACTGCATGGCGTTTTTTTAATTTGAAATGTGGAATTAGGAATTCGGAATTACGCAAAGCGTTTTAAAAAGCCCTTCTACAACTCGTCATTTTTTTACTCCCGATTCCCGGATTCATTCTTTACGTCCTCGTATCGCAGACGAATAAACCGTGGGCGGTATTCCTGTGGATTGTGCGGAAGACGTCCCAGCCGATTGACGTTATACGAAATAATCAGGTACTCGTCCGTCGATAAATCGGGATGTCCTTTGCCGTTGTAAACGCTCACGCCGTCTTTGTGTTCCGGCGCGCGATAGATAACCGTTGGGGCGCTAAACGGACCGATTGGACTGTCGCCAACGCGATATTCTACAATCGGAGAGATGCCCCGCCGGGTATTAACCAGCAGAAAGCGTCCCTTTTCGGGTCCGGAAGGAATACATGAAACAGAGAACTCGCATGATATCCCTTTCGCTAACGGCGCGCAGCGTTTTAAGTCATCACCCCAGTTCTGCCCATTCCAAAATCGCCAGGCGGAAAAATCGGTCAGTTTCTCAACTGGAACACGAGCAGCAACCATATCTTTGCGAGAATGGTCTTTAGCGTTATCCTGATAGCCGTAAATATAAAAGTACCCGTCTATGGGTTTGTCAAGAATCGCCCCGCCGAAAACAATTTGCCCTTTTTCATTATGCGCCTGCAGAGGGGCGTCTTTCTTAATAACTACGCAAGTGAAATCCAGTTTACCGTCAGAAAGAATCGGCAGAGCGATCAAGTCGATTCGTTCCGGCTTCCAGTTTTTAGGATTGTTTACCATGGCAAACAGGTACAGCGTTCCGTCAAGCAGAATGCCATCCTGAATCCAGTACCGGTCAGGAAAAAGATTCTGTCCTTTCGGAGGAACAAAAGCCTCGAATTTCCCGGACGCAGATATATGCCAAAACGAATGATTAACCATGTAGACGTCTTTGAAACGCCGACCGTTGTCTTGAGTCGTTCCACAGAATGTATCGCTAAACCAGAAGTACAGACTGCCGTCCGCCGAATCTTCAGCGGAATACACACCGTCCGCCCCAAGCCAGCCGTTAGACCGAGCCGTTAATTCATTCCATTCATTCGCCGGCTGCGCCACAAATAATGACAATAAAATCAAAAATATAGTCATAACTGTTCTCCACGATTGTTCATTAAGAAATATTTTACCATACAATAAAAGAAGAGTGAATAGGGAGCACAGAATAGAAAAAAGAAAGGTGTACGCTCCAATATGGGGAACGCTGAAAAATGGAAGGAGGTAATGAAGATACCTTTTAGGCAAGCCACGGGGATAAACCAGTGTGTATAAACGAAACAAGCGCAGTTACGTTTTGTTTGAAGAGTGCATACCAAAACGACGAAGCCGAAAACGCCCCTGGATGGCGCCTGTCTCGAGCACCTTTGCTGATACAAGAAAAACACTATTCGCAGCTAAAGCCCCATCGTCCCGCTGGATCGCGGCTGTGTCAGCCGCCGTAATTTGTTTCTATTCTACGAATTCAAAAAGGAATTTTTTTGACGAATTTCGTCAATCGCCGTTCCATTCGCCCAGCTTTTTAAGAGCTTCAATAGCAGGTTCAAAATCTTGTTCTGCTGCTTTGCGGAGCAATTTCACAGCTTCCGTTCTATCTTGTTCAACACCTTTTCCATCAAGATAGAAAAGCGCTAGCATGGTTTGCGAAGCCGAATCGCCTTGTTCGGCCGCCTTGCGAAACCATTTAAACGCTTCTGACATATCTTTTTCAACTCCAGTTCCTAAAAGATAACATTTCCCAAGATTTAAATAAGCTAGTTTTTCTCCTTGTTTCGCTGCTTTACGGAACCATTTAACTGCTTCTTCTGCATCTTTGTCAACGCCTTCACCATTAAGAAAACAAAAACCCAGGTTGTTTTGTGCTAGCTTCTCTCCTTGTTCTGCAGCCAGACGGAACAATTTAACAGCTTCTTGAGCATCTTTGTCAATGCCTTCACCTATTAGATAACAAGCTCCAAGATTACTTTGTGCCAGTGGCAGTCCTTGTTCTGCTGCCAATTGATAGTATTTAACAGCTTCTTCCAAATCTTTTTCAACGCCTTCGCCTCTTTGATAACATGCGCCTAAATTGTTTTGCGCAAATGAATCTCCTTGTTCAGCAGCCAGACGGAACCATTTTACAGCTTTTTCCAAATCTTTTTCAACGCCATCACCATCACGGTAGCAAACGCCTAAATTGTTTTGCGCAAGTGAATCTCCTTGTTCAGCAGCCAGACGGAACCATTTTACAGTTTTTTCCAAATCTTTTTCAACGCCATCACCATCACGGTAGCAAACGCCAAGATTGATTTGCGCTTCAGCGTGTCCTTGTTCCGCAGCCAGGCGAAACCATTTTGCTGCTTCTCCTTTGTCTTGTTTAATGCCATCACCATCATAATAGCAAAGTGCTAATTCGTATTGTGCCTCTGCAAGTCCCAATTCAGCTGCTTTTTGCCAACAATCTATGGCTTTCAGTTTATTAACTGGAACGCCATCGCCGTCATGATATTTACAACCTTGCTCGAAAAGCGTATCAGCGCTTGGAGAGCACGATGTTAAAACGGCAACAAAGAGCGCCGCGATTATTAAAGCGAAGATTTTGGAAAAACGTGTCATATTTATTGGGACTCCTGAAAAAGCCGGGTTAGGAAATAATTTTCTTCATCTGTTACTTGATTATAATTGAATTCCTGAGCAATGCAAGCGGGGTAAAGATATTTTCACGTATTGAAAGAGCGATTTTTTTCTTTTGCGGGCGAAGACGCCCGCGAACCAGCGGGACGAGCGGGCATTCCACGTTCTATAGATTTTTGGAGGCTTCCGCCGCAAGCGTTACGTCAATTCATTCTTTGCGTCCTTTGCGTCCTTTGCGGTTTATAATTCTTCGGCGGATTTTATCCGCGATCCAGAAAGGGGAATAGCTTCGTCGCAGTATGCGCGCGGGGCTTTGGACAAGGCGGCGTCAAGCCGCCGCACTCCCCGAAATTGTCACGCTCATTACAAAAGACGTTCACTGAATCCCTATCAGTTTATGAATCTGAACGGAAAGGCGGAAGCGGGGATTCTGTTTGATGAAATTTACCGTTTCCTGGATATTCATTTTCCCGCAGCGGTCGATGGGCTGAATAAACGCAATAATCCCGTTACGATTAAATAGCTGAATATAGTCAAGACGGGTTTCGTCAAAGAGCAGTTTGACTTCGTTAAATTTGGGGAGTTTATCCAGCGGAATGTCCTCTTTGGGCGACACGGTAACCCAATCAATCCAACTCGGGACGGCGCCCGTTCCGTTGGTTTCAATAGCAATAAACCGACGGGAGCTGGTATAGGGGAACAGATTTTCCTCATCAGATAATTGCAGGGTCGGTTCCCCGCCCGTTAAGACGACCATTGTATTTTGACCGTTATCCGCTTTTTCAACCGCTTGACGAATCTGCTCAGCGGTCATTTCGACGCCGGATTCGTGACGGGTGTCGCAAAACGGGCAGCGCCGGTTACAGCCGGAAAATCGGACGAATACGGCAGGACGACCAGCGTTATATCCCTCTCCCTGAAGAGAATAGAATATTTCGTTAATCTTGTACGTCTTTTTCATAGATCGCAATGCTGCCTTGAGTCTCTTCCAGGACTGCTTTATAGCAGAACGGCACAGTGTCTACAATCCATTTAGCGATATTTTCCGCGGTCGGATTGCAATTCAGAACTTCGTTAAGATACTTATGGTTTAATTTGTTCTGAACCAGTTCTTTAATCTTGATGAAGTCTATAACCATTCCGTTTTCATCCAGTTCTTTCGAACGGCAAAAGACTTTAATCCGCCAGTTATGCCCATGTAAATTTGAGCAGTCGCTTGGATAATCCAGGTTTAGCTTGTGAGCGGCAGAAATTTCAAACTCTTTGATTATTGTGTACATTTTTCTCTCTGGTTAATTAGCTTCTAGCTCCTAGCCGCTAGC
>JAZQDP010000284.1:0-1617 GCA_045546875.1 Thermoguttaceae bacterium | reverse complement strand
CGGCGGAATATCGTCTGGCGACGTATTAGGCCCCGGCGGCACAGCTGAAAACGGAGGCGGGTGCATGGGCAAAGACGATTTTCACGTGCCGTTTCCGGTAATGCCATGCCTGTTCAGGTGGCCTACCAACTGGATCGGAGGCAGCCAGAAAAAACGCAAAAAAGGCAAAAAGACTGTTGCGGTGAAAAACCCATACGTCAAGGGTATGAAAACAATCGTCGCCGAAGACGACAACGTCGTCCATTATACCGGAGCGGCGAAAGAAGAATTCGACAAGATAGTCGGACCTACCAACCATGCGTATACTGGTGTATTGAACTATAACGACGCATGGAAGCTCGCATGGATGATCCGCGAAGACGGCGTTCTCCATTTCTACAAGCCCTACGACACCGGCTCGTTCTGGACGGTATACGCAACGCACCTTACTGAAGACGGCATGATCATGCTCGACTATAAAGCCGGAAAATACCCTACGGAAACAGCCGCGTTGAACGCTATATACAAGGCGGCGAAAGAACACGAGAAAAAACTGCAGGAATGCCTTGAAAAACTAAAAGAACGCGCCAATGGCTGATAATGTAATAACATAGCCGGATTTCAAACCGGGTCTTGGTCCTGTTCCAGGGTAGGTTCAGGCTAATCCGAGTAACCCCAACGAGCCGTTGCCGGCCAATATATACGGTCTTGATCTCAATTACGCGGCCGCTAACAGTTGGTACCTCTATCTCCCCATTGAAAACATCCTGGGTACGTCTTATAACGGGTTGAACCTGCATGTTACGCGGTTTTCGCTGCCGCAGATGGAAATAACCAGCACGACAGTCAGCTATAAAGGCTATTCCAAGGAAATTCCTACCAAAGTGATAAATCCAGACAGCAAGATGCTGACGGTTGAATACATAATCGACGAAAAATGGGTCAATTACGCGTGCCTTTACGCGTGGTTGTCGCATATATACGGTACGCTGAATCCGATGATCGAAAACGACGATACAGACGCGATACAGCCGTCCGATTATCTACCGCTTCGACTATATCTGCTTGACAATTACAAACGGAAGATAATGGAATTTCAGTTCCTTGACTGCTGGATAAAAAACTTCGGCGATCTCGCGCTTGACGTAACAAGCCCGTCGGAGACGCATCATTCGTTTACAGCGTGCTACGACACATATAAGATAACAAAGACCGGGAATTTCGGCATTGTCTAAGCCGCTTGAGTAAATAAAAACAAGGAAATCGACAGGATACGCAAAATGAGCAAATACCTTACAGAATTTGACGAAATCCAGGCGGCGTTCAGGAAAGTCCGTCTAGACGAGAACTGCATGGTCTATCGCAACGGCATGCTTCTCGAGCATCAGGACACGTACAACAAGATCCAGAAGTTGCTGAACGCTCCGGAAATGAGCGAAGCTCACAGGTACCTCTACGACTTAGACGTCGAATGCCTGTCCGAGGACGAAATCGAGCGTGTTGACAAGCTGTTCGATCTCGGCGTCAAGAAAGGCTTTATCGACAACAGCTTCTAGGAAGAGCTCGACAAAAGCGAAAACCCAGACGCGGTAATCGCGGCGGAAAGTCGGAGGCCAAGCGGTCTTAGGAAGACAATGA
>JAZQDP010000283.1:0-28203 GCA_045546875.1 Thermoguttaceae bacterium | reverse complement strand
CTTTAGCCTCATAAAAACAGTTAATTCTAATCATGGTTTTTTCCTTTCATGTACAAGTTGTGAGTAAAGGAGCTTTTAGCTATTAGCTCCTAGCCTCTAGTTTTTCTTAATTGCTTCCAGCTTTAACAGCAAAAGCCAAATGTCTCAAACTACCAGGTTAACAGCTAGAAGCTGGCAGCCAGGAGCTTCCCTCACTACTGCCTACTGCCTGCCTCTTGCCTTAATACTCATCGTCCTAATTCTTTTTCCAGCGCTCTTGCCAGCTGGTCTGGGCAGGACGTGCCGTTGTTGCATTGAATTCCCTTGAGCAAGCCGATAACTTCTTCCACCTTGCGACCGATAACGAGTTTAGCAACGCCTTGCGTGTTGCCGCGGCATCCGCCGATGAATCGGCACGCTGTTACAACGCCGTTTTCGACCTCGTATTCAATACCCGTCGAGCAGGTTCCGCGCGTTTGATAATACTTCATTGTTACTTTCTCCTTAAAAATACATGTCCATCGATAAATCCTTCAGCGGCTTCCGCTTGGAAACGTCTGGACGAAAAACGTTTTGGCATGTATTGAATTATACTAAAGATCAAACAATAAGCAAGAGGGCAAAAGAATTTTGAAATCGATCATCATTTGCACTTCATTGGAATTTTAAACACGAAAAACACGAAATAATCGAAATTTACGAAAAATATTGAATTTATAATAACTCTTTCGTTCCTTTCGTTTCTTTTTGTGTATTTCGTGTTAATAAAATAAACCTTGTTGACATCGTCGTGAAAGATGAGTATAATAATGATACGTAGTTTTTATCCACTTGAAACCCACTTGCAACTTAAATCATTATGAACAGACGTGAATTTGGAAGTCGATTGTTTCAGATTACCGGGGCGGGAGTCGCCGCGGGGACGTTTTTTTCTGCTCCGTACGTTTTCGGAAACGAGTCGGACGAGTCCGCCGCCGTTTCCCAGTCGGAAATGGAATCGATCTACGAGGAAATCAAAACGCCGTACAAGTACGGGATTATTCTGGATAAGCTCAACGGTCAGCTGGTTGACTGCCCGGCGATTTTCCGAAAAGACGGCGTCTGGTATATGATATTCATTTCAATGACAGCCGGAACCGGTTACGAAACGTTTCTCGCCAAAAGCGACGATTTGATTAAATGGGAATACCTCGGTCCGATTATGACGTTCCCCAAAACGGGCTGGGACGCTTGGCAGGTTGCTGGATACCCGTCTTTAATCGATGCCGAGTGGGGCGGCTCCGCTGAAATTCAGAAGTACGACGACCGATACTGGCTGACGTATTTGGGCGGACATCGCAAAGGATACGAACCCGATCCCCTTTCGATGGGCGTTGCTTATACAGACGATCCGACTGCCGCCAAAGAGTGGACGCGATACGAGAAGAACCCGATTTTCTCCCCCAAAGACGAAACCGCCCGCTGGTTTGAAAAAACGACGCTGTACAAGAGCACGGTGATTTGGGACAAGGAGCAAACTCTCGGCGCGCCGTTTGTGATGTACTATAACGCTAAAGGCAAAGGCGCTGAACGAATCGGCATGGCGATTTCAAAAGACATGCGAAACTGGACGCGATACGGCGCTGACCCGGTTATCGACAACCAGCGCGGCATCTCCGGCGACCCGCAAATTGTGAAAATCGGGGACTGCTGGGTCATGTTTTACTTCGGCGCGTTCTGGAAACCCAAAGCGTTCGATACGTTCGCTGTTTCAAAAGATCTGGTTCATTGGACGAAATGGACGGGGACGGATTTAATCGCTCCCTCCGAACCGTGGGACGCGACGTACGCCCACAAACCGTGGTGCGTCAAAGTCGACGGCGTTGTATACCATTTCTACTGCGCCGTCGGCAATCGCGGACGCGCCATTGCGTTGGCGACGTCGAAGCCGTTGAAGTAACAGTTACGATGGCAAGCCGGGGCGTTTACTCGCCCCCGAGAGACTTTTCTACAAGACGTTTTCCGAGCGCTCGTGCGTTTTCCAAATCTTTGGGGAATTGGGCGTCGCGATGAGCGCGTTTGTCTTCCTCGTTGAAAAGCGTGATGTCATAACGGGAATAGTCAGTAAACTGATACGTGTTGCAGATGTAAAGCGTTTCAGACGCGCCGAAGACGGCAGCGAGGGTTTGCGTGTTCGCTTCGAGAACCGTCGGATAATTCCAGTTTTTCATCATGTCTTCGGGGCAGTTCATCGTGAAAATGTTTGCCGTCTGGATAACCTTGTCACGGCAAACCAGCGGCGCTCCGTTTTCGTAATGGTAGCTGTAAACGGGAAACGCCAGCCGTTCCAGAAAAGCGCGATAAACGCCGGTTGGGTAACTGAAATAGATTGGCGATCCGAGGACGAGAACGTCCGCCTGTCGGGCGTGTTCGAGAATCGGGCGAAGGTCGTCCCGCAGAGCGCAAACGCCGTTCGTCTTAGCGTTTTTGAGCTTGCAGGCGAAACAACTCTTACAGCCTGGGAATTTGACGTCGTAGAGGTTGACCAGTTCTGTTACCGCTCCTGCTTCTTCAGCGCCCGCTTTTGCCGATTCCAACGCTTTATACGTGTTCCACTTTTTTCGTGGGCTTGCGTTGAAAAACATCGCAAATGGTTTGTTATCAATCATGGTTATCCTTTCGGAAATAAAATTGAGCTAATCCCGTAACTGCGTACCGATTTTTGGAAAGGCGAGGAATGCGGAAAAGACCCAAACGGACAATCTAAACATGGACGCCGTCCGAAAATTTTCCCTTCTTTCTTCCCCCCCTCTCCAAGCAGTTTAAAATGGGGATTAGGTGTAAGAACCGTCATTATATCAGATATTTCTAAAATTTGCAAGACTGCGAGAGGAAGCCGCCACCCCCTAATAAATTACCGATTGCTGACGGTTCCCGGTCTGGCATGTCATTTTTCCTGATGGGAAGATGGCAAATCGGGCAGAGCCGTCCAGCCCGGTATGAATGACCGGTACGCCTTCGTGCTCGAACATCAGTCGGCCGCGTTTTTGGGGGAACGCGCGCGATTCCGAAAAAACAGCGCATTTCGAGCCAGTCCAGCGGATAAATTCCGGAGTAAGGCTTAAATACGAACCGTGGTGCGGCGCCTGAAGAACGTCATAGCCGGGCGAACCTTCCATCATAATATCTGCAATCCCTTGTCCGACAAGATCGCCGGTAAGCAACACGGAACGGTTGGCGTATTTCAACGCCACAACAAGGCTGTTGGCGTTTTCCGGGCTGATTAAATCCAAAACGCTTCGGAAGCCGGGATGAAGGAACTCAATCGAGTACTGTTTGGAATTGCCAAGCCGGTCGCCGCGCGTTACGGTAATTGTCTGAATGTTGGAATTGTCGAGAAAACTCTTGAACCGGTCAAGAGTGTCGTTATCCGATTCGACAAACATGTGCGGAGAAATGTACACGGTATCTACTGCAAATCGGTCTGCCAGGGCGGGGAGCATATTGTAATGGTCGGCGTCGGCGTGTGAGAGAATGACGCCATGGATTTTTGTAACGTTCTGCCTCCACAAAAATTCACAGACGGATTGAGCGCCTTGCTGCGGATTTGTCATTTTCCCGGCGTCGTAGAGAAGGTTTATCCCGTCAGGAAGCCGAATAAGCGTGCATAAACCGTGTTCGACGTTAATAAATTCCACGTTCATTTGCTCCGGGCGAAGGAACGATTTACAAACCGGAATCAAGGCGATCATCGCCAGCCAGCAGGCAAGCAAAGACGCCATTTTCAGGCTGTTGTTCCGACCCCATCGGCTAAAAGCCCATAAACACAGGAGGAAATAAAACGCCGCCAGCGACCATTCGCTCAAGCCGGAAACCCAAAATCGAGTCCAGCGCTGAGAGTGCGCCATCTGCACGACGCTGTCCATAATCCATAAAGAGAATTGACACAAGACGGCGCTTACGTTCGCAATCCAGTCGAAAAGAAAAAAGGAATCCGCCATGCCAAACAGCATCGTTATTATGCCTGACGTCAACGCGACAAAAATTGGAACGCTTAGCAGTAAATTAAGCAGAATGGAAAATGGGGAAAGAACGTGAAAATTCGTTGCCAGCAAGGGCGCGATAATTCCCAGAATTAAGACGCTGGAAATCAAAAGAAACGCAATCTGTCGAATAACCCTGTTGAATAGCGGTTCCTGATAGAAGGTAAACTCGTCGAATTGTTCTTTATTTACAGGGAATATTTTTTCAATCAGTCTCTCAACCGGCTTTGTGAGGATAACGATGCTGCCGACGATTAAAAATGACAACTGCGTTCCCGGCTGGAAAAACGCCATCGGGTTAATCGCCCAAACGACAATGCCCGCCAGAGCGAGAATATTGAGCGACAGCGCCTGTCGATTCAACACAATTGCCGCCATGACAAACAGACATACGATTCCCGCTCGCACGGCTGGCGGCTGCATCCCGGTCAGGGCGATGTATAACACAATCATCACGCTGACAATTATGTATCGCATTTTTCGGTTTACCGGAAAGAACCGTACAACGCTTTGAAGCAGCCACGCCAGGATCCCAACGTGTAATCCCGATACAACCAAAATATGCATAACGCCGGTTTCCTGATAGCTTTCGATAACGCTTTCCGGCAGTTGCGTGCGGTTCCCCAACAAAAACGCTGCCGCCAAATTTGCTTGCCTGTCGTCTGAAAACCGGTTTTCAAGCCCCGCTTGCGCTTCTTGAGAAATCAGCGCTATCCAGCTTGACAACGACCGGCGCCAGTTCCGTTGAGAAATGGTTCTGCCGGCGTCGGCATTGCGCGCCGTCATGACGGTGAGCGTTCGACGAGTTCGCAGAAAATCCCGGTAATTGAACTGACTTTGTTCTGTATCGGCAGGGCGGCTTAACTGACCGGCAAGTTCAATGACGTCTCCCGCTGTTGACTGCCAGTAGGAACTGTATGACGTTACTCTGACAAGTCCGTCTGCAGGAACCCAGTTCAGACCGTCGCGAATCGCCTTTGCTTTGAGTGTAAAGACGATTCTTTCCGAGTCGGGAATAGGGGTCAATCCCTGTTTGGGGCGCATTCTTCTCGGCGCGTCGATAATCTCGCCCCGAACAATGCACGGCATCGCTTTTTCGGAGCATCGGCTTGCCAAATCGGTTCGAGAGTAAACGTTCCAGTAGCAATTTCTCCACAGCCCTCCGCAGGCAGTTAGAATGCAACTGAGCAGAATCGACCCGACAACGAGACGAGCGTTTCCGAACAGCTTTACAAAAGACAAAAGCCAAAACAGACATCCAATCGCGCCAACGTTAAACCAGAATCGCCACGACAGTTTTGCCGCGGCAAAATCCAGTGTCGCCCCCAGAGCCAAAAACGCAAAGACCAGAACCAACGGCATGTACAAAAAAATCGAGTCCGTCGTCGCGGGCGGCGAGAACGGTTCAGCGCTCGGTTTCGTTGCGTTGGGGGCGCGGTCGGCAGAAAAATCGGGTGGCGTGGAGGGCATCGGAGGAAACGCGTTCGGTCTTACAGGCTCATCCGGTTGGGAGCAGCGAGTTGCAAGTAAAGGAGTTTTTCTTCTCTTGCCTACTGCCTCTTTCCTGCAGCCTTCTCACAGGAACAAACAAGCCGGAAGGACAATCTGATTTTACCGTTAAAATCGATTTTACGCAATAGGCAGGGCAGGAAAAACGGTATAAATCGCAAATTTGATATAATTATATGTCTATAATGCGTCTGATTAGGCAGTTAAGGGAACTTATTTTGAACGGGGACGTCAAAATTAAGGAAGCAATATATTTAAAGACGATAGCTAAAAGATAAACGGCGGTATATACTTAAAGATTGCCAGCTCCGATCGATTGGCATGATCGGGGGAAGAATTAACAACGAATAATTATGAAAAACTTTTTTTCCATTTGGAATAAACAGCAGAAGACACAGGGGGGCAAGGGGTCGGCAAAGCGGCTCGATTCGAAATTGAGTTTTGAATCGTTGGAGCGGCGGGAATTGTTAGACGCCGCCCCGGTACTGGATTTGTCGGCTCTGAATTTTGATTCAGATACGGGCGAGTATTCGGTCGATATTGCTTCCGGGTCGCCGTACCAAATTCCATTGATTGCCACAGACTCTGACGGAGACAGCGTTACATTTCGCGTTACGCCAGAAAACGCCAATTATCTTTCGACAACGATTTCGTCTGGAAAGCAGGCGGGCGTTGCGGCAGAGTCAAACCCGTATTTGCAGTTGACCGTTACCTGGACAACGCCGCAGGGACGCAGGCGAACCGGAACGTTGGTCTTTGAACTGTTCCAGAATGAAGCGCCAGACGCGGTTGCCAGAGTTCTGGAAGCCGTCAACGACCGATTTTTCAATCAAACGCTCATTGATTTTATCAATGCCGATAAAACCATTCTGTACGGCGGTTCGTTTAACGCTCAAAACGAATACATTGCAGAAGATTATCCTACCATAGACGACAACTTCAACGCCTCGTTACAGCATACAACCAAAGGGTTGATCGGGTTTATTCCCGCATCTACCACGATTAACGGTAACGATACTGTAACGGCTCAATTTTACATCACAAACGGAGCGCTGCCCCAGTTAAACTACGATTTGAGCATTTTCGGGAAGCTGGTTTCCGGCTACGAAATTTTGGATATGGTTAGTTCTGTCGAAACGGGGGATCATATCGCTACCGTTGACGGTCAGCAGATTCAGTACCACAACTGGCCCAAAAATCCCGTTACGATTGCCAACGCAGAGATTATCGAAGGCAACGCTTTTGCGACCGGCAGAGACGGAACAACGTCTGTCGGCGCGACGGTTACGCTCAAATCCAATCTGAAGGTTACGACGAGCGACGCTTATACGACCTATATGACAGTAACGGCGGTGGACTCCAACGGGAACGAGTCCGATTCGGTGCGAGTTAAAGTCAATATTTCCAAAGCCAATTCAACGAATTCAAAGCCTTTTATTACCGACTTTAACGCGACAGAAATAAATATTCCGCTATCACAGGCAGGGCAAACCGCGGCGTATGTCAACGGGCTTCTAAACGCGCGAGACGTCGATTCCGACAAGATTTACTATTGGGTCGGAATGTACGAACAGGGCGGAACGGATCTGTTATCCAACTGTTACGCCTTTGACCAGTCAACCGGCTATTACGAAATCTATACGCAGAACCAGACAACAAAAAAGTATTTGTCGCCCGGAGTTTACAGCCTGTATGCGGCAGTCAGCTCCAGCGCAGACAGCTGGGATTACGCTGATTCTCAGATGATTCCGGTTTATATTCTGCCCTCGAAGCCAACAGGATTGGCTCTCGACAGTTCCAGCTACAGCGCTGGGGAATCCGATAACGCCACGAGCAAAACCAGCGGGTTGAAGTTTAACGTAACCGGCGTTACAAAAGGTTTGACGGTTGAACTGTGGACGTCGATTGACGGCGAGGAACGATGCGTCGGCTCTGCTGTCTGCTCTAAAAATGACGGAACTGTTACAATTACTCTGGATTCAGACATAACGTTAAACTACGGCATTTACGAGTTTGCCGTTAAACAGTATTTGACCACAGACGTTTCCGTTGGCAACGTGAGAATATCCGACAAACGCCTGGAAAGTGCGTTGTCAGAGCCGTTGACAGTTCGCATTACCGATTCCGACAACCAAAACGCGCCGACGATTTTGGATCCTCTGTTTTCAACGCCTAGCTGGGAAGAGGGACGATACTGCCTTCTTACAAACGGCGTTGCTCAAGCGTTTGAAAAAGAACAGATTAACATTCAACTCCGGGCGACCGATGCAGACGAGGGGGACGTGGTAACGTGGTCGATACTTTACGCTCCGGAATCGATTGCCAGTCAACTGACGCTAACTCAAACTGACAGTTCCGGCGGGGCGACGTTGTCCTGGACTCCCGGCGAAGAATGCGGGGGAAATCAGTATCCTCTTATTTTATGCGCCGCGGACGGTCGAGGAAAATTCTCGACGATTGAAATCGAAATTGACGTCAATGAGACGCAGGACGTTCCGGTTTTCTATCCTGTCAACGCTCAGGCGGGCTATGCGGGGCAGTGGATTATGTTTTCCGTCAAAGCGTACGATCCAGACCCGACGAACTCGCAAATTACCATTTATCCCAGCAGCGTTCCCGCCGGGTTTGACGCCTCAACGCTTCGCGGTCGATCCCGGCTGGTCTATAACGACGAGGGAACTCAATACCTGTACACGCAATACGAAATTGTCATGAAGCTCCCTTCGGCGGGCATCATTGGCGACAGCGCGTCGTTTACGTTCAAAGCTCTTAAAACGACAGGGGGTGTAACAGCGTCGGCAGAACAAAACGTCAAAGTGTATGTAATCAGCGAAAACGACTGGGCGGAGGCAGCCTCCGGCGCGCCGTCGCTGGAATACGTTGCCGGCTCCGGGTTGGACGTCGATGACGTTTATATAACAAATAAAAACAACTCCAATACGGTTTCAACGCTCTCGTTTTTAGGGCAAAACCTGACGCCGGGCAAGCCGGTATGCCTCTTTTCCGATAACAACGTTATCGGGATTGAAACGGACGTCGTTGTCCCGTCCCGGGTGGTTACGTCCACGTACGGCTGGAATCTTGCCGATGGCGAACATCTTATTACAATCGCTCAGCCGCAGGAGGCAACCGTCAATACGGAAGACGGGGCGACGCTGGTTGACGTGATGGGAGAAATGTCCAACGCGCTGACAATCCTGATTGAAACCGTCCCGCCGGTTTTAGCGCCGCAGATGTCTAACAATGTCATAACCGAGGGAGAACAGTTCACTGCGACCGTAACCGCAACAGACGATTTGGAGGTTCGCTATTCGCTTGTTGACGCGCCGAGGGGAATGACAATCAATTCCAGAACAGGCGTAATCAACTGGAAAGCGGACTTTAGCGCCGGGACGCCAGAATCGATTACCGTCAAGGCGACAGACGAGGCGGGCAACGTTGCCACTGCCGTCTATCCGGTAACGACAATCGGAACGACAGACCATCCGCCGGTGGTTTCAGTCAGAACGTCCGGGAACATTAACGCCGTTGCACCGGGGATGAATTTAACAATCCTGTTTAACGGTTCAGATCCCGATTCGGCTCATAATAAGGTGTACTACACGCTTCTGGACGCGCCGCAATTTACTACCCTTGACGCGATTTCCGGCATGGCAAGATGGAATGTCGGGTTAAACACCCAGCCGGGGACGTATTCCATAACCGTCCGCGCCACCGAATATTCCATGCAGGGCGACATGGCTGTCCCGGGACTGTATACCGACTATACGCTCCAGCTAAAGGTTGTATCCAATTTCATTCCTCTTCCGCCGACAAAGCCGCTTCATTACCAGCCAATGACAATAGCCGGTCTTGACCAACTGGCGGCAGATCAGGTTCAGCGACGAATTGTGAACTCTTCCTCTGCGGTTCTTACATCGCCAAAGCAAGCCGACGTTCCTGCCGCTGAACAATCCGCGCCGGCGTATGCTCTTCCCGCCCCGCAATTGATTCTGCATAAAACGTTTAACGTTTTAACGAACGAATGGGAATGGGAGGAATAATTCGTGGCTTTGGCGAGCCGGGAACGTAAGTTCCCGGGTGTACGTGGAATAAACCCTCACGCTCTAGTTCGCAAAGTTGTGAATAATTCGGCGGGAGCAATAGCTCCCGCTTTTTCTTTCAAAAATCCAAGCCGTTCTCTCGCGTCTTCTTAGATTATCAGTCGTTTTCTGTCTATATTTTCTATTTTTACACGGTATTTAAAAATTTTTTATTTTACTTGCTTGCAAATTTTTAAAAATAGGTTATACTATAATAAAGTAAAGTGTATTTTTGATAATTGCGTCAAAATATATACATACCGATTGTTCATCAAACCAAATTCCCCAATTTTTAACTATACAGAGAAGAATTATGACCAATTCTCCGAAACAGTGTGTATTGCCTTTCGCCCGCGTTTTAACGCTCGGTATGGGATTTGTCCTTTTTGCTATTGTCTGTTTTTCGCTCTCGCAGAGAGTCTTTGCTGAAACGGTTCCCGTAAACGGCATGAACGACTCTACAAATTACACTGACGTTGACATCGTCGATACGCTTGGGAAAGCGGCATACACTCATTCCGGGAAGATTACCGGTACGTCGTCTTTGACGGTCAACGCTCCTGAAACCAACAGCTATTATCGTCAATGGCTCGGCGGGAGTAACGGCTCGTACACCTTTACCGGACCGATTACCGTCAACGGAGGTCAATTGCTTATCAATTCTGGAAAGCTTAGTACAAAGACAATTAATCTTAACGGCGGCGACATGTACGTTATGTATGAAGACTGCTTGCCTCATGACGCGGTGGTAAATATCGGCGAAGGTTCTATGTTAGACGTGGAAGTTGCAAACAACGCGGTTATCGGGGCAACGTTTAACGTCAGTTCCGGCGGTACTTTCAGACAGGCGGAACGTAACGTCAACGACTCGTCAAATCCGATTACGCTTAACATCGCAGGAACGGGAACGTCAGCAAATAGAGGCGCGATTCACGTTCGCGGCGGCGGCAGCGACCTTAATTTGACGGCAAACATCAACCTGACGAATAATGCTGAATTGTTTTTGACAAATATGAATACCGGTAAGCAGCTTCTCGTTCGCGGAACGCTTACCGGCTCTTCAACTTTAACGTTGGCTTCGGACGATGCTGGGAGATGGATTAGATTGTATGAGGGAACGAATACAGCAACGTCAATAAACGCTATGGATCTGTCGGAATTCTCCGGCAATTTCGTTGTCGATAAGGTCAAAGCTCGTTTTTATACGAGTTCTCTCGGAACCGGTTCCAATATCACGGTTCAAAACTCTGCAACGGCCTATTTTAATAATACAAATGCTCTTAACAATTACAACGGAAGTTTTACAGTCAATAACGCGACAATTTCTTTGGAAGCCGCCGGCAAGTTAAACAACCTTTCAGGAAATGGAAGCGTTAGTTATGGAGCTAACGCCTTGATGCTTAACAATACAGAAGACACAACTTTTTCTGGCGTGATTTCTGGAAGCGGAGCCGTTTCAAAGACCGGAGATAAAACGTTGACTCTTACCGCCGCTAACACGTATACCGGCAAAACGACCGTTTCTGGCGGAACGCTTAAACTCAGCGGCGCCAGCGCGAAACTGGCGTCTACAGAGATTGACGTTGCAGCCGGCACAACGCTGTTGTATGACAATACCTTTCCTCATAATACATCTGCGCTGACAATTAACGTCACCGGCGGTACGCTGGAATTTTACAACACAACCGTTAGTACAACGCATACTAACAACGGCATTTGCTCTGGAGTTGCCGGGCAGGACGTTACCATCAACGGAACAGACTCCACGTTTCTTATAGACGGCGGAGGAACGGTTTCCGCCATTGATGGTACAGGTAAATCGACCATTACGTTTGCTTTGGATTCCAACTCTGTTTTTCATGTTAAAAACGGTTATTTTATTAACGGCGGTTATGCGACTCAAAACTGGGATAACAACAAAGCCGAACTTCGCATTGGCGCAACCGGCAAAGTCGAATGTTGGGACGGCGCCAAGATGCAATTCGGCGGTTTGTCGGGCGACGAAGGCGCTCAGCTTGTCAATATTAAAGCCGGGAAAGGCATGGTCATCGGCAATGGCGTAACAGCCAACCAGTCCTATACGTATAACGGGAGCATCTCCCTTAACGGAAAAAACATTGATTTCGTCGGAGCTGGTACGCAAACTCTCAACGGCGCCATTTCCAATGTTTCGTTGACGTCCAAAGCGGGAACGCTGGTTTTGGGAACTGCCAATAACAATAACAATATTAGCATTGGCTCTTCTTCCATAATTAAAGCAGACGGCGGAGCCGTTCGCGTTGACGGGAATGTTGTTGTGAGTTCTGGATATTTATCTGCTTTTGGTACATGGACGGGAGATGGCAGCATAAAAGTCAACAGCGGAGGCGTCCTTAGAATAAATAATGGATTTAAGTATGATACTGGAATAACGCTCAATGGCGGTATCCTGTTCAATGACGGAGACAACAATTCTTCAGCCAAAGTTACTTTCGTCAGTCCGATTACTGTTTCAGCCGCCAGCTCCGTACAGTGTGGATGGAGCAGCAATAAGAGCGGCGAAATACATCTTGGCGGGGGTCTGCATGGCTCTGCCAGTTTGACGGTCAATAAAGACAGCAACATGGGCTGGATTTATTTCGAGGGCGAAGGCGACTATACCGGTACTTTAATCCTCAAAGGGAAAATCGTTACGGGCGTTTCTGGTAAAGGAACTGAAACTGCTCCTGCCAGTACAACGCCTTATCTTGGTTCGGGTGAAATTCAACTCGACGGCGGTCTTCTGCTTAATAACAGCAGTTACTGGGACGTTCCCAATACAATCAACGTTGTTTCCAACTCCTCAATTCGAGCTGGATATAGCAGACCGTTTACTTTCTCCGGTCAAATTACTGGTTCAGGAACGCTGACCATTGAAAACGACAATTCCTGGATTGTTATGAAAACGTCGTCGCCGGATAATTCGTTCACCGGCGATGTTCTGGTGAATTACAGTAAATCAGATTCACTAGGCAGATTGCAGTTGGCTGCCGATCAGCCCTTTGGAGCAAACGTTGGTCAGTGTAAAGTTTTAGGTACCTTGGATATGAATGGATTCAGCCAAAAATTCAAAGGATTATCCGGCGATGGAACCACTGGAAATATAAATAATAATACAGCGGGAAAGCCTCTTTCAACGCTGATCTTGGATACGACAGGTAAAAATTCGACCTATAAAGGTAAGATCAATGGCAACATTGCCCTGGAAATTATCGGAACTGGAACGCAGACGTTTGCCAATAACGGCAGCAACTTTACCGGGAACGTTGTTATCAACGGCGGTACGGTTACAGCTACAGCGGCTCATTCAAGCTACACAACAACGGCTTTAGGCGCGTTTTCCAAAAACGGCGGCAGAACGGTTACCATCAATTCCGGCGCTGAACTGGTATTGGGAACAAACGACGTCCTCGGCGGCTGCAACATTTCCAACTTTAACGACAATAGCCTTAGATATATTATTAACGGCGGCAAGCTGACAGGTGCGAACAACAACCCGCTGTATAACGCAACATTCCAAAACGGCGCAGAAGTTTACGGTAACAACAACCGAGATATTTATCGTTCGTTCTGGCTTATGGGAACAAACAACGTTACCTTTGCCGGCGACGGTTCAACCCCGGAAAGCCCGGTAAACTTCAATGGCACGTCAGGAGTTATCTTTGTTCTTGATGGAACGGTGTTAAACGTAGAGGACATTACTCTTAGCGACGAATCCGATTTGGTTGTCAATGTCTCTTTTGGCAACAAGAGTGAAAGTCCTATTACAACAAACTCTCTAACCAAAACCGGCGCTGGTACGGTGGAACTGACTGCTGCAAATGAGTATACCGCCGGCACAACCATTTCCGAAGGCGTTCTGAAATTCACCGATGCCGCCGTTGTCGCTAACGGTCCGATTACCGTTGAAGCCAACGGAACGCTGGAATACAATCTTTCCAGCGGTCAGACGAAAAAGCTGACGATTACCAATGCCAGCAAGATTTTCAGTACAGGCAAAGTCGTTAAGACCGGGGACGGAACGCTTCAGATTTACACTGCCGCAGCTGGACAGGTTGACGCGTCCAGTTTCGTCGTTTCTTCCGGTCGTCTGGATATGAAAGAGTACTTCAAAGGTTCTCTGGACGTCGAAGCCAACGCGACGATGTCGCCGGGCAACTCTGTTGGAAAGCTGACCGTTGACGGAACGTACAATCTGGACAGCGGCGCAGCGCTGTTGCTGGAAGTCGGCAAAGACGATCTGGGGAACATTGTCATTGACCAACTGTTTGTCAACGGCAACGCGACGTTTGCACCCGGATCAATTATCGACATTGTTCTGGATCCGTCCAGTTCGCTTGTCGGCGGCGACGAGTTCTCCAGCGTTATTATTACAGCGAACAACGCAGAGAGCATTTTTGACGACGTTCAAGCTGCGATTCGTTCTTATTACTTTACGGATTTGACGGTAACTCGTTCCGGAAACGAGATTTCCCTTTCCGGACGTCTTGACCCCAACGCCGTTCCTGAACCGTCAACGTGGGCGCTGTTGGTTCTTGGCGTTATCGCGCTGGCGTACATGCGGAAAAGAGTTAGGAGTTAGGAGTTACGCAAAGCGTCAGGCGAACGATTAGGTAGTAAAAGATAATCTCACGCCAAGTTCGCGAAGTTCGCAAAGTTTTAAAAAGAAATATAGGCGAGCCACGGGGGTAAACCCGTGGCGTTCGCTTTTCAATCTTTCGATAAAATTGCTCTATTCTTAAACGGTAGAATTTGCTATATAACCTTGGTATATTAACGGCGTTTGAACGCTGATAGAATCATTTTTATATAGCAAAATTATGAGCGAATTTCCTAACCCCTTTATTCGACAGCTGACGTCTGGCGTTTTGCGCGGCGCGATTTCAGCATTGGCAATTATTTCCTTTTTGGCAGTTCCCGCGTTTTCGGTTGACGCATCCGCACAAACGCCCGCCCCTCGGTATTACCAATCTCCGAGCTACCCGAACTCGCCGAGCTATCCGAATTCAAGGAATTATTCTAATTCCGCCGCTCCCGCTCCTAATTCGACATCGCAATCTCTGCGGGCTGTCAACGCGAATTCGCGACCGACTCAACCCAACGCCTATAATCCGCGAACCATCCAACTGGAATCAATCGATCCGCCGGTTAGCGCCACTCCCGCAGTAAACCGTTCTCAAATCTCTCCGGCAGTTTCTCAATCCGCTCCGGTTTATCAATCCGCAGCTTTGCCTCAAACCCCGGCTGCTCCTCAAGCAAACGTTCCGCGGGAAGACGTGGATTTGCCCGAAGCGCCGGCTGTTCCTCAAGCAAACGTTCCGCTGGAAGACGTGGATTTGCCCGAAGCGCCGGCTGTTCCTCAAACCGTCCCTGCTTTACCCGAAGCCCCGGCTTATGAAGCCCCGGCTTTGCCAGAGGCTCCGGCTGTTCCTGAGACGAACGTTCCTCTGGAAGACGTAACGCCCACGGAAGAGGTTGTAGCGCCGACAGAAATTCCGGAAGACAAACTGCCGCGCGAGACGTATCCAGACGTTGCACCGGTTCAGGAGAAAACTCCGGAAAGCGCAAAGACTTCGGAAAGCGAGAAAACTCCGGAAAGAGCGAAGGAGCCGGAAAGTTCTGAGCAAGCGGAGCAAACGGCTGCAAGCGAGGAAGAGAAAAAAACTCTGGACGCCAATGCGCTCAGAGTGTTTAACAGATCACAAAATCCTCACGATACGATAGAATTCTTTTTGGAATCGACGGCAAATCGCAATTACAGCGACGCCTTGATGGTGATGGACGTGTCGAAGCTGCCGGCTGATACGCTTGACGTTGAAAAGTATATGCTGGCGTACCGATTGGAACAGATACTTATTCGCCTTAAAGGGTTTTCGATAGCGAAAATCCCGACTAAATACAACGGCGAGAGTTATTATCTTTGGCCCGACAAAGAGTATGAAGCTATTCTGCTTGTCAAACAGTCTGACGGCAGTTGGAAGTTTGCCTCGGCAACGGTTGCCAACATCGACAAAAATTATACTCTCATCGAGAAAAAGCCGCCGGTATTCGTTCAGAAGGGGCTGCTAAAGTATATTCCAGAAAGCGCGTTCAATACCTTTTGGGGGCTGTCGTATTTTCAATGGGGAATTCTGGGAATCTTCCTCGTTTTGGGATACGTGGTTTATAAAATCATGCCGTTTATCATCGTTTATGTCATTCTCAAGCCGTTGCAATACATTAAATCGAGCGAGAAGTATTACGAACTGGTTAAACGCGCGCTTAGCCCGCTGGCGTATATTGCGGCTTTGTACATTTGGTACCATGGTTTGACGCTGGCTCGTGTGGCTCCCAATATCCAGATTTGGGCGCTGTGGATAATTCACCCTCTTGGCATCGCGCTGACGATGGTGGCGTTTATGCGCCTGTGCGACGTGTTTGCCTTATGGATGAGAGGACGAATGGTAAAAACGTCCAATAAAGTTGGCAACGTTTTGGTGGAACTGACAAGCCGAATCTTAAAATGCCTGATATTTTTTATCGGCGTGATAGCAATAGCGCAAGTTTTCGGATTTTCCGCCTGGGGGATTATTTCTGGAATGGGCATCGGCGGTATTGCCGTCGCTCTTGCCGCTCAGCAGACGATATCCAACTTCTTCGGCAGTTTGACGATTCTTCTCGATCAACCGTTTACGATTGGGGACTGGATTGTCGTTGACGGCAAGGAAGGGTCTGTGGAGTCCATCGGTTTGCGATCGACCCGAATTCGAACGTTCTATAATTCTTTAATTGTCATTCCCAACAGTTCGTTGGCAACCAGTACGATTGACAACATGGGCAAACGCACGTACCGTCGATACAAGACGACGCTTGGCGTCCAGTACGACACGCCGGTAGAATTGCTGGAAGCGTTTTGCGGCGGGGTTCGCGCGCTGATTGAAATGCACCCGACAACCCGAAAGGACGACATCCGGGTTTTCGTCAACGATTTTGCGGATTCGAGCATCGACATTATGCTGGTCTGCTTCTTTATTACCCATTCTTCGGAAGAAGAAAACGCCGGTCGTCAGCGGCTCATTCTCGACATCCTTCGACTGGCAAAACGGCTGGGCGTTGAATTCGCGTTCCCGTCGGTTACTCAGTACCAGATTAAACAGGACGCGACAACCTACCCGATGTTGACGGAAGTCAAACACAACGTAGACGATCCAACTCATTTTGGAGCGAAGCTGGGCAAAGAGATTTCTTCCAACCATGACGAACCCGACAGCGCGGTTGTGTAACGAAACGGGGGATAGCGCTAATTCCAAATGGCGATTTAGCGCTTTCCCATTTGGTGGGCAAGATTCCCACAGGTCGAACTTGAGTAAAAAATCGCCATTTGGGTCGAAGTCGCCAAAAAAATTCAAGAAAAATTCCCTTTTTTACGAAAAAAACGCTTCTACGTCCTTGCAAATGCTAAAAAGTGTTGTATACTATAAATGTTGATGGTGGGAAATTAACCCACTGAATACAAAAAATCGACGCTTTGCGTGGGATTTGAGCCGGTTTTGAAAGACGGAGCTTTTTTGCCGGGAAATAAATCTTGGCTTTCTCCAGAACACGGATTGTTCTGCCGAAAGTCAAATTTGTACGTTTTATTCCATGTCTGGTAACAGCTCCGCTTCTGCCGAAGTTCTCATTAAAGGCGAGTTTACACGCGCTGTAGACGACCGTTTTCGGTTGGCTTTGCCGACAAGTCTTATTCAAGATTTGGCTCCAACGCAAAAGACAAGTGAGACGTGTTGCATTCTCGCGAAAGAACGAACGGGCTGTCTGAGTTTATGGAATGCCGTAAACTGGAAAGCCAAATTGGCGCAAGGCATCGAATTGATTCAGCGAAAGCTCCAGATGGGGAAAATGGAAGGACGAATCGATATGGTTCAAAACCTCGGTCGGCTCCTTTCCACTCGTCATAAAGAGCTTCGTCTGGACGCGAAAGGACGAATGCTCATTCCGGAAGGATTTCGAGAATTTCTGGGGATCGGTCCTGGCGACGAGGTAATAATCGTCGGCGCGGCGGTCTGTGTCGAAATTTGGAATCCGAAAAAATGGATCGAATTTCTCGATCAGCAGATGCCGGAATTCAATCAGCTGTTTGATCAGTTGTCAGAGTAATTGGTTCCTGGAGGTTTCCAAAACAAGTTAATCGACCTGAAATCGTTTTTTCATTTTGACGCGTTGTCTGGTGATTTTTGCAAGTTAAAAAACGATCGTATATCGTTCGATTTCATGTTGATAATATTAGGGAACTTCTAATAATTCAATTTTGAGTCAAGCTGGTTCTTTTTCCCGTCCGCTTTGAGTCGAAAAGTCCGCCCGTATGTCTAATACTGGGGCTTTTCTCCTCTGTGCGGACGAAAAAAACTCCAGCGCTTGACAACGAAAGCAATTATTAGAAATCCCCATAAAAAAGTCCCGTTGACTGCTTGAATCAACGGGCTTTTTTATTTTCTTGTCAGCAGGAATAGTTCTCTGCTAAATCATTTGTGTGACATATACTGCGCCAGCGTAATTCTCGGTTTTCCTTCCTGGCGTTCCAAAATGTCGTAGATGGGCAGCAGTTTAGAATCCATGGCTTTAAAGGCGTTTTGGATTCGACCTTCGTACCAGTGGGCGATAAACGCGGCAGGGATGGCGACTGCCAAGCCCGCGGCTGTTGTTACCAACGCCTGATAAATTCCAGAGGAAAGCTGTTCCGCGCGGTTGGCGCCAACTTCCAGAGTGGCTGTCATATAGAACGCGTCGATCATACCTAAAACCGTACCCAACAAGCCGAGCATCGGGGCAAGGGTTGCGGCAAGGTTTAACCATCGAACGTTGCTGTATAAAGAGGTGGCTTCCTCTTGCATAGCGCTTTGAGCCGCCGTGGTAATCTCTGGAAGCGGTCGACCGATTTTCAAAAGCATTGCCTGAATTACGCGACCTGCCGGAGAGCGATGTCGTTCACATATATTCCAGATGGCAGTGGGAGAGAATTTGTCTGACTGCAAATAAGGGGCGATTTGTTTAAACAGTCTGCCGGGCATGACGGCAAATCGGCACAAGGCAAAGTAACGTTCCAGCGTAAACGCTATGACAATTACGGACAGAAACCCAATGGGCCACATTAAAATGCCGCCGGCATTAAGCAACTCTAAAATGTTGAGCTGTGCACGCTTTTTTTGTTTCTCTTGAGCTTCCTGGATTTCTTTTTCGTCTGCGATGCGTTTTTCTTCTTCCCGTTGTTTCGCCTGTTCTTCGCCTTCTTTAATGTCGATAGCCGCCTGCTGTGAACCGGGACCGACGGGAAGGGCTTCTTCTTCAGAAGGAGGTTCAGTCGGAAGGGTTAGCGGGGCAGGGTCGGACTCTGCCTGTTCGACGGCTGGCTCCTCAGACGGAATGGCTGCGTCGTCATTAAGTTCAAGTGCGAAATCGGGTGCGCTGTCCTCTGCCGGGACGTCGCTTTGAGCGAATGCGGCTGCCGATAATAATAAACACGATAACGTCAGGATAAATAAATGTTTCATAATGAGATACTATTTATTAGGGTTAAGTTTGGCTTTAAGTTCTTTAATTTTGCTTTTTGCGTATGGAACTCGTGGCGATTTCGGGAATTGATTGATGATTTGCTGGTATTTGTCGATTGCCTGAGGGTACTGCTTCAAGGCTTCGTAACAACGCCCGGCTTCGTAACAGGCGTCTGCTTGAAGGTCTTCAAACGTACACCCCATCAGAACGTTGTAAAACATTTCAATAGCTTTCTCGTAATTGCGTTTTGCGTAGAGCAGTTCTCCGAGATAAAACCAGCTCTTAGCGATAGCTCGCTGAGCGGCTTCTGGAAACTCGGCAGTGTTGGCATTTCCGTATTTTTTCAAAATATGAAGCAGCAGATTTTTCGCTTCGTCATATTTATTTTGATTATAGATAATTAAAAAACGTTGATACTGGATTGCCGGCTCGAACGGCATTAATCCGGCATATTCTTCTTTAAGGTCGTTTTGCTTGTTTAAGACGTTGTCAAGCCAGCTTGACGCGGTTGCGTAATCCTTCGTTTCGACCGCGCACTCGATTAAATGAAGATACGCCACTGGCGGATCGAGCTTGGGCGATTTGAGTTTATCTGCGGGCAATGCGAGGTATTTGGCAAGAGCCTGTTTGTAATCTTCTTGAGCGTACAAACATTCCGAAATCATCAGTTTAGAACTGAAAATATCTTCAGAAACCGTATCCAACGTGACGCTTTGGTTTTTCGCGGCAAGGTCAACCGCTTTTTCAAACCGCTTGGAGGCGTCTGGATATTTTTGCTGAGTAAACAAATTAACACCCAGAGAATAATTGGCTCTAATTGCCGCGACAACGTCTGTCCCGTCGGCGGCAAGCGTCAGGTACTGTTGCGCGGTTTTTTCGAATTCCTCTTTTTTAGCGTTTTCGTCCTCCTTTTTTTCAGCGTTCTTGAATTGTTGTAATGCGTCTGCTCCAAGATGATAAGCGCAGTCGAAACGGTATGGGGAAAGCATATAATTATCGTAAAGATATTTATACCATTTGATAGCGTCGTCAGTTTTTTTAGCGTCAAACAGAGCGTTGGCGTACAGATAGACGACGGCGTCGTCGTTGTCGCCAGTTTGCTCTGTTTTTTCTTTTAGATTCTTGTAGTCGTTAAACGCCTTTTGGGTTTCTTCAATTGCGTTGGGTTGCTTGGACAGCGCCATCACTTCAGTTTGACGCAGGCTGAACTCGTATTTGTCCAATTGTTCGGTCTGTTTAGCCGCTTCCAGCCCTTTTCGACAATCGGAAACAGAGCCGATAAAATCCTGGAGCTTGTACTTGCACATAGCTCGAATACGATACGAGTCGGCGGCTAATTTGTGTTGAGGATAATCTTCAATAAACAGGTCGCAAAGTTTAACAGTTTCGTCAAACTTGTTATTTTTGAACTGACTGAGCAACGAATTGAAGATGGCGTCGGGGCGTTCCGGGGAATCTTTTTGGGCAATAATCTTCTCCGCAACTTTGAGGGCTTCGTCAACGTTGCCCAACAAACGGTTGGATTCTGCCATCTGGGTAAGAACCTGCTGTTTGCTTGGCGTGTCAGGGTATTGTTGGAGAATCGACTCAAACACGGTCAACGCGTCTTTGTTTTTCCCCAGCGCCTGATAGTCCATCCCGAGAATGAGAAGCATCGCGTCGGTTTTGTCATATTGAGGGTATTTGGTTCGACAGCTTTCAATGACCTTTATTGAATTGTCATACTGACGAAGAAAATAGTAGGCTTCGGCAAGCAAACTCATTGCCGTCGGCTGAAGGTCGTTAGGGAAGTTCGGCAGTTCTTTTGCCAGCAGAGCGACAACGCTTGTGTGTTTTTGAAGCTTCTTGCAAATTGACGCGGCAGTGAGAAGCCAGTCGAGCCGTCGTTTGTCTTCCCGGTTTTTCAAATAAAGGTTATAGTATTTGTTTGCCGCAACGTGATACTGTTCGGTTTGAAGCAAACAGAACGCTTCGAGAACCTGGGATTCCAGACATGCGGACGATTCGCGCCAGGTTTGCTGAATATTTTGGCACCGTTGGATGCAGTCCTGATAGTTTTTCTGTTCGGAAACGATAGCAGCCGCGATCAGGGCAGCCTCTGGAGCGGCAGCTTCGGTTTCCCATCTTTGAACGATTTCGTCACACAGCTTGACGCAGTCGGCAAACCTGGCGTTGTCGCCAGCGCCTTTGTAAATATTGGCTTTTAGGATGCACGCCTGTCGAGCTGCCGCTTGAACCGGCGGAGCGGCTGACGGGTCGCAAGAGAATATGCCCTCTGGGATGGAGTCAATCAGTTCAATTGCTTTCTCAATGTTCTTTTCGGTATAGTAAATATCAGCCAATTCCAAATTGGCTTTGTCTCGAACGGAATCGAACTGAGCCGCCTTGAGGTAATACTTTTTGCTTTCCTCCAGAGCGCCGCTTTTTTTGTAGGATTCCCCGCAGAAAAGCGTCATTTGGTCAATATTTTTAGATTTCGGGAACCGATTGATGGCGCTGACGTACTCTTTGGCAGCGTCGGCGTATTTCTTTTGCGCTAAAAAACAGTTGGCTTTATTAAACGCAGCGTAACTGGCGCGGGCAAACCCGGATTTTACCGCAACGTTGCTGGAAGAGAAAGCGTAATAGGGAACTGCTTTGTCGAAATTCTCCATTTTATATAAGGAGTCTGCCGCCAGCGTTGCCGCTTCGTATTTCTCCGGAACGATAGACCATTTTTTAGGATATATTGCCGTCAACTCGACGCACTGTTTATAAGCCCCTTCGTTGAACAAAATTTGACAATACTTCAGACAAGCGTATGGGGCAAACGGGTCTTTCTCATTTTTATATAATTCCGCATAGATTTCTTTAGCGCGGGCGACGTCGTTTAATTTTTCGTAAACTTGAGCCAGATTAAACTGCGCCAATTGTTTGTTGTTAAAATTGGGGTACTGCTTGAGCAGTTCTTCCAGACGCTGTTTTGCGTCTGTGTACAGTTTGGGATTGGATAGCGCCAGTTGATAATTAGCCAGACCGCAAAAAAACAGCGCTGAATCTTTTTGATTGGTTTCCGTCTTCGGAGCGAGAACGAAATCCAAATCCTGCTTGGCTTCGCTGTACTGTTTAAGATAATAGTGACAAATTCCGCGATAACATCGGGCTTCTACTGCGTAACGGGACTGGGGGAACTTTTCCAGAAACCTGTCCAGCGCCGCCAGCGCCTGCTTGTAGTTGTCATCGTAAAAGAACTGTTCTCCTTTTTTGAATTCTCGATACTGAATCGTTTGAACGCTTTCGGTATCGGAAGCGCTCTGAGCTTTTGGCGGCTGATCTTCCGCGCTAAAAGCAATAGGGGAAATCAACAGGACGAATAAACAAATTATACTTGAACGCGTCATCTATATGGAACGCGGCGGTTTGCCCCGCGTTTATAACAAAAATTGTTTTCTTATCACAAATGCGCTTCGCGCGAAATATCATATTATTATAATAGATTATACAATAAAGTAAATAGTATTCTAGGGGTGCGTGAAAAATTTTACCGTACCGGGGACGCGCAAAATGGGATTGCCATCTGTGGACAGGTTTTGACGATGTGAAGGGGGAACAAGCAATTTTAGCGCCCTTCGGGGCTAACGACAATCCTCCCCACAGCTACGCGCCCCGGCTTGCCAGTCTTGCTTGTTTTGGGACTAAAATTTTAGCGCCCACAGCGCCGTTATCGGCTCGAATGGCTCGATATCGGTATCACAGCATGCTAATCGGATCCATATCGATAACCCACTGGACGGAATCGTCTGGCTTGAATTCCTCTTGAGCGCGGCGCAAGACGTCCAGCAGTCGTTCCCGATCCGGAAAATGAATTTGAATCTGGAACCGAAAATAATCTCTGAGTTTATAAATCGGGGCAGGGGCGGGACCGAGAATCTTGAGCCGTTTGAGTTCCGGCGGAATCTGTGTTCCAAACGAATTGCCGACGATTGGCGCGAGAACTCTGGGCGGTTGAGGTTCCGGTTCGACAAGGTCAAATAAAGACGTGGGCGGGGTCGGTTCCGATTTTGGTTCCGGCGGAGCAAGCCCAAACGCCTCGTTGAGCCATTGACGCAATTTCTGCGATTCCGTCTGCGCCAGCAATTCGTCTTCACAGCGGAGGATGATTCTTGCCATATTTGTATACGGCGGGTAGTCGAGGGCTTGACGCTGCGGCAGTTCGCCGTTGGCGAATTCAAGAAAATTTTGCCGGGACGCTGCAACGATTGCGGGATTGTCCGGCTGATACGTTTGAACGATAACCTGCCCGCCGAACTCGCCGCGCCCTGTACGACCGGCAACCTGCGTGATAAGCTGGAACGTTTTCTCCCCCGCGCGGAAATCCGGCAAGTGAAGCGACGTGTCCGCGTTAATGACGCCAACGACTGTAACGTTGGGGAAATCCAGCCCTTTGGCAATCATCTGCGTGCCAAGGAGAATGTCAATCTCGCCGCGTCGAAATGCGCTTAACGCCTGTTCGTGAGATCCCGATCCGTGCATCGTGTCGGTATCCATCCGGAAAACGCTCGCGTTCGGGAACCGGGCGCGAATTTCAGACTCTAACCGCTGCGTCCCAAATCCGTAATACCGTAACCCCGGCTGATTGCAATTCGGGCAGTCGTTCGGAACGGGTTGTTGGTAGTCGCAGTAATGACAAATCGCAATCGAATCGGATTTATGGTATGTCAGAGCAATGTCGCACGAAGGGCATTTGAGAACCTCTCCGCAGGAGGGACACTGGATTTGCGTGTTAAACCCTCGCCGGTTGAGAAGCAGTATTGCCTGCCGCTTATCTCGCAGAGCCGCGTCGATGGCTGTGTGAAGCCTTCTGGTAACAACGCCGCGCTGCTGACGTGAAACGAATTGGTCACACAGGTCAACCACTTCTACTTGCGGCATCGGTCGGTTGTTTACCCTTTTTGGCATCGAAATGAGTTTATACTCTTTTGTCAGGACTTTTTGCCATGACTCCAACGAGGGCGTTGCAGTCCCTAAAATAAGGGGAATGTTGAGCAGACTGGCGCGGCGCTGCGCTACTTCTCGGGCGTGGTATCGGGGAGCGGTTTCCTGCTTGAACGTGTTTTCGTGCTCTTCGTCAATAATAATCAGTCCTAAATGCCGCAGCGGGGCGAAAATAGCGCTTCTGGCTCCGACAACAACGTCAATCTGACCGTTGGCGATTTTCGTCCATTCCTGGTTCCGTTCGACGTCCGTCAGATGGCTGTGCAAGACAGCAACGCGGGGAAATCGGCTCTTAAACCGTTTGGACGTCTGCGGCGTAAGACTGATTTCCGGAACGAGAACGATTGCCTGCCGACCAAACCGGAGCGTTTCTGCAATAGCGCGAATATAAACTTCCGTCTTGCCGGAACCGGTTACGCCGTTGAGCAGAAAAGTCTGGGGTTTGCCGGAATGAATCGCGTGGACGATTGCACTCAGGGCGGATTTCTGTTGAAGGTTGAGTTCCAGATGTTCGTCGAGGGCAGGGGGAATCGGCGGTTCCGTCGGAGGCATGATCCGCTTTTTATACCCGATCAAGAACCCCTTTGACCGCAGTTCGTTAATCGGACCAAAAGAGCATTTCGCCGCCGAGGCGATGTCTCCCAGCGTCAGCGGCAAATCGGAGTCCGCAACGGTCTGTAACGCTCTAAGCTGCGCTTTGGGAATGGCGTCCGGACGCTCTTTGAGTTCTGTCAGACCCTTTTCCGTCGGTTCAATAAACAGCGTCAGTTTTGTACCAGCCTGGTATTTCACGCCGGCGGGAACGGACGATTCCAGAGCCTGACCCCAGGGGCAAAGGTAGTATTCTGAAATCCACTTTGTCAGATTGAGAAGCGACTTGTCTAACAACGGGGCGTTGTCAACCAGAGCGGTAATCGGTTTGAGCTTGGCGGTTATCGGGTCGGAATCCTGAGCGAACGACATTGACGTAATCCACCCGACGACCGAGCGATTTCGTCCCAGCGGAACTTTAACCCGCATGCCCGGCTCGACGACGTCCAGCAACCCGTCCGGTACAAGATACGAATACGGACCGAACGGCGGCTGAGAGAAAATAATCTCTGCCGTCGTCTTCTGGCTGACGTCGTCCGCCAGCCACGGGTCGGAATCGTTGTTGAACAGGTTTGTTTCCATATAATATATATTGAGTAGCGAGTTATTAATTCGGAATGCGGAATTCGTAATTCGGAATTACGCAAGCGGCTTGTAAAATCTTTTCGCGCCGCCGCTGGTTAGGCGGTTAATGATTGTATATTATACCGAGTTTAAATAATAATTCTATAGGGGAAGGGGCGGGGGAATTGGAATCCATTTTTCTTGCCTAATCTAAAAATTGGCAAAAAAAATGATTTCTCTCTAAAGTTTTAGTGGTTAAAATTACGATTCCTTAAAAGTCAAGTTGAACGCATTTGCGGTTTTTACTAAACATGTCAGTTGCAATTAACTTGTCGGGAAACGGTTTTTTACTGATTTTTGCAAAAGTATTATAAATTTGAATAATTTAAATTTTTCCCCTTTTGTTAAAAGTCAAAAATGCCGATTCCTGTAATAAGGCGCTAATTGCAGCGCTTTATTAAAAGTTTTTAGCGAAATGTTTCCGGTTCTCTTGACCCAGCTTTTTTCGCAGCGTAAATGTGAAAAAATTGAGAAACGGACTCCTGTCTGACAGTACGACAGGTGGTAAACAAAGGCGAGTTAAAAATATAATTACGGAGCGCCTAGATATGAAGGTCTTCACAACTGGTCAGGTCGCAAAGATTTGTAAAGTGGCCCCACGCACAGTCAGTAAAT
Organism: Thermoguttaceae bacterium; assembly: GCA_045546875.1. GTDB lineage: Bacteria > Planctomycetota > Planctomycetia > Pirellulales > Thermoguttaceae > RUG11551. Next base: position 2,261 of record JAZQDP010000283.1, on the reverse strand, counting down.
GGTTCGATTCCGGACGACTTAAGGGATATCGAATTCCCGGTTCTCAGGATCGACGCATTCCTCGTGAATCTTTGATTAAATTCCTCAAAGAGCATGGTATGCCTCTTGGCGATCTCCTCGAAGAATCCATGGCAAAAATCCTGGTTGTCGCACAGGATCACGTGCTTATCGAAAATTTAAAACGCTCGTTGCCGAATAATCAACAGTTTAAAGTTGAAGTTGCTGCAAGCGGTTTCGATGCCGGAATCCAGGCGGAGTCTTTCCATCCAGATTGTATTATCGTGGATTTCTCGATTGGTCGTCCTGAATCTTTACAAATTTGTCAGAACCTGCGAAGAAACGCTAATTTCAGCGATATTATCGTCATTGCACTCTTGCCTGACGATGGATGCACCACGCCGTTCGATCGCTCAAGCATCAACGAAACGTTCAAAAAACCCTTCGACGTTGCGTTGCTGGCAGAACGACTCGAAGTCTTGGTCGGATCCAAAAAACAACTGGTTTAACAACCTGTTAGATAAAATTAGCGTCTGAATACAACTTCAGATTAATATAAAAGAACTCTCTTTCTCGAAAGGAAGGGGAGTTTTTTTGTATAGTTGAGAGTTAATAATTCGGAATTCGGAATGCGTCATTCGGAATTCAGCAAGCGTCTCAAAAATCTATTGCCTACTGCCTACTGCCTATTGCCTACTGCCTCTTGATTCATATTCTCCCAACTTTTTCTAATTATTTATCTCGGTAATGCCGAAAAAAACGATATAACCGTCCTGATTGCTATAGGTTGACAAGTCAGGAATATATGTTATACTTAAGCAATACATTTTACCTATTTTATCAAAAGGTATGAATTCCACGTTTTTAACCTCTCAAGAGGCTGCGAATCAAAAAGCCGACGGAAGAGATACGATTGACAATTGCGTGCAAATTCACACTGCGCCAACAGTGCGAACGTGGCGAATAGATCCCGGCATTGGCGCCAAACTTAGTAAAAAATCCATGGAAATCCTTGCCCGATTAGAACAAGTTCGTTCTTTGATTGGAAATACGCCGTTATTGCAAATCGAGTTTACCTATCGTGGTAAACCGAGAGTTATTTTTGCTAAAGCCGAATATTACAATCTTTCAGGGTCTATTAAAGACCGTATGGCGTACCATATTTTCAAAAAAGCGTACATGAACGGTTCGCTTAAACCGGGAATGATGATCGCAGAAGCGACCAGCGGCAACGCGGGTATTGCTTTTGCCGCCCTGGCGAGTATGTTTGGGCACCCGGTTACCATCTTTTTGCCGGATTGGATGTCGGAGGAACGCAAACGTTTACTGCGCTCTTACGGCGCCAACCTCCGTCTGGTAAGTCACGAAGAAGGCGGCTTTTTGGGGTCGATCGCTCTGGCTCAACAGATGCGTAAAAACGATCCCGGCGTCTTTTTGCCTTGTCAGTTTGATAACACCGACAATACCGAAGCGCATTTTATGTTTACCGGACCGGAAATAATCGCTCAGATGCACAAGCTCAATCGCGTTCCCACGACGTTTGTTGCTGGCGTTGGCACTGGCGGAACGGTAATGGGCGTTGGACGCGCGATTCGAGCCGTTAATCCTCACGCGTCTATTCATCCTATGGAACCGTCGAATTCCCCGACGCTTTCAACGGGATATAAAACCGGCGCTCACCGAATTCAGGGGATTTCTGATGAGTTTATTCCGTCAATTGTCAACTTAAAAGAACTCGACAGCGTTGTTCAGGTTGACGACGGCGACGCGATTATCATGGCGCAAAAACTGTCGCGCAATTTAGGGCTGGGCGTTGGGATTTCCTCCGGCGCGAACTTTATTGCCGCGTTAAAATTGCTGGAAAGCATGCCAGACCAGCAAGCTGCCTGCGCAAACGTTGTTACGGTTTTTGTAGACGACAATAAAAAATACCTCAGCGCCGACTACGGCAAAGAAGAACCCGTCAAGCCGGAATTCCTCTCCCCAGACGTCGAACTGATTAACGTCTCCGCCGTTCGATAGACAGATCGCAATTGACGGCAGGAAAAACTCAATCCCCTCACACTCATGTCAGACAGACTTTCGCGAATACGGCTATTGATGGGCGACGAATGTTTGAGTCGTCTTCAGAATTCCAGCGTTCTGGTTATTGGCTTGGGCGCGGTGGGGTCGTACACGGTTGAGGCGTTGGCGAGAAGCGGAGTAGGACGTCTGGCTCTGGTCGATTTTGATCTGATTAACGAAACCAATATCAACCGCCAGCT
>JAZQDP010000282.1:0-6233 GCA_045546875.1 Thermoguttaceae bacterium | reverse complement strand
CGTTTTCAATCGTCGTATTGAATATACGACTTGCAAACAATGCAACGTACGCACCTTGATCGTCGGGCTTTAAGCATACGCCAGTGAAATTCACATTTTTAATCGTTGCATAAGCAACCGCACCGAACAAACCATTCTTTGATACCGACAAGTTGGAAATCGTATAGCCGCGTCCGTCGAACGTGCCGCCGAACCCGCGCGAATTTTCCCAATAGTTTCCCGAATCCTTTAATGTCAATCCCGTGCAATCAATGTCGTTAATCATCACGAACGTGCCCGTAATCTTGCCGTCATAGCAGCCCTTGTTGCCATAGGACTCTACCGTATAATCACGGCGTACGTAATGCAAATCTTCCGCATTTTCAAGAACCTTCGTCACGCTCAAACAGCTAAGCTTATAGAATTTATTCACACCGACTGCGATAATGGATTTCGCCTCGTCGCCGTCTTTGCCATACGTAATTGCCGTACGATCCGCGTTCGTGAAATATAAGATTTCATCATTGATCTTTTCGCCAAGCTCGGCAAAGTATACCTTGTCAAGCGTGACGTCATAGAACACCGTGCCTTCCTTCGATAAATCTTCACAGCTTGCAAAATCCACCGATTTCAAGGTGCAAACAAAGCTTGCCGTCTTGCTCGGATCGAACAAAGACGTCGCCGTGATCGTCACTTGTTCGCCGTCCACCACCGTATCTGCTACCGACACAACGCCAGCGCGGAAGGTAAGTTTGTCGCTATTCGACGCAATTGAAACGTACGGATTTGCAAGCTTCAAATTGTAGGAAGTGCCCGACACTAAATAGTCGGTTGTTTGTGCGAATTTTGCTTCCGCGTCGCGAACTTGTTCGTACACGGTATTCGAAACGGCGACGCCGCTTGCCTGCGACCAAAAGTCTTCGTCGAACTTCTTATAACGGCTTTGCGCATTGGTGCTTTGCACGAATTCAAGCATTGACGAGAAGGCTAAAGTTGCGTTGGATTTTGCGCGCAACTCATCCGTGCCGCCAATGACAAATACGTTCTTAATCGCAACGTATTCGCTACCCACGATTTTTATAGAAGCACTCGTGTTGAACGAGGCTTGACTGACGTCAATAACGCAGTTTGATACGTTTGCCGTGGACGTCGGTTCTTTGAAACTAAAGAACGAGCCGCAATGATTGTTAATCGATCCGTCCCCTTCGTAATGTTGCGTACCCTTACCCATAGACGCGTATTGAATATAGATATTCTCAATCGTACCGCCACCTGCGGAGCATACAAGCCCGCTGTTTGCCGCAACGCTCGCGTTGGTGAAGGATATATTTTTAATCACGCCGTCGATATGCAGTACACCGAAAACACTTGCAATTTGACTGCCGTTATCGATGCTGATCCCTTCGATTTTGTGACCTTTGCCGTCGAATACCCCTCTAAAACCGTACAAACCGCCGTTCGACCAATTCCCTTGAACTGCCGCCCAAAGCGAATCAAGATCTGCTACTTTGGATTGGAATAAACCGTTATAGGCAATATCATCCCCTAAAACGAAATATCCGTCCCAAATTGCCGCGTTATTCGAGCAGGCTTTTTTCGAAAGGGTGGCAAAGCTGTCAAAATCCTCTTTCGTATATAAAATCTTCGTATAAAGATCTACGCCAATCTCGTATTTTGCCAAATTCGTTTCCACGAAGAAAGGACAGTCCTCGCCCATATCCGCCGCCGTCGTCGGCAACACGTTTTTTTGCAAGGTGACGAGTTTTTTCTGTGCGTCGAACTCACCGACGCTCGCACCGTTGTAGGTAATCCCTCTCGATATACCCCTAATATTCGATGCAAGCTCAAAGCTGGACAGGTTTTCCACTTCTACGACAAAGCTTTCGTCTAACACAATCGTCGGGCGATAAACGTTGACCGCAATTTCCAAGCTGTAAGGCTTGCCGTCCACTTCGCAAGAACCGATAATTTTCGTCTGTCCTTCGCTTACAGAACGGAAGGTATTTCCTTCCACCGCCGCAATAGAAGTATCTTGACTTTCCCATTTCATGTTTTTTGCGATTGCAATCTTATTGTTTTTATATGCCGTCAAGGTCGCAAGTACGTTCGTCACGTCGCCGTTTTCCGTAGAAAGCGTTGATAAATCGACTTTGTATCCGTTTTGGTCAAAACCGATATTTTCACTGACAACCAAGCTTACTTCACTATCCTGCTTGATGGTGACTTGGACCGTCTTAAAATAGACGTGTCCGTCCCGTTCCACCGAAGCCACAAGCTTGATTTCCCCTTCGGAAAGTCCCGTAATGACCGCCGTATTCCCCGTTTGCGCAACGGAAACAACGTCCAAGGAGGAATCCCCATCAATCGACCACACGAAAACGGGTTCGTCGATATTTTCAGCCGACGCTTCAAGCGTATAGCTTTCACCTATGCAAATGGTCACCGATTCTTGATTTACTGAAACCACAGGCGCACCAGGCACTACTTCTACTATATCTTCCGAGGAGGCAGGCGGATCGTAACTGCCTATGCTATGGTCTTGAGGTTGCCCCTTGGATTTAGAGCAACCTATAAGACATAATGCTGATAAAATTGTCAACAAAACAAGATGTTTGTTTTTCATTTAGACCTCTTTTTATTTTCTTTTTAGATTAAACACCCCAGTCATTATACAAATCGGACAGTAAACCGTCTGCTTCTTTATAGAGCGTAAACCCAAGCATCGTCGCGTCCGCCTTAAACGCTTGACGCATCGCTTTCTTATTACTATTCGAATAGCTCGATGCAAACGAAGTGCAAAGCACGTAACGGGGGAACAAGCTTTCCTTGGTGATTCTATTTTTAATCGCCGTCTTTTGCTCTTCCGTAAGGCTTGTATCCGCATCGACCAAAGCTTTCGCTTCGTCGCAAAGAGTTACAAGAGAGTTCAACCAATCTTTCGACCAATACGTCTTTGAACCAATCCCAAGGAAACCGTTTACATTTTCGATTTCGTCGTAAATACCGCGTCCCAAACCGTCGTAGTTTACTTCGATTTCTTCACATTTTGCAACGATTGCATCGAACATCGAACGCATTTTTTCTGCGCCTGCTCCGAAGTAGTTGGTGAAGTAAGTATCCAAAACCGTTTCATAATCCGCATTGACGTTGAACATAAATTTGGAATCGATATACGCCTTCAAATCGCTAAACGCCGTCGCTTCCGTTTCATTGCTCTGGCTCCAAACACCCTTTACGCCAAGTTCCGCCAAAATCTTGTAGTTTTCTGCAGATGCCTGCCAAGTGTTATAAGGATACATATAATTTTTGAAGTTTGTACCGTACATCCACAGATATACGTTATCGGAAAGCGCACACCACTTCTTAATTACAGCAAGCGTATCCGCATTGTCCGCGTGATTGAAGTTTTCTGCATACTTGCCGTCGATTGGTGCGAGCCATACCATAACGCCGTCGTCACATTTAAGATCTTCACTCGTCTGCGTGTAACTACCGTTGTCGTTAATTTGATAACGTTTCATCAATGTAACTGCACCGTTTGCATTGATACTTGCAGGAGCCTTTTCCGTCGAGCGATACGCCAAGAATGCGATATTCAGCTTTCTATCGCCGATTTGTGCCTGAATTTTCTCGTTAATCGCGTTCATCAAATCAATCCATGCTGCCGAGAAACCGCCCTCGCCGTACAACGTATTATACAACGTACAGCGCGCACACGTACAATTGTCGCCGCCAGCGCTATCCATAATTGAGAAAGAAATGTTCTCTTTATTCGGCTGCGCGTTAATTTGTACCATCATATTCGCAACAATTACATCTACCATCGTTGCAAATTCCGCCGAATTACCGCCTGCCGTAGGACAAATTTGCGTCTTATCCGACGTATACCAATTCGAGTGAGACGTACCGTAGGTCGCTACGGGAAGATAATGCAACGCATTGTGCATATCCCAGCCTTGATTGGAGTGAATCCAAATATCCGTGTGCGATTGCAAGCCCATATTCAGCACTTCATTATCGGTCATATACGTTTGCTGTTGGCGATAATCAAACGAGGGATTTTCAACCAAACCAAACGCAGGGAAGGAATCCAAACACTCGCCGTAAACTACGCAATCCTCGCTAATCATATCATAGCCGTACATTTCGCGCAAAAACGCCAACGCTGCCATACGATAGCCGTCCGCGCTATTTGCTTCGATAAATACCGTTCTTGCCGGTCTTCTAATTGCATAACCCGACCAGGCAGTAATATTCGCCTCTGTACCAATCACATCTGTCGCCAAGTTTCTATCACAGAACATGATTGCATATCTGTATTTGTCAACCGCTGAAGGATTGATTGCTACCAGCTCTACGTTAACTCCCGTTATCGCCTCTATTTGTTCTTGCAGGAAGACAGCCGCTTCTTTAGCCTCTGAATTGTACAAAATCTTATAGATAGTGCCACCGTCCACAATAAACGAAGCATTTTCTGCCATATCGCCATACAACGCCGTTTCGCTGACAATCAACTTTTCAATATTAACGAGAACCTTTTCCGCTTCAGGAAGCTCTTCATACGCCTGACGCGCCGCGTCAATTGCTGCTTTAGAACTATTCTCATTTAAGGTATCGATACGCGCTTGTACTTGCGCAATCAAATCGCCCGAGCTGAACGAATAGATTGGAGAGATTTGCCATCCAGAAGCGCTTGCCCCACTCCTTACGCAAACGTACAACAAATACGTTTCGTTTGCCGTAATCAATTCAGGTGTGATGACAACCTCCGTCCAAGCTTGCGCCGTTAACGTTGCTACTTCCGTCTGAATCCACGTTTCATTCTCATTAAAATAGAAAGCAACGTCGTCTTGTTGAGGATTATAAATATAGAAACGCAAGGAATCGTGTCCTTCATTAAGCGCGGCTTTCAATATACCGATATTGAATGCACCCAAGTCGGTGTTGCTCGACCAACCTTGCGTGAAATCATACACTGTGCCGTATTCGTTCTTCGTACCAGTATCCGATATATTACCAAACGACGTACTCGTCTTTTCGCCAAGGTCAAGTTTAACCCCGACGATATTGGTAATTTCAAAGGAAACGCCCGTCGTATCCGTTCTCAAACCGAGCGCCCAATTCGACGAGAAGATACCCGTAGAAACCGCAAGTTCCTTTTGAATCCAGTTGCCGTTGTTCGCCCAAAGCCCACTCATGCTCCACGTATTATGCCAGCCATCGCCCCAACCGTCGTTCGTAATACCGTCGGAAAGGTAGAGATCGCAAGACGCACCGACTACGCGGATATTAAAGTAAATCTTGGAATATTCGCTTACGTCGGGGAAATTGATGAATTGAATTGCCACTTTACCGCCTGCGTTGGGGGTTACGCGCAAATAATCGCCGTAATAACCGTCGTAACCCATAGACGCCGTACCGCCGATTGTAGACGTATAATTCGGGACGTATGAAGGAACAACGTTTACACCGTCCAATGTTTGAATGTGTATCGTTTCATAACCGCTAATTGCAGAAACTAACGTTCTCAGCTTTGCGTAATTCGTAACCAATTCTTTTCCTTCGTCGGAAAGCGCATTATATGCATCTCGAGCCGCCTCAATTCTAGAAACGAACACAAGATGATCGGGCATAACAACTTCATCGGGAAGGGCGGTAATCTTAGAGATTACGCTGTTTGCCGCGGCTTGCACTTCACTTTCTGCGCTCAGCTGCGCTTCGTATTCCTCCAAAACTGCAATATTCGTTACGTACGTCTTTGCCTCATCCGTTAAGTTATCGTAAGCCGCACGCGCCGCTTCCACCGCTGATTTTTCTATCGCTCTGGGATTGATTGCATCAATCATTGCGATAACTACGCTTGCCTTTTCGTTCTCTACGATAAACGTTTCTGCGTTCGTCAGTTTTGCAACGTTTGTAACAAGTGCTTGCTGGCTGCTCGACAAATTATCGTAAGCCGCACGAGCCTTTTCAATCGTCGCTACATCATTCAACGTTAAGGATGCAGGAATAGCATTAATCAAAGCAATTACGTTCTTCACGTCCGCATGATCCGTGTAGCTGTATTCTTTGTAAGGACCTGCATAAATCGTCGAAATCTTCCAGCCGTCCTTTGCCGCACCGGCACCGTCGCCGCCAAGGATATACACATACCATTGACCATTCTTATTCAGCGCAATATCTTCTGCCGAAATCGTAACTTTCGTCCATTCGCCTACTTTCAAGGCAACGGAATCCGCAGAGTCCGTCCACGT
>JAZQDP010000281.1:0-13774 GCA_045546875.1 Thermoguttaceae bacterium | reverse complement strand
CCAGTGGTCCGTTAGAAGGACTAAACAATAAAATCAAAACCCTCAAACGACGCGCTTATGGATACAGAAATATGGAATACTTCAAACTCAAAATCTTCGCTATTCATAAAACCAGGTACCAACTTGTCGGATGAACCTAATTTTTACACGAAATTACACGAAAAGAACGAAACAAACGAAAGGGTTATTTTAAAATAATACATTTTTCGTAAATATCGTATATTTTGTGTCTTCGTGTTAAAAACCAATGTTGATTGAATGATAATTGAATTGTCAATTAATCAATCGGCGCTAATCCGTTTTGTCTGTCAAATCCGTGTGCAAACTGACCTGCAAAAATGCAGGCGCCAACTTACCGGAAGAGCCATATTTTTTAACTTTTTTCAAAAAAGGTGGATATTGCGGGTGCGATAAATTTTGGGTTGCGAAAATAGGTAGTTTTTATTTTTACACGCACCCGAAATTGCTATTGGAGAATGTGTTCTATTTTGGCTCTATACTTAACCGCGTTACTCAAGCGTGTTACTTCCGAACGTTCCACAACCCCGAGAGGAGCGAGGTACGCATACCGAATTAAAATGCCGCATCTTTGAGCAGGTTCATATATTCAACTCGGGGTATTTCGATGGTTCCGAACTGTTTGGTGTGGTCGTTAATAACCTGTAAATCAAACAGGGTAAATCCGCTTTTTTTAATCGTATTAACCAGGAACCAGAGAGCGGCTTTTGACGCGTCTGTTACAGTGTGAAACATCGATTCTCCGGCAAAGAAGCGGTTGAACGCCAGCCCATAGACGCCTCCGATGAGCTTTTGTTCGTTTTCGTTTTGTTCCCAGACTTCAAAGCTGTGAGCGTAGCCGAGCCGGTGCATTTCGCAGTAAGCGTCAATCATTTGTGACGTAATCCATGTTCCCGGATCGTTGTCCCGGTCGGCAGCGCAGCCGCGAATAACGTCTTCAAACGCCCGGTCGATGTAAAAAAGCCAGTTTTTATGGCGAATTGTTCTCAACAGACGCCTTGAGAAATGCGCTTGATCCAACGGCAAAATAGCGCGCGGGTCGGGAGCAAACCACGTTATTGGGTAGTCCTCCCCCATTGGCCAAGGAAAAATCCCGTGAGTATAGGCGTCAATGAGCCAGTCCGGCGTCAGCTTGCCGCCGACAGCCACCAAACCGTCTTCATCGGCTGTTTCGACAGATGGAAATCGAGAACGCATTTCGATTAGCAATTAGCGACTAGGAATTAGGAATTAACGCAAGCGTTGCTCGAAGATATATTCTCGCAATTCCCTATTTCCTACTTCCTACGCAGTCTCTGGGACGCGGACGTTGTCCGCGTAAATAAGGGAGGCGTTGTCCGCGAAATCTTAGGTTGTTTATTTTGGCGGGTAATACCCGCCGTCCGGAGACGCTTATTTTATTATACAGCAGATTATCGAAAAAAACAAGAGCAGGGGACGCCGTATTTCATAGAGGCTTTGATTAAATGCAATTAAATATGTGGTTATTGTGTTCGTTTAATCATTTCTTTAACGTAACGCGGCTATGTATAGCACAACTATTGCAAAAAAAGAAAAAGTTGGTATAATAGGGTTTAGAATGTTTGGATCGATATTTACACGAACGTTGGCGGTCGTACCGGAGCGGGGCAAGACGTACGTCTCCCGGTCGGTTTATGCTGCGTTGTTTCTATCGATTTCGGCAACGGCGTGGCTTTTAATTACGGGGTCGGAACAAATCCGGAACGTGGGCGACTTCTCCCGGTTCGGGGCGCGTCTGTTTTCGATACTGTCTGTATTGTTTTTAACGGTTTCGGCATTTCAGTCGGCGATATTTTGCGCCTCGTCCGTTTCCGAGGAAAAAGACCGGAAAACGCTTGATCTGTTGCTGTTGACGAGCTTGAGTTCCTGCGAATTAACGGTCGGCAAACTGTCGTCGAGTTTGGTTTACATTCTTTCGTCCACGTTGGCGCCGTTCCCGGTCCTGGCGTCGTGCGCGGTATTCGGCGGCGTGTCGGCAGGTCAAACGGTTCGCGTCTTGCTGGCAACCGTATCGTCTTCGATATTGTCGGGCGTAATCGGCAGCGCGATCGCGTTTCGAAGCGAAAAAACGTTTTTAACGCTTAGTCTTACTCTTTTGGCTCTTTCGACGTGGCTTATCGCAGGGGAGACGGCTCCGTACTGGGGTTCAATCCCGTCAATCGCAATTAGCCCCTATTCAGCGGTCGTGGCGGCGTCAGACCCAGCGGGGACGGAAAGCCTTGTCCCGTTTTATCTGTTTTGCGCGGTCTGTTCGGTTTTGATTTACGTCCCCGTGATTATACGGGTTCGGGTCTGGAACCCTCCCCGAGTCGTTAAGGCTCCCCGGGCGGCGTCGTCCAGTTCAGAGCCGACGTCCGTTCATGCCGAAAATTTTGTTAGCCGCCCTGTGTGGGACAACCCGATATTATGGCGCGAGGTTCGCACCGCCGGATACGGCAGACGTCTGTTTCTGTTCCGGATCGGGTACCTGATAATAGCGTTATTGTGCCTTTATACGATTCTTTCCGGCTCCGTTTCGACGTTCGGGGGAACCCTTTATTTTATTGCGCCGTTGGCGTTGCTGAGCCTGGCGTTGATAACGGCGCAAAGCGTAACGTCGATTTCGACCGAACGGGACGGGAAGGCTCTTGACCTTCTGCTTTCGAGCGACCTTCGCCCGTCAGAATTTGTGTGTGGTAAACTCCTTGGCGCGTTTTGGAATGCGAAAGAAGCGGTTTTATCTCCTCCGATTTTGACGCTCGTCGTTTGGTATGCCGGCTTTTTACCGGGAGAATACGCTTTTTATTTGATTGTCGATTACCTGATCCTGGCTCTGTTTAGCGTAACGCTGGGACTTCACAGCGGCATGATTTATGCTAACAGCCGTCAGTCGATCGGGGTCAGCTTGGGAGTCCTTTTTTTCCTTTTTGTTGGGGTGGCGGTTTGCTTGCGAATGGCTCTGACGTTTAGCGGCTCCTTTCAAGCGCAATTTCAACCGTTCCTGGCTTTGATAATCGGGGGCGGGGCGGGGCTGTACGTCGCCTTGGGCATTAGAAACCCGTCGTCCGCGATCGCCTTGGCGTCCTTCGGAACCCCCTGTGCTACGTTCTACGCCTTGACGGCTGCCCTGATGAATTATACCTTCGGCGTATTTTTTGTTGTTGCCATCGCTTACGGGTTTGCCGTTGCCGCGATGCTCGTTCCCGCTATATACGAATTTGACATCGTCTCCAGTAGGGAATAGGGGGTAGGGAATTAGCAATTAGCGATTAGGAATTAGGAATTATTGAGGCGCTTTGCGTCAATTGCTAATTGTTCATTGCTAATTGCTAATTATTGAGGCGCTTTGCGTCAATTGCTAATTGCAAATTGCTCATTGCTAATTACTAATAATATGACTGATTCCGATCAAACCAGACTGTACTGCGCTAACGAATCGCCGACAAGTTTGTTTAATATGACAACCGACAGCCGAGATACAGATTTGCTCTGCGAAGCGTATGAAGATATTATTAGCCGTGGCGTAACCGAGTCTTGCGAAATCTTGCGGTTTGAGAAAAAACTCGGCGCCGGCGGGCAGGGGGTTGTCTATCTGTCCCATCGAATCGGCACGGATAACTTTTCTTTGCCGGTGGCGTTAAAGGTCTTTTCACCTCTGCGGTACGAAACCGAAAAAGACTATCAAGACGCCATGAGAAGAATGGCGACCGTGTCAACCCGCATTGCCCTGATTCAGCACGATAATTTACTCAACGTAAATAATTGGTCTGAACAACAGCTGATTCGAGTTATGGAAATGGAAATGATCGACGGAAAAGACCTTTCGACGATCATTCACCCCAAAACGCTAACGTGGCTAAAAGAACATTGTATTCCTAGCCGTTTCGAATCGCTAAATAAAGTTGTTCTGGATTACGGAACCAAAAACCTTCGATTTCAAACCGGGGCGGCAGTAACGATTATCAGCGAATGTCTTAAAGGCTTGGGCGCTTTGCACCGAGAGAAAATCGTTCATTCGGACGTCAAACCGTCCAATATTATGATTAAACGAACCGGTTCGGCTAAAATAATCGATATGGGGTCGGCGTACCTGCTGGATAATTTGCCTCAACGTCGATCCTGCACCCCGGCGTACGCCCCGCCAGAGGTTTTAGATAACGAACAGCCAACCGAATTGAGTGACATCGCCTCGTTGGGATACGTCTTTTTGGAACTGCTGACCGGGAAGACCCTGTTTTCAAAGCAGAATTCTCATTTGCAGGAGAAGCGGTCGATTTGTTACCGAATAGAACAGATTCTCGGCTATCCCCTGTGCAATAATTCGGTTTTAGTTCAGTTCTGTAAAAAATTGACCGCTCCCAACCCGGCAGACCGATTTCAATCTGCAGACGAAGCGATAACGTCCGAAACCGACGGCGCAGCCGCTATTCTCCGTCAGCTGGTTATGATGAACCTTGCAAGCGAGTATTCGAATGACCTGCGCGTGCTGATGGAAGATCTGTCAGACATGAGCGTCGATTATTTGTATTCCTAACTTTTTTTGAGAGTCCGCAAAGCTATGAATTCCTGGAAAGACGCTATTGATAAAACAGCCGATTCTTTTGACCGCCCAGACGTCAACCTTAACGAATTCCTGAACGCTCAACAGCGTCAGGGAGAACTGAGCGTTTTAGCCGATCTGTCCGATAAACAGGTTCGCAAACAGACGATAGAAGACGCTAAAGAATTACTTCACAAATTGGCTCAAGCCGAGTACAATTCATCATCGAACCCCAATTCGTAAACCAATGCCGCGCAGGAAATTAACTCCAAACGAAAAGGCTCGTCGAGAAATATTTTCGGTGTCTTGTATCGACATAATGACCCATCAGCTTTGGATGTCGGAAGCGTTGAAACAGGCAGTTCAAGCTGCGGAAGATGGCGAAGTTCCCGTCGGATCCGTTATCGTTCGCAACGGAGAACTAATCGCATCGGCAAATAATCGTCGTCAACGTTTGCAACAGCCCACAGCCCACGCGGAGGTTCTGGCGATTGAATCAGCCTGCGAAACCCTGGGAACGTGGAATTTATCAGATTGCGCTCTTTACGTTACGTTAGAACCGTGCTGTATGTGTGCCGGAGCCATTTTGCAAGCCCGAATTCCGTTGGTCGTTTATGGCGCCAGCGACCCTAAAGCGGGAGCGGTTGATTCGTTGTTTCGTTTACTCAACGATTCGAGACTGAACCACCGCTGTGAGGTGATTTCCGGAATTCTGGACACCGCTTGCGGAAAAGTTCTCACCGATTTTTTTCAGAAAAGAAGAGAAGAGAAAAGGGCAAGGGAGTAGGGGGTAGTTTGTAAGCTGCTAGCTATTAGCTACTAGCCATTAGCTTGTGCATTTGTAGTTCTCAGCGTAATATTTAAAGCCTGAAACTAAAATAACCAAGCTAGAAGCTAAAAGCTTAATCTCCCTGTTCCCTAATCCTTAATTTCATTTTTCCGCTCGCGCGTCAGAATTGGGCATTGGCGCCAGATAAGGGCGTAAAGCGTCGAGCGTCTTGGGACCGATTCCTTCCACCTTAAGCAGATCGTTTTCGTCGGCAAACATTCCGCCCATTTTCGATCGGGTTCGGATTATTTCACGTGCTTTTTCTTCCCCAATCCCGGGGATTAACGATAGTTCTGAAATCGTTGCAGAGTTGATGTCGATTTTTAGCTGCGTTTCGACGTATGGCATTCTGTCAAGTTCAATAACCTGGTTTGTAACCCGCTCATTCCAATAGAGGTAGCCCCCGATGGAGAATAACGCGATTAAAGAGCAAAATATCAACGTTATTTGATCTTGCAGACGAAATACCGTTTGCCATTGCCCCGGGGTTGAAGTTATCGGACGGCGAGGGTGCAACGATTCAGAATCGGAACCGGAGCGAGTGTCGGACTCGTTCGATTTCGATTGCAAGTTAGCGTTCAAAACAGCTTTTTCGACAGAACTCTCAGAATCTTTTGTTCTCATTATGCCGTACCCCTTTATTTTAACTTATTTCCTGATATAATAAAGGGGTAATAAAAAAGTTTTTTGAGAAAGATTTTACCTATGAACAAACCGGACTTTCATCAAACCTGTTGGGACGCAGAAGTCGAACACGATTTCCGCATCCTGCTTGAATTGGCAATCGAAGAAGACGTTCGCGGTAGCGTTGACATTACTACGGATGCGGTCGTTCCGAAAACGGCTCGCGGCAAAGTTGTGCTATCTTCTCGTGAAGAAGGCGTTTTAGCTGGCATGGCGTTGGTTCCAATTATTATGGAATACGCGCCAGACGTAAAATGGACGCCGTTCATGAACGATTCCGACCCGCTCTATCCCGGCTGTAAAATTGGCTCTCTGGAAGGCAACGCCAGACAGATTCTCCATATTGAACGACCGCTGCTCAACTTTATGAGCCGTTTGTGCGGGATTGCCTCTCTGACGCATTTTTACGTCGAATGGGTTGACCTGATCGAAGGGAAAAAGCCCGGTATTTACGACACCCGCAAGACCACTCCCGGCTGGCGTCTGTTAGAAAAGTACGCTATTCAGTGCGGAGGGGGGAAGAACCATCGCTGCGGTCTGTACGATGCGATTCTCATCAAAGACAACCACCTCGCCTTGGCTTGTCCGGAACTTAAACACGATTTGGACGAAGAGCCGCTGTTCAATCCGGCTGAAGCCATCGCCCGAGCGAAACAGTATATTATCGACAAAAATATGCCTAACACGCTCATAGAGTTGGAGGTTGATTCTCTGGAACAGCTCAAAATTGCTCTTCCGCTCAAGCCGGACATTGTTCTGTTAGACAATATGCCGCCCGCGATTTTACGTCAGGCGGTTGCGATGCGCGACGAGATGGCGCCAGAAGTTGAACTGGAAGCCTCGGGAGGCGTTAACCTCAAGACGATTGGGAAAATTGCCGCTACGGGCGTCGAACGAATCAGCGTCGGGTCGCTTACTCATGCTGCCAGTTCGCTCGATATTGGCTTGGACTGGGAACCAATCTAAGAAGGGTAGGGCGTTCGCGAAGGGTTTTACGAATCTTGTCCGATTCGTTCTAAAAATTCTTCTTCCGTTAATACGGGAACGCCCAAAGACTGCGCTTTTGTCAGTTTGCTGCCCGCCTCTTTGCCAGCAACGACGAACGCCGTCTTTTTGGAAACGGACGACGACGCTTTGCCGCCGAGTTTGACAATCAAATCTTCAATCTCCTGACGCGTGAACTTTTCCAGCGTTCCTGTTACAACGATTGTCTGTCCTTCCAGGGAAACAGCGTTGTCGTTGTCTTCTTCCGGAACGGCTTCTTCTTGCGACACGCCTAACTCGAGCAGTTCCTTGAGAACGGTCGCGCCGTGAGCGTCGGATCCGTCGGGGAGATGGAAAAAATTCCAGACGGACGCGGCGATTGTCGGTCCAACGTCGTTGATTTGTGACAGCTCTTCAATGGAAGCGGAAAGCAGATTCTCTGCCGTTTTGAACTTCCGAACGAGAATCGTCGCCGTCTTTTTCCCAACGTGCTGAATTGACAGCGCGGTTATCAGCAGCGACAGCGGGCGGGATTTGCTGTTGTCAATCGCCGTTAAAAGATTGTCAACCGTCGCGGTGGACTTGGGCGCCCAGTCCGTTCCCGCCGCCTTTGCCTTTTCCAGCTCCTTGTCCGTTGGCTTGTAAAAAACGTTAATCAGTTCAGACCGTCTGTCTTTAAGGCGGTAGATGTCGGCAAAGGTTTCAATCAGCCCGGCGTCGACAATCGCCTCGACGTTTTTGTCGCCCAAACCGGTGATATCCATCGCGGTTCGGCTGGCGTAGAATCGGATTTTTTCCTTGAGTTGAGCGGGACAGTCTGGATTGACGCAGCGGAGGAAAACCGTATCGGCGTCTTTGACCAGCGGGGAGCTGCAAACCGGGCAATGCGTCGGCGGCTGATACGGCGGCAGTTCAACGTCCGGCTTTCGCAAATGCTTTTCCGCTCGAACGACGTGGGGAATGATCTTGCCCGCCTTTTCCATGATAACAACGTCGCCAACGCGGATGTCTTTTTCCGCAATCTGGTCGAAGTTGTGGAGGCTTGCCCGGCTGACCGTCGTTCCGGCAATTTCCACCGGCGTTACATCGGCGACAGGGGTTATCGTTCCGTTTTTCCCGACCTGAACGCGAATGTCCAGTACGGTTGTGGGGGCTTCGTACTTTTGGAACTTGTACGCGATAACCCAGCGGGGCGACTTCATCGTCGTACCGAGAATTTCCCTCTGCGCCAGCGAGTTAACCTTGATTACCAGCCCGTCAATTTCGACGTCGAACTGGTCGAGGTTTTCAATCATCGTTTCGCAATGCTGTTTGACTTTGTCGAAAGAGTCGAAAACCGCCGCCATCGGAGTCGGCTGCAGCCCCCAGGTCGAAACGAGGTTGAGGAAATCCATGTGCGTTTTGACGGGAAGCCCTTCCGTGCGCCCGATACTGTGACAATAAAAACCCAGCTTGCGCCGAGATCGTTCCAGCCGAACTTTCTCCTGATCTCGCAAGAGTTTGTTTCTGTCCGCCTGATTGTCAAACTGATTCGGGTCAATCGACAAAATATCCTGCCCTTTGTCGTCGTAACCCAGAGAAATGCTGCCAGAGGTCAGATTGCGAGTGTTGGCGTACGGCGGCTCGCCTTCCTTTTCCCGAATCAGGTTTAGTTCGACGAGATTCTCGTTTGTCATGAAAATTTCGCCGCGAATTTCGATGGAGTCCAGCTCCTTAAGTTCCGGCGCGGACGCGTAGTCAATTTGCAGCGTTTGGGGAACGTTTGTCAGCATGCAGGCGTTGGCGGAATCGTCGTCTCCTTCCTGACCGTTGCCGCGAGTTACCATCTGCAACAGCGTTCCGTTTTTATAGATCAGCGCGCCGGAAACGCCGTCAATTTTCGGTTCGACAACCCACTCGATTTTATCGTTGGACGTTCGCTGAGAAAGATACTTTTGCGTTCGAATCGCCCAGTCGTCCAGCTCGCCGACGGAATACGTGTTGTCAATCGAGAGCATCGGGACGGCGTGAACGACGCGGTTGAGTTTGGTCGATTGGGAAGCGGGCGCCGGCGCGATGCGTTCCGCCGCCTTTTTCTTGGACGCCGCTTTGGGCTTTTCCGGTTCGATAACCTCCCCAAAGAGATTGTATTCCACCTCCGGCGTGGGCGCGACACTCTCACTTTGCGGTTCCGGATAAACGCCGCCGACGACCTGCGTTGGGCTGTCGGGCGTAACCCAGTCCGGGTGCGCCGCCTCGAGGTCTTTGAGCTGACGCATGAGCGCATCGTACTCGTGGTCTAAAATCTCCGGCTGCGCCTTGAGGTAATACAGTTCGTCGTGATGACGAATCTCGGCTTTGAGTTGGTTGTACAGTTCTCGTTCGTCCATGGCATTTAAGGCAGTAGGCAGTAGACAGTAGGCAGTAGGGACTTTTAAACTATTGCCTATTGCCTATTGCCTAACTCACATTCTTTCCACCGTTTCAATTCCCAGCAGTTCCAAGCCCTTTTGGATTGTTCGAGCGGTCAGGTCGCACAGAGCCAATCGGGTTGTTTTGGCTTCTTCCGACTCCGCTTTGAGAACGGGGCAGCGTTCAAAGAAAGTGGAGTACCGCGCCGCCAGTTCAAACAGGTACGACGTCAGCTGATTGGGTCGGTAGTCGGAAACGGCGGAAAGCAACGCTTCTTCAAATCGTGACAATTCGATAACCAGAGCGCGTTCTGCCGGCTGGGTCAAAACGATAGCCGGGTTCGATTTTCGGAACGCTTCGACGTCGATTCCGCCTTTGTCGAAAATGCTTCTCACGCGGGCGTAGGCGTACTGCATGTACGTAGCCGTGTTGCCGTTCATGGCAAGCATTTTTTCGTAGGAAAAGACGTAGTCCGAATCGCGGTTTTGGCTCAAGTCAGCGTACTTCAACGCGCCGATGCCGACTTTTCGCGCCACGTCGCGCCGCTGTTCTTCCGTCATGGACTGGCACGCCTGCGACTGCTCGACGACCTTCCACGCGGCGGATTCCGCTTCGTCCAGCAGGCTTTCCAGTCCGACCGTGTCTCCGGAACGGGTTTTGAACGGTTTGCCGTCGTCACCCATAACGGTGCCGAATGAGACGTGTTTGAGTTCTACGTTTTCGTTAGCGGGATCCATGCGCCGCCACGTGCGGAAAAGCTGCTGGAAATGTAACGCCTGACGGGAATCGACGACGTACAGGACGGCGTCTGGATGGAAATGCGCCTTGCGGTATTCCAGCGTCGCAAGGTCGGTCGTCCCGTAGATAAATGCGCCGTCGCGCTTGCGGATTAAAAACGGGGCTTCGGAAATTTCCGGGTTGAACACGACAACGGCGCCCTCGCTGACCTGCGCCAATCCGCTGGCGATCATGCTTTCAACCAGCGGTTCCAGCTGCGGCTGATACGAGCTTTCCCCCAGCGTGTAGTCGAATCGAACTTTAAGCCGGCTGTAGACTTTGTCGATCTCTTTGTAACAGGACTGCATGATCTGTTTCCACAGAGCGAGATTTTCTTCGTCGCCGTGATGCAGTTTGGACGTCTCCATCAAAACGGCGTCGCCGACCAGCTGAGATGCGTCTTCGCCTTCAACCGCGGCGCCGGAGGACTCCTGCTCCGCCTGCTCGACCGTTTTCTTTTCGTCTACCAACTGACGCACCAAGCGATAAATTCGGGTCAATTCCGCAACCGGGTTGGCTTGATACGCTTCCAGATTAAGGAATCGGCGATACCCCCAAATAATCATGCCGAATTGCGTTCCCCAGTCGCCCAAGTGGTTGTCGCTGATAACGTTGTGTCCGAGGAATTTCAGAATCTTGTACAGCGCGTCCCCAATAGACGTGGACCGAATGTGCCCGACGTGCATCGGCTTGGCGACGTTTGGCGCGGAGTAGTCAATAACGATTGTCCGGGGCTTTTCAACGGCGGGAACGCTCAGCCGTTCGTCGGTCAGCTGCGTCTGAACGCTCTTTTCCAGCCAGGCGTTGTTAATGCGAATATTGAGAAACCCGGGTCCCGCTACTTCCGGCTTGGGGCAGAGGTCAAAATTCGTCCAGGCGTTGGCGATTTCTTCTGCAACGTCTCGTGGCTTTTTGCCCAGCTTTTTCGCCAGCGGCATGGCGAAATTCGCCTGATAATCGCCAAACTTGTCGTCTCCGGCGCGGCGGATCATGCCAAGATAGCTTTCAGCTTCGGGAGTAAGGGACTGCAAAATCGGACGGAAGGAACGAATCAGTTCTGATTGTATTGACATAATAGGGAATAAACTGATTTGGAAAGTAATATTTTAGAATGTGTCATACTATAAAGAGAAAAGCGCCTATAGAGGGCTAGCGTCAAAATATTTGACCGGCTAACCCACGCGCTTTTCTGGAGACACTAAAAGGCAAAGTTTACACGTCGAGGTTTTCGACGTCCAAAGCGTACTTCTCGATGAACTGGCGGCGAGGTTCGACGTTGTCGCCCATGAGGATTTCAAACAGTTCCGAGGCGCGTTTGGCGTCGTCCATGGTAACCTGAAGCAGGGTTCTTTGCGCCGGGTCGAGAGTTGTCTCTCTCAGCTGTTCGGCGTTCATTTCTCCCAGCCCTTTGAATCGGGTAATCTGCAAGCCGCGTTCTCCAACCTTGCGAATCATCGGAAGGAGCGAACGCAGGTCTTCCAGCCCTTGAGCGGATTCGTCTCGACGCAGGTAGTACCGCGGGTTTTCCTGACCGGTGCGGTCAATCGGGAAGAGAGAATCGATGCCGAAGCCCAGTTCCTTGAGTTCAACCAGGTGGTTGTTAATCGTTCGGACTTCGGTCAGCTCGATAACGTGAAGTCGTTCGTCGTGATTCTGCTCCGCCTGCTTTTCCGCTTCCTTGGTTTGCTCCTCGGTATTGGAAACGTCTTCGTTGGAAATGGCGACTTCCTTGCCAGACTGCTTTTCTTTTTCGGCGATGAGGGCTTCCAGTTCAGCCTGAGTAGACAGCCAGTGTTCTTCCCGCCCCTGGAAAACGTGGAAAATCGGGAGTTTGCCCGTTTCCGGATTGACGCGCTGAGCGTACATTTTGAAGTTCATGCCGCGCTTTTCCAAGGCATAAAGAGAATCTTCCAGAGCGCCCAAAATTCGGCAGAGTTTTTCCATCTGCTCGCCTTCAATGAGGCGTCCGTCGCCGGGGTCAAACGAAGCGTCTTTCAAACCGAAGTTAAGCAGCTGCGTTTTCATCTCTTCGCTGGTCTGAACGTAAGTTGTAACGTTTTTGCGGCGAACTCGATACAGCGGCGGCTGAGCGACGTAGACCATGCCCTCTTTGAGAAGAGTTGGCATTTGCCGATAGAAGAACGTCAGCAGCAGCGTGCGAATGTGCGAACCGTCAACGTCGGCATCGGTCATGATAACGATTTTGCCGTAGCGACGTTTGGAGATGTCAACTTCTTCCCCAATGCCGACGCCGATAGCGACAATCATGGCGCGGACTTCTTCGTTGGCAAGAACTCGCTCTTCGCGGGTTTTATAGGCGTTGAGGATTTTACCGCGCAGAGGCAAAATCGCCTGATATTCTCGCATGCGTCCGCCTTCGGCAGACCCGCCGGCAGAATCCCCTTCGACCAAGTAGAGTTCTGAACGGTTGACGTCTTTGCCGGTGCAGTCTCGAAGTTTGCCCGGCATGCCCAAGCCAGCCAAAACGCCTTTGCGTTCTCGAACGAGTTTTCTGGCGCGCTGAGCGCTTTCTCTCGCTTCCGCCGCGACAATGCCTTTTTGCAGAATCGCCTTGGCAGTGCTGGGATGTTCTTCCAAATATTTTGACAACGCAGAGCCGACTGCGCTGTTGATAATCCCTTCGACAACGCTGTTGCCGAGCTTCGTTTTGGTTTGACCTTCAAACTGAGGATGCGGAACCTTAACGGAAACGACCGCCGTCAGCCCTTCTTTGAAGTCTTCCGGCTTCGGGACGATCTTTTTGAACAAGTCCGCCGTTGTGCCGTATCGGTTGAGCGTTCTGGAAAGAGCGGAACGGAACCCGGAAAGGTGCGTGCCGCCTTCGGTCGTGGAAATGTTGTTGACAAACGAATAGACGTTTTCCGCATAGTCGCTTGTGTACTGCAGCGCGATATCGTACCCGATAGTTCCGCCGTCGTCGTCCTGCGCTTCCCCGGTAAAGCGGATAATATCCGGATGAACCGGCTGAACGTTGGCGTTGAGGTGTTTGACGAACGCGGTTAAACCGTCTGCGTACTGATACGTCGCCCCTTCTCCGGATCGGGCGTCTTTGAAGACGATTTTAATTCCCTGATTCAAAAACGCCAGTTCCTGCAAGCGCGAGGAAAGAATGTCCGCGTTGAATTTTGTAACAGGGAAAATCTGTCCGTCCGGCTTGAACGTAGTCGTCGTACCGACGCGGTCTGACTTCCCGGTCTTTCGGACTTCGCCGTCTGGAATGCCGCGCGTGTATTCCTGCTGGTACATGTACCCGCCTCGGCAAACCTTGACTGTGCACCATTCCGACAGGAAGTTGACAACCGTAACGCCGACGCCGTGCAGACCGCCGGAAGTCTGATTCGCGCCCTTGCCGAACTTGCCGCCGAACTTCAAAACGGTCATGACGCCTTCAAGCGTGGAAACGCCCAAGTCCGGGTGAATTTCAACCGGAATTCCTCGTCCGTCGTCTTCGACTGTAACAGAGCCGTCACCGTTGATGGTAACGTGAATCTCGGTTGCGTAGCCCGCCATCGCCTCGTCGATGGAGTTGT
>JAZQDP010000280.1:0-2193 GCA_045546875.1 Thermoguttaceae bacterium | reverse complement strand
GGTATGTGCAACGATTCATCAATGGCCCAGATGGCCGCTTCGAGTTGTAGAAGCCCCTTCTTCGTGGGGTATGTGCAACTGCTGCTTATAATAACCTGCTCCGTCTTTAGGTTGTAGAAGCCCCTTCTTCGTGGGGTATGTGCAACAAGAAAACTAAATGGAGCGTAAAGAACTTATGTTGTAGAAGCCCCTTCTTCGTGGGGTATGTGCAACGTCGTCGTTTGAAATTTTAGCAAGCAGTTTGTTGTAGAAGCCCCTTCTTCGTGGGGTATGTGCAACCAACCACCTAAACATGGTTCAAACTCCAGCGGGTTGTAGAAGCCCCTTCTTCGTGGGGTATGTGCAACAAATTCAATTAGCAATTAGCAATTAGTAATTAGCAATTGCGCTGCCGCGCTCCTCTCGAGGGGGTGTGTAACGCTTGCGTAATCGCTAATCGCTAAAGGGGGATGTCAAGAAAAAAAGACGAGCCGAGAACATACGTTCTCGACTCGTCTTTGCGTTTATAGAGTTTCTATGTGAAATGCGGACATTGTCCGCGATCCGGAGACGGGGTTCGAGCAAGCGAACGATATGGAGTGCGGCGCCTGGGCGCCGCTTTCTTTTTTGGGGGGTGCGGACTTACGTCCGCGATCCAGAATGATTACTGGCTGCGAAAGAGCGTTTTTAGCGGGTCTGTGGTTGCTTGTGCGGGGGGACGCCCGCGAACCGGCGGCGAGGCGCCGTTCCCAGTCCGCGCTGCCGCGCGAGGCGTATTATAACCGCTCCCGCTGGTTGCTCCATTACCGCCTTCCAATTTTTTTAAAACTTCGCGAACTCCCTCCGCGTCTCCGCATCTCCGCATGAGATTTTCCCGGGGGCTTACGCACCCCGGCTCGCCTACGTTTCATTACCGCCTTCCAATCTTTCGTGGCTCCCTCCGCGTCTCCGCATCTCCGCATGAGATTTTTCCGGGGACTCGCCAATCGTTTCAGTTCCTTTTCCTTCCGCCCTCCTTCGGAGGACAGAAGGGAAAGGTTATTTGACGATATATTGTTATGTCGCGTTCGTTATTCCGTGGGTTGAAACCCACGGCTAGAAATATTGAACCGCTAAAGCGGTTCTAGTTGAACGCTTCGCGTTCGTTTTTTAAAACTTCGCGAACTTTGCGTTCTTTGCGTGAGATTATTTCTTACTACCTAAAACCTTCGCCTGGCGCTTTGCGTAATTCCGCATTAAAACTACTGCCTACTGCCTATTCCCTATTCCCTATTCCCCACTCCCTATTCCCTACTCCCTACTGCCTACTGCCTACTGCCTACTGCCTCAAAATTTTCTGTAACTTTTCCACCGTTTTTACGTTATTTATATAGAGAGAGAAAAAATTCTCTTCCGGGGGGGTTGCATTTCATTTCATTTTAGGTTATCCTGAAAGAAAGAGATTGCAGCAAAGACATCCCCCCAATCTCGCGCCGAACGCTTTGAGCGGGTCGGGAGTCGAAAAATGTTCTTTCACAATTTGGTAAACAGTTAAGCGTTTCCGGATATTATTGCGGAGTCGTTTGGTTCCTGTGCCAACCCATTTCCGATCCCAAACGTCTTTACCGAGTGGCAAAGGCGCTCAAGCCGTACGGCGTTCGCGTTCAGAAGAGCGTTTTTGAATGTTGGCTCACGTCAACAGGTATAAAAACGGTATTCGACCGTCTGGACGAGATAATTGACCCTGAAATGGACAGTATTCGCTGCTATCCGTTATGTGAATCATGTCGCTATCTTGCGCGTACGCAAGGACTTACGGAATGTAAAGAGCCGGCAAAAACGTTCATAATTTGAGAATGTCACACGGCGTCGATTACCACTCCTTATTCTATAAGGACTTACGTCAAATTTCGGGAGTAAATTTTAAAAAATTAGCTCCCTCTTGACGAGGTTACCGTTTTTGGTATATTTGATACCGTAAATTTAAGGCTCTGAAGAGCCTAGAGTTGTAGAAGCCCCTTCTTCGTGGGGTATGTGCAACTATTTATCTCGCCCAAGTTCGGCAAGTTTACGTTGTAGAAGCCCCTTCTTCGTGGGGTATGTGCAACGCATGATTGGCTGCTGTCCCTGAGCCTGAAGTTGTAGAAGCCCCTTCTTCGTGGGGTATGTGCAACGTGGGTTGTACGTAATGCCTGCGCGTAATGGTTGTAGAAGCCCCTTCTTCGTGGGGTATGT
>JAZQDP010000279.1:0-4715 GCA_045546875.1 Thermoguttaceae bacterium | reverse complement strand
ATTATCAGCGCCGGGGTTATTATTTTCAAAAAGTTTTGGATAAAAAACCATTGCGATAAACAATAAAGTCACACCTGACACCATTAAGGAATCGGCAATATTGAAGTTTGGCCATGGCCAGTCGCCGATCATAACCAAAATCCAATCACGAACAGCATATACCGGCTCGCCTACTTCGTGCAAATCGTTCGCATAATTCCATGTTAACCGATGAAGTCCGATTCGGTCATACAGATTACCAAGAATTCCTGCCGTAAACATGGCGGAAATTACGGTTAGCAAAATAGACTGAATCCCCTTGAACCATATCAGCCAGACAACAATAAACGCCAATGCCAAAACCGACATGACCAAGAAAAGAGGAATTTGCCCCTGTCCCATGCCAAACAACGCGCCTTCGTTAAGACTGGTTTGAACGCCAAAGACATTGTCAACAAACCACCATACAGACTTCATTTTAGACTGCGACTCAACCGTAGAAACGTATTCGCCAGGCATTCCCAATTTACCAAATACAAGCGATTTGGTATACAAATCCGCTGCCAGTCCGCCTACGGCAAGAACGACAAATAACGCATACCGAGATAACGGAATCGACTGGGGATTTAGGGGGGTGTTTTCGGAACTCATATGTAATGCTATAAATAACTTAAGCCATCTTGTTTGATATGAATGTAATATACACCATATAAAGATAATATGCAATAGCAATTTAAAAACAATATTGGTTAAGAGATAAATAGATCAAAGACTCATCAGACAATCGGGATGTCTGATGAGCCTCTACTTTATACAATCTTCTGTTACATTATCCCAACAGTGTCAATAAACAAATATTGGACCGACGAAGACCCAGCTGGTATGGTCTGTAACCGGCGTGAGTTCTGTTACGCGAAGGACGATACGGAAACGGGGTTTTCCATCGGCGGGCGGTTCCAGCAGGAATTCCACCCAGTTGGACTTGACAGAATCGGAAACGCCGCGACTGTAAACGACTTTTCCGTTGACTAAAACGTCGATCCGTCGAACGCCGTGGTATCGTTTGTCAATCCGGCTGTCGACAAGATACATGCGAGCCGTCAGCGGATAGGGATTGCTGTCTGCGTCAAAATCAATCGTCTGTTCAATCCAGCCGCAGTCTCCAACTTTGGTTTTCGTATTCCTCGGCACGACAATAGCCCCCATCGTAACGTCGTTTCGATTGAACATTCCCACTCGATACGCGCCAACTGACTGGCTCGGCTTGCAAACCCAGTCGCTGGCAGATCGAAACCTTACTGCATGGGCGTTGTTTGGTTCTCTGAGACCGTCAAACAGGGACAAGAACGTTCCCTCAGACGGCTTTTCCATGAAGGGGAAGAACTGTTCAATGGGCTGAGTAACCAGCTTTTCCCATTCCTTGGCGCGCTGGTCAGCATTGACGACGGTAAGCTGCTGGATGTTCTTCGCGTTTTCCAGCCGCTTTCTCCACTGGTTGAGAACGGGTTCGACGTCTTTTAGTTCCGCAAGCTCCGCAGAAAGCGTTTCAATTTGCTTTGTAACGGTTTCCTGAACGCGGTTGAGATACTCGTTCGCCGCCTGCTCGCCTTTTTCGGAATAGATTTCAACCGCTTTTTGTTCAAAGTTGTTGAATTCGTAGTACGGATAGTCAAGAGTCGCCTGTTTTCGGGCGAACTTCAAACTGGTCTGAATCGGCTCGATAAACAGATATTCCAGTCGATCTTTGTCCATAGCTGTTTCTTCCGGCGCGGATTGAGCCAGCTGAGCCGCCAGCGCGTCGAGTTTATCGAGCAATTCCAAAGCCTTGGCGCGATTCTCCGGCGACTTCAAACGCACCAGCCCGTTGTCGGGCGTTCGATAAACCCAGTTTTTGGGGAGAAGATAAAGCGCTTTGAGTTCCGTCCAGAGCGCGTCGAACTGGCGAATCGTCTCCACCTGTGACGGTCCCCAGACGTAGTCGTAGATGGCGGTTTGCATTTTCTCCCAGTCGCAGTTTTCGGGGTTCCACGCCCACATGCCGAACATGACTACGCTGTACTCGCTTGACCAGCCGCCGCAAACCGCCCAAATGTTGACCCGGTCTGTATACTGCGCTGCGTCGCGAATCTTGTCGAATTCCGGATAGCCCCAGCCGGGGGTGATGGGTTGAAGGTTCATGTAGCTCGGGCGCCCGTCTTTGCGCTGCGTCGTGAGGATGGAGGCGGAATGAATGAACCCGGATTTCGGGTCGGGATAGCTCGTCTCGCAGAAGTTGAACCACCAGGCGGGCTTGCTTTTCAGACCCATTCGCTGCGTCAGTTCGTAGTCCGCCTTGCAGGGAACGCGAGTAAAAATCCAGCTGGCTTCGTTGAACGTTTCGATTTTCGCCATCTGATGGTTGAGCGGCATGTCGATTTTTTGGTACTCTCGAACGCCGGGGGTGAACATGGCGTCCTGCCCTGTCTTCCCGACTTTTTTCATGTATTGAGCAACGTACTGCGCCAGCTTGACCGGGTTCTGCCCGCCGCCGGTGTCGTCCATGGAAATCCAGATTCCGTCACAGCCAAGGCGCAGAAGGTCGTCAAACGTCTGCGTCAGTTTGGGATACTCATTTTCTTTGATGTTGCACGACACGACCCCGTAAACGTACAGAGCGCGTTTGTGGAACTCGTCAATGCAGCGCCGCGCCAGAGCTTCGTCAATCGGCTTGCCCGGCGGACAGCCCATCGAGGACTTGCGGGCGTCCATGGTCAGCGTTGCCGGCTGGTTGGGGTTGTCACGGTAATCGACGAAGTTGATTCGACCGTGAATGTACGTGTCGAGCTGACCTTTCCAAAGCTGATGAGCCATGACGGAATGAGGACGTCCGCGCCACGGAATCGACGGCCAGTCGATCACGTCGGCGACGGTTATGAGCGCTGCGCCGGTCTTGTCCTTTGCAATCAGATTGAAAGCCGCCTCGCAGCCGTAAATCAAGCCGCTGTCGTCCGCGCCGGAAATGGCAATCTCGTTGACCGCGCCGTCTTTCTTAAACTGAATGGAAAAACCGTTGAACTTGCTTTTGCCATCGACCGTAACCGCAGTCGGGTTGACGGACAAGACAATCTTCTGCGTTACGGACTCGGACACAGCGGCGTCGGAACCTGCTATCGGGATTTCAAGCTTGAACCGGTTTCGAATCAGCGACTGCAGCCGTTCTGCCGCGTACCGATTGGGAGTCGTCGGAGAATCCGGCAAAACAATCGCCGCCGTCTGAGCCGTTCCCAGCGGAATCTGTTCGCCCGTTACGGCATACGAACGGGGAACCGGAAAAATCGGGCAGGAATCAACTTCTTGCGCCAAAATCGAAGACTCTAATAAAATAACAATTGTAAAGAAAACAAAAATCCATCGCGATAAACTGTCGATTTTCATAACGGTTCCTTTCAATATCTTATCGAACTTAACACATGTTGAATCGTTAGTAAATAGTTAGCCCGCTACTCATCTTTATCACATAAACGCAATGAACTATTTACGTTCTAACAGCGTTTTTTGAGCTGATGAAGAACCAACGCCAATAACGTCAACGCCAGTTTGACTTGTCAAGATAACGTCTAAAGCGGAAATCACCGAGAGTATGTCTGTTCTGTCAACCATACCCATATTGGAAATACGAAACGCTTTCCCCTTCCAGTCGCCTTGAGCGCCCGCCAACTTAATACCATAGCTTTGTTCCAATTCCGTCAAAACAGATTTAACATTGACAGACTCTGGAACATGTATTACCGTTAAAGCATTTGACGAATGTTGAGCAACAATACGAATACCCGGAATCTTTTCTTTCCATGCAGCAACGGCGTTACGAACCATTTGGGATTTTAATACGTTATCAGCCCAAACCGTTTCCATAGATTCTTCGAGTAACATTTTGACGCTTTGATCCATCGCTTCGATAAGTGAACGAGCGGGGGTAAAGGGCGCGCCTTGAGATTTCTCCCAGTCAAGATATTTAAGCAGATCAAGATAAAACGTTTTTCGATTTGGAGTCGATTCTATAACGCGTTTGGCTTTTGGACTTACAACAACCGCTGCCAAACCTGGCGGAGTCATAAGCGCTTTTTGCGAACCAACCGCCAGTAGATCAACAGACCATTTATCGGTCCAAAGTTCTACAGCGCCAGCCCCGCTAATGCCGTCAACAATCCACAATGCTTCAGTTTGAGAAATTACCTGTCCAATGTTGGCAATATCATGCTCAACTCCTGTAGACGTTTCAACAAGAGTTCCATAAACCGCTTTAATTTGAGGGTTTTCGTCCAGATATCGTTTAACAACATCTGGTTCAAAACGTTCTCCCCACGGAACTTCATATCGAATAGCCTTGCCGCCATAACGTTCAACTAGCTCTGCCCAACGCTCGGCAAACTTGCCGCTATAGAGAACAAGAGCAGTGTCGCCAGGAACAATTACATTTGAAACGCAAGCGTCCATGGCAGATGTGCCGCTTCCTTGCAAAATAGCAACAGAAGATTTTTCTGTTTTAAAGACTTGCTTTAGATTTTCTGTTACTCGTTCCAAAATTGCAGTAAAGTCTGCTGTACGATGATGTCGTACTTGAGAGCTTAATTTTTGCAATGACAGTTCCGGAATGGGCGTTGGCCCTGGCGTGAGCATTCGATAATTGAGCATGACAACAACCTAATATCAGGAGTAGAATGCAAGAGTAGGGGAGTATAAAGCTCTTGCCTCAATAA
>JAZQDP010000278.1:0-5356 GCA_045546875.1 Thermoguttaceae bacterium | reverse complement strand
TAATAAAGTCCTTTAATTATGAACGCTCAAAATTTTAAACAATTATTTGTAGTTTTGTTTTTTGTGTTGACGTTATGGGCGGACAATCCTGTCGACGCTCAATATGCGGCAGTTCCAGAACCCTATCAGGTTCATGTCTTGTGTATTTGGGGAGACGCCGATAAAAATCCATCGAACGTGCAGACGGTAAAAACAACAGAAGAACATCTGATGAAGTTCTTTGACAATATTCGCAAAAAATGGAACGAGGACGATAAAAAAACAGGTAAAAAACGCACTTTAACAACTGAATCTTTGTACGGATCCAAGACGTCGCGAGACGAAATCCTGAGCAAATGCCGCGAGATCTCCCAAAAAGCGGGACCTGACGACGTTGTTTTTGTGTACGTCCTTTGCCACGGTGGACACCTCAAAGGGAGTTTGGAACATTCTCATTTTTTTATTCCGACTGCGAAAGGAACCAGTGGGACGTCTTTTTCAAAGGAAGATTATATTTACAGGAAAGAAATTCAAGACATTTTGGAGGAAAATGAACATCGGCTTAATATTTTGATTACGGACACATGCGGTCATGTAACATCGAAGAAAAGCGTTGGCTCATCTTCTCGCGGGATTTTGACAAAAATACCGGAATTTCCTGCATACGATTCCATTTTTAACGACTTTGTCGGGTCAATTAACATTAATTCAACGTCATGGAAAGGCGGATCCGGACAAAATGGCGAAACCGCCATTGGCAGCAACGATTATGGCACCGCTTTTACTCGAGCGCTAATTTCTACCTTGCAGCAGGAATCGCAGCCATGGCGATACACAAAACCAAAATTTTTGGAAGCCCTTCAGCAAGAAACAAACCAGTCTTTTCGCGAGCTGAAAAGCTCCTTCGAAAAAAATGGCGACAATATGTTCATCTATATATCAGAGCAAGAAACACAAAGCATATCGGAATATGATGAAGATGGAAACGCCATAGAAAAGAAAGAATGAAAACGTTAAACTAAACAGATAATTGTCAATTACGACAATTATCTAACCGTCACTTTTAATTGTAGGAGAAAATTATGAAATTCAACCATCTACTGCGATTCTTCGTCATTTTGTTTGCAATATCAATGACGCTTGAAGCGTTCGCAGACAGCGGGAAATTCTGGATTGGGCGTCCTGGCAGATATTGGCGCTGGCCCTATTATCAGACGTACTACCCGCCTCGTCCTTTCAATCCGTACTACTTGCCGCCGTACTATTACAACAACTGGCAGTACCAGCAAAACCAGAATTACTCGCATAATTACGAGTATTCCCTTTCTCTTAAGTCAAATACAAGCAGCAACCAAAGCCAGACGGCTCAGCAAGTTGTTCAATATCAGGATCCGCGAGGAATGGTCGTTGAAGATTTCGGCAGCAGCGGCGGCGGAGCAGGTTTTGGACTTTTCCGTGAAGAACGTCAGCAGGCGGTAATCGCGTGGAATGGACATGCTGATGAAAATGGCGAGGAAGTTCTGATTCTCTCAACTAATGAGCAAATCAATGAAAAACTCGGCAAATCTGCTATTACGCTCAACGTTGTTCCGCTTCCCGGCGAGCCGATTGACATCTTGCCGGCTGATTCCAAGGTTTTCGAAAAAGCTAAGGAACTGATGAAACAAAAATACGTAATTGATTCTTCCGGAAGCGGTTTTCCTGCTGTTATGCACAAAAAAGTTGGTTCCCACGAGATTTTCGTTTGGAGAATTGATGAGCAAGAAAACTTCAAAAACGCTGTCATGACATACGTAAAAGAGAAGTTTGAAAACAAACTTGTTATTAATTTCACAAAGGAAATGGAAGACGTCATTAATTCTTATTTCAAACGTGGATTCCGTTATTTTGCATTTGACCTTTCTCACGTTGAGGAAAGCAATACCACTCGAGAAGCTATCGCGTACCATTTCAAGTCCCGATTCGTTTATTTCCCGCTTGTCATCAGCCAAATTGGCGGAATGCCGGACACCTCAACCATCGTCGATATGATTGTTATGACCCCTGGCAGGATCACCATGAAGCCAATTACGACCAACAAGGGAAAAGTCATTTCAGACGAAAATCTCTTTGTTGTTCACAAGCAATCCGTTAAATTCACTCAAGATGAAATTAAAAAGCTGGATCCATCACTGGCAAAAGTCATGAAAGATTTCCCGGAAGTAACCGTTCGGAATATTCTTCTTCAAGGCGACTTGATTGGATTCCAGAATGACTTTATGGCTATTGGAGTTAAATAGCGACTGTCAGTTATTTTTTCACACACGCAGACCGGCGCCCGGTCATGAGTTATGTTTTGCAGCCAGATTCCCCTCTGGCTGCCCATGATTTATTCAGGAGTTAATTCAAATGAAAAAAATCTGCCTTGCAAGTCTGATTTTTGTTTTGTTTACGACTTTTGTGTTTTCGATTTTAATCTCTAACGCGATTGGAGCAGACAAAAACGCTCAGCGAGAATGGAAATCTTTCTCTGGAAGATCCCTTATGACCGGGGTTTTTGAAAAATTCAAGCCGGACGACGCCAGTTTCGTATACATTCGTTCATCTAACGGAAAATTATACCAATATCCGTTTGATAAACTTTCCAAAGAAGATCAGGAGTTCATTCGGTCGCTCGACAATGAAGACGACGATTTGGTAGAACTTGAGGAAGTTCCTGAGGAAAATGCCAATGAAACGCCTGCTAACAACGAGACTTCCAACGCTTCCTCTAATACTTCTAATTCCAGAGGAAGCGGCAATTCAGTTTCCAGACCGGATAGACAGGGAAAACGATACGCTCTTTTGGTTGGCGTAAATAATTATTTGGATCTGAATCAATTGGAATGCGCCGTATCAGACATCAAGTTAATTCATGAAAAACTGATCCAGGTCGGATTTGAGTCTGACAACATTAAAATGTTTATTACAGGCAATACAATTGGGAAGTACCCTGATAAAAGAACCGTTGAGAATGGTTTTCACGATATTTTAAATGAAGCTGACGAAAATTCCCAGATTTTCATCGCTTTTGCCGGACATGGTTTCGAAATTGATAAAGTCTCGTATTTTGCTGTTGAAGACACGAGAACCGACACCAGCGAAGACGCGAAATCCACCGCTATTAACATTAACGCCATGTTGGAAGAACTGAATAACAGCAAAGCGGCTTCCAAGTGGTTTATTGTTGACGCTTGCCGAGAATACATGAGTCCGAAACGCGGTTCTGCCCTTAGCCGATTCAGCCGTGGAATTAGTTCCGGTTTAACCGGGAAACTGCCGGAAGGCGTATTCTTCCTGCAAAGCTGCAAAAGCAGTGAATCCAGTTACGAATACAATGGCAATGGTCTCTTTACTCGCAATTTCGCTGAAGCTCTGGATGGAAAAGCCGACTCAAACAAGGACGGCGATTTGACCGTTATGGAGGTCTTTGAGTACGTTTCAACGAAGGTCAAAAAAGACGCTCAAAACCTTCTCAGCAAAAGACAGACGCCAACTTACACCATTCATGGAAATACCCCAAACTTTACTATCGCTTCCACAGCAAATCTTTTGCAATACGGTCTGCTTAATAAAGATTGGGAAAAAATTCAAAAACTGTATGACGAATGTCAGAAACTTCTCTACGATAAAAAGCAGGAAGAAGCGCTGGAAAAGTTCGACCAGGCTTTGGAAATGATGAAAGACGCCGATGACGACGCTCCCTTGAAAAAGAAAATTACAATTGTTTCGACGCAGATTCGGGAATCTATAAAAGAAAAAGAAAGACTTCGAGCAGAGCAGGAAAAACTTCAAGAAGAATTTGAAAAGGAAAAGGCTGCTTTGGAAGCGAAACTCGAAGAAGAAAAACGAAAAAGAGAGGAGGCAGAGAAGCAGAAAACGGTTGTTGTCAAAGAACAGCCAAGACAGGTTTACCAGCCGCAAAGACCTGTATACCAAGCTCCTACTCAGTTCGTTTATCTTGGGCAAGTGCAAAGCGTTGCTGGCGATAACAGCGAAGCGCGAGCCTTAGCGGCTCAGTATGGGTACAGACTCCCCTCGCCCTACGAATTGCAGCAGATTTCACGCAGCGACATCTCTGGCATTCCTCTTGACGGCTGGATCGAAACGTCAGACCCCAATACCGTATGCGATATATTTTTCCAAAATTTAAATCCTGTTCAAAAAAGAGGAACGGGGAGAAATTTAGTTGTGGGTTGTCGATAAATAAAGACCGTAAGGAGTGTTGAGCAAAAAATGGTAAGTGGTAAGGATGCAAGCGCGTTCTTGCCACTTATTTCTCTCTAAATGTTAGACATTATAGGGTTTTTAACTAACGATCGCTTCGTTCTTATCAACGGTTTGCCCAATATTCCAAAAATTCCTTAAAATTTTTTAGACGCCCTCTTGCAAAGAATGTTCTCTTTTGGTAAAATATAAAAAATGGAGTATAACTGAATTGTAAATTGTACAAATATTTTAACATCTGAAAGGAGAGAACATGCCTCGATTTGTTCAAACATTTGCAGCCATGATAGCAATGTGTTGCGCGGCTGCTTGGGCTGGATACACGCCCTTTGATCAGCTGAGTCCAGAAGCTCAGCAGCAAATTTTAGACGACTGGTCATTCCAGGCGGACAACGCCTTCGACGCTGGCAAAGTCGCCAACGAAATTAAATGGGCTAAAGAAGCGGCAGAACGCATCGCCGATCTGTCAGAAGACATCGACCTGTCCGACAAAGTCGCGAAGCTGGACGAACTTCAGAAAAAGCTCGACGCCGACGCCAATCAGGATTTCAAAGCTCTGTATTTTGAAGTCCGTAAAGTCAAACGAGACATTATGTTCTCCAATCCGCTGATTGACTTCGATTCCATTTTGATGGTTTCCAACCCGTATCCGAAAGGAAAGCCGGGCGACGCCACCGACGAATGGGGACACGAAGCTCGACACCGCAACGGCTACATGGCTGTTGACGGCGGAAAACTGCTCGTTGTCGGTCTCAACCCGCTGGAAATCAAAAAGGACATTCTCAAAGACGTTACCATCGACGGCAAAACCATGGACGGCGCGTTCTGGCGCCCTGACCTGTCCTTCGACGGCAAAGAAGTTCTTTTCTGCTACCGTCCTCTGGGAGAAAAATCGTTCCACCTGTACAAAGTCAACGTTGACGGAACCAACTGCCGTCAGCTGACCAAGGGAGACTACGACGACCTCGACCCCGTTTCCACGCCGGACGGACACATCGTCTTCTGCTCGTCTCGTCAGGGCAGCTACGTTCGCTGCATGCCCATGACCCACGCTTTCGCGGTTTCCCGCTGCGACGGCGACGGAAAGAACATCTACGTCATTTCCGCCAACGGCGAACCGGAATACATGCCC
>JAZQDP010000277.1:0-8478 GCA_045546875.1 Thermoguttaceae bacterium | reverse complement strand
GCTTCGCTGGATAGGGATAATATAGCTTATGCTTTGTTCCGTGCCTAAAAAAACCTAACAAAAAACTTAAAATTTCCAAAAATTTTCGTATTTACCTACTTGACTTTAACACAGAAACTCCTAACTAACACAACCACAGATAACCATGAAACTATACTTTACCGTAAAGCGTTTGGATCGCATTACCGACCTGACGTCGGACGATTCAAACCCGCTGACAAAGCAGGAATTCAATTTTGACCCGGCGCCGAAGACGCTTCGAGAGCTGCTAACCCGGCTTGTCAAACACAACGTTTTAGAGTACGAGAAAAAGATCCCGGAGTTACCCAACAAAACCAAGCCGCAGGTTAACAAATCGGTCGAGACGGTAATTCAAGCGTTTGAAGACGGACTGTTTCGCGCGTTCAGCCCAGACGGGGAACTGACGCAGCTGGACGAACCGCTCAATCTCGCCGACGGCTCAACGCTGACGTTTATCCGCCTTGCGTTTCTTGCTGGAAGTTACTTTTAAAAATATGGTTTATCGTAGGACAAACAGTCCCACACGGAAAACACGGATGAGACGGATTCACACCGATTAGTTAATTGAAATTCAATCAACTTATGGGCGCGTTCAAACTTAGGGGGCATGGTATAGTAAGAAAAGAGAACGCAGAGAACGCAGACTACTCGCAGAATACGCAGACGGACTGGGAATGTGGCGACGACGCTAACTACGTTAGCTACGCCACGATTCCCGTCCGATTTATTTAAATTAATTTTTTAAAATCGCAAGCGGACATCGTGTCATAGCCTGAGAATCAGGCGTAGATGACACATGTCTGCTTGCTTCTGCGCTCTCTGCGAGGAGTCTGCGTACTCTGCGTTCAAAAATAAAAACTATCTATTTTCGCAACCCCCAATTTATTGCACCCTCTTTTTATTTTCATTGAAATACCCTACTTGATTTTTAATAAAAAATATGGCATAATATTAAAGGCAAGTCAACTTATTATTATAAAAGGAGGTAAACCATGAACGAAGCAAGGTATGTATACTTGGCGCCGTCACCCTATCAAGGGCTATTCAAAAAATTACTCCCTTTCCTGATACTCGGAGCTATAATTTTCGCTATTTATCAATATCGAAATTATTGTTATCAGTACGAACTGTATAAAAAAAACATGGAACAAATGCTGGAACAACAAACACAGGAACAACAACCTCAAACCGTAATAAAGAAGTAACACATCGTTACTCTCAAAAGACCAATTAGTATTAATAGGTCTTTTTTTAGCAAATAATATTTGGAAAGGCAAAACGTCGACTTACCCCCTTGATTCGTCATGAACAACTTCGACATTCACAACTTCGACAACGATATACAGGAAAAGCTCAATATCTTTTTGCAGAAACGAACGCTGCTGTCCCCCGGCGTTTGGCGGGATTTATTCGACGCGGCGGCGTGGGAATGGATTTCCGATGAACTGATTTCGGACAAGTCGGAGCTTAAAGACGAATTGAAAAAGCATGGTATCGACCCGCAAAAGCCGGAAACGATTCTCCGTCAGGAAGAGGTTCTCGAACAGCTTGCCAAGCCGGGCTGTCCGTTCTGGTCGGCGTTTCCAGAATCCTTTCAAGCGGTTTTGCCGCGGTCTGTTGAGATTCTTTTCAGAACGCCGTGGCAGTCCGGGCTGTACAGAAGAACGTT
The DNA here is from genome assembly GCA_045546875.1 of Thermoguttaceae bacterium. GTDB lineage: Bacteria > Planctomycetota > Planctomycetia > Pirellulales > Thermoguttaceae > RUG11551. The sequence continues at coordinate 6,788 of JAZQDP010000277.1, read as the reverse complement.
TCGAACTTCGTACGATAAAACGCTCTACGCAGACGACGCCACCCGGCTGATTGACTACTGTTTCAAACTGTGGGACAGTTCCCTGACTCTGGAGAAGTCTCTCTATTTGGGCGTTTCCGGCGGGGGCGAAGAAGACGACGAAGAAAAAGACCCATTGCTTCAACTCGTCTGCGTTAATCCGTTTATTGACTTCTGGATTGCCGACGCTCTGGACCGCCACGACCCGGTCGTCTGCCAGTACATTCACGACGCCTTCTACGAGGGAAACAAGGATCTGACCAACAGCGCGATTCTCGCCTGTTTTCAAACCGTCAATCCAGACGCCCTGACGTGGATTTCCGACTATATGCTGTCGCTTAAACTTGAGGAAGGAATCCGCCAAAACATCGCAGAGTCCTGCGATCAGGGAACGTTCGACGCGTTTTGTTACATGGTTCATTTCATCGACAAACACAACCTGATTCGATTCTCCTCGGTAACGCGCGCGTTTTTATGCTGGGTTGGCTGGACGGGAACCGGAACCGGGCAGGAAGCCGCCGCTCGTCCGGAAACGATTAAAAAGCAGTTCAAGGAATTCGTTCAATTTCTGGACGCCCCCGTGGCGGGGAGCCAGTCCGTGCTACCGCACGAAATAACAAAAACCGCTCCCGATGGTCGCTTTGATTATTGTTCGTCCCATGTCAAGATGACGAAAAGTCAAAAGAACAACCCTGTCAGCCGCTATCTGGCTCTGTCGGCGCTGGCGGCAAAGGACGCGGTACTCGCTGTTCAAAGCTGCATGGAGATTATCGAGTCCGACGACGAAACGTTTCCCGTCAAAGCTACGGCGGCGTACATGCTCAAACAGATCAAGTTACCCATCGATCCCATTTGGATTCTCGACCAGCTGGAACGATGCGCGCCCGACCCGGTTTTAACCAACTTGCTTCTGGATCGAATTCAATACTCTGCTTTCCCCGATGACGACGAGGGGATTCAAGAAGCCCAGGAAATCTACTGGCGGCTGCGAAAACTATTTGACCGTTTTCCCGCCAAATCCGTCTCCGCGTTTCATCCCGTCTTTCCCGAAATGGAGCTGTCCGTCAGCCAGGAGCTTCTGTTTGAAGAACTGAGGCTGTGCGTCAAATCTATTTGGGAAAAAGAGGAACTGGAAGATTTATCGAAGTTGGCTGTTCAGCTCAAAGCCAGCAGCTTTTCCAAGACGTGGTTTATCAGTACCGTTTTGAGATTCTACGCACCCACGCCTGACCCGGACGCGACGGATCCCTATTATAACCGGAAGGTATTCAAAGAGGACCTGGAACGTTACAAAACCTTTCCGCGAACCGACGCGATTCGAAATTCGATTTTCGATTTCCTGTCAGACAGAACGCCTTCCGTTAAAGAAGAAGCGCTGAAGTTAATCATTCAGCTGGAAAGTCTGACTGACGACGAACTAACCAAAGTGAAAAGTCTGCTCAAAGCGAAATCCGCTTCCATTCAGGAACTGGTAAACAAGATTATTAAGAAGTTCGATACCCCAAAAGAGGACGACAAAAGCGCCGTTCTCTGGACTGAGCAAAACGGGTTCGGCTTGTACGACCCGACACTCGACTACTCTCTGCCAATCGCCCCTGCAAAGTGCGAAGCCGCACGGGCAGAAGGACCAGGTTATGCCTCCGAACAAGCCGGTTTTGGCGCTCCCCACGTCCAATCAGGAACCGGCCTTGTCGGGTCAGAATTCAGATTAAACAGCTTCGTTCCGAAAAACGCCGCGAACGCTATTGAACTGATTCGTCAGCTGGACGCTTTCATTTCAGAACATAAGTTTGACGAGATTGTCTATACAAACTGGCAAGGCGCCAGAGTTACAACCATCAGCGAATTGGAGGCGGAAGAAGCGCAATCCTATATTCGGCATTACAACGCTGACAATCCGAAAGCCAACCGGGCGGCGCCGGAACTGTGGGACTCGTTTTTTGAAAAGCGTTCCTTTAGCGTTCTGGAAGGGCTTTCCGCGTTGGCGATTATCGGCTGGAACAGCGCCAGCGACAAAAAGCGAAAAGAACTCGCTCCTTTTTACGGCGCCGATTTCAATCCCGAGCCGGGAAAAATCCAGTTTCCCTATTTTTGCTTTTCCGTCATTACCCGACAGGTCAATAAACAGCCCGACTTCGAACAGAAGCTTTTGTCGATTTTGGAAGCCTTCGTCCAAACCCCAAAAGAGTTGATTTGTAAAACCGTCGATAATGTTTATTACTATGACCAGTATCTGCTAATCAACCTTGACGAATTCAATTTTTGGTTTAGTCTTTTTGAACGCTTATCTTTATCCCAGCGGAAATTCGCCTGTCTGTGGCGGCTCCATGCGCTGCTGTATGAACTGTATCAAAACCCCAAGCTGGGCGGCAAAATGAATTTTCTCGATGTTAAGGAACTGTTACAGGCGTACGATCAGAATATAATTTCGAGCGAAGCCGTCTTTATGGCGCTGATTAAATGGCGTTTCGCAGAGGAACCCGGTCGATTATTGGAGGATAAAGAAGCTCCCCATCCGCTGCTGATAACCCTGTTCAAACGGATTGCCGACGTTGAACTGACCCGAACGGCGGAACCGACGGGACTGTCGGGATTCGTTTCCAGCGTCAAAGTTCTGCCCGGCGTGGAGTACGCTGTCAAACTTCTGGAAAAGATGGGCGACTTCAAGTACACGCAAACCTTCGGCTGGAACAACAATTGGCTGGAATCCGTCTGCTATTTGCTTCGCGTCAGCCGACCGGAAGAATCGGATACCGCAGACGATCTGCGTCAGGCGCTCAAAAAACATCCCATTAAAAAGGAAACGCAACGGCTTATCGAGTTGACGATGTACGCGCCGTGGTATGCGGAACTGGTCGGCGAATACTTGGGGCGCCCCGACTTGGCGACAGCGGTCTGGTTCTTTCAGGCGCACGTCCGCGACGAGTTCTCCCCGGAAATGACCGCCCGAATCGCTCGCTATTCCGACGTTACAACTCAGCAGTTCCAAAACGAGGCGATTGATCCGCAATGGCTTCAAAAAGCGATGGACGCTGCGGGACAGGAGCTTTTCCCCCTCATGTACGAGGCGTCCAAGTACATCGCCGGCGGGTCGCGCCATCGACAGATTCAGATTTATATCGACGCCGTTTCCGGTAAACTGAGCGTCGAACAGATTCAGGCGCAAATCGAGAAGTCGAGAAACCAGAACTACGTCCGCGCGCTGGGCGTCGCGCCAGTTCAGTCGGGTAAAAAGAAAGCGCCGGATTCGTTTGATCAAATGACGTCCAAACAAAAAGCCGACGTCCTGAGCCGCTATCAATTCCTTCAAACGTTTTTGAAACAGTCGAAGCAGTTCGGCGCTCAAAAGCGCGCCTCGGAAAGCGCCGCCGTCGAAACCGCTGTCGAAAACCTCGCGCGGCTGGCGGGCTGCGACGAGTCCGACCGATTCGTCTGGCGCATGGAAAACGCTCAGCTCGACGCTGTTCGTCAGACGTTTGAACCGCAGAGCGTTTCTGACGGCGTTACAGTTCGAATTCATGTCTCCGACGCCGGCAAGCCGGAACTGAAATGGGAAGGGCTGCCGTCTGGAAAACGCGCGCCCTCGGCTTCCATGAAAAGCGCGCCGGTTGTCAAGCAGCTTCAGGAAATCGTCAAGACGCTGTCGGATCAGCAGTCCCGCATTAAACAGACGCTCGAGCAAGCCATGATTCGCGCCTCGGAGTTCTCCGTTGAAGAGGTTATTGAACTGCAGAGCAACCCGGTTTTAGCGCCGATTGTCAACCGGCTGATTTGGATTGACGAGTCCAACGTCCCGGGATTCCCGTCGGAGTTTGTTGCGTCGAGCGGTACGGTTCGCATCGCGAACCCGTTTGATCTGTTACAGTCCGGTCGCTGGACGGAGTTCCAAAAGAAGATATGCGAGGAGCAAATCGTTCAGCCGTTCAAACAGGCGTGTCGAGAACTCTACGTTCTCGACAAAGACGAAAAACTGGACGGGTTCCTTTCACGTCGATACGAGGGTTATCAGTTCATGGCGAAAAAGGGCGCGGGAGTTATGAAAAACCGCGGCTGGACTATCGACTACTACGACGGTCTGATTAAACGATACCGGCGCGAGGGAATTGTCGCGATGGTAAACTCGGATTGCTGCTGGTTCACCCCCGCCGATATCGAACCGCCGGTTCTGGAAACGATTGAGTTCTGTACAGAGTCCGGGCTGCCCGTCCGGCTGGAAGACGTCCCGCCGCGCCTGTTTTCCGAAACCATGCGCGACGTCGACCTGCTCGTTTCCGTCGCTCACGCCAGCGGCGTCGACCCGGAAGCCAGCCATTCCACGGTGGAAATGCGCTCGCAAATCCTCGCCCAGCTCATTCCGATTCTCCGATTGAACAACGTCCGAATCGAGAAATCGCACGCCTTTATTCACGGCGCGAAAGGGGACTACACCGTCCACCTGGGCAGCGGCGTCTGCCATCAAAGCGCAGCCGGGATGCTGGACATCGTCGCCGTCCATTCCCAAACCCGCGGACGCCTATTCCTCCCCTTCGCCGACGACGACCCGAAAACCGCCGAGATACTTTCCAAAATCCTGCTCCTGGCGAGGAAATAGGGCAGGGCTGGTGGGAAAGATAGCATTTTTTCAATATATAAAACAGAGAAATATTACCCCGCACTCTAAAATCCACTTTAAGAGTAGTACACTACCCTTATTTGCTACAAATAAGAGCAGTACGGTTATTTTGGTGAGTTTTTCAACGTTATTCCGTTTGAACAGGGAAAGAATCAAACTATTTTGTGTTTTCCCGCTCGCGGAGCAGTTATTTGATGAATTGTGGTGTATAATAGGGAATAAAACAGAAAACGACTTGTAAACTTGAGAACTCCGAACTATCAACAATTTACAAAACCATGGAACAGCAATCTTTCCTAAATGAACTGAAAACGAAAGTCGAGAACCGCTGCACGCTCTGGGGCGTGGGCTGGCTGGGAAAGATGGTCTGTTCGCCAATATTCTGGATTGAGGCGCTGCTGGTTATTTACGTAGCTGTGGTCATGTCCAATCCGCTGCCCATCACGACAGACGACACCAATTCCTATATTCTAAGCAAAGTTGATCTGCTCAAGGGCTATACGGATATTTATCGGACGCCTGCGTATCCTTATTTTATCAGAACGATTTACACGATTACCGGAGCGGAGCCAATCGTGGTTCGTCTTGCCCAGCCGGGTGAAGAGGCGATTGCCAATCACGTCATTCTCTCGGGGCGAAAGACCTGTCTGTACGTCTTTTACGCTCAGCTGGCAATCTGGCTTCTGACGTTGATTCCGTTATACAAAGCCCTGCGGCTGATACTAAACGCCCCTTGGATGCCGTTTTTCCTGACGCTGTTTATCGGCTATTCCTTTTTAGAACAACAAACCTGGATTATCACAGAGCCGTTAGCCATTTCCGCTTCGTGCCAGTTTTTCAGCATAATGATCTTCTATTGGAAACGTCCCAGCCACGTTTTGGCAGCAGGAATTAACCTGTTCGCGTTATTCGTGATGATTATGCTCCGACCGGCGTTCCTGATTCTGCTCCCCTTGCTGGCAGGGTTCTGGATTGCCCGGCTTATCCTATCCTCGTCCGACAGACTCAAATCGCTTACGGGATTTGTCGCCTTGGCGTTTATCGTCGCGTTGCTGTCAGGGTACTGCGAACTCAACAAACGCAACCACGGGTTAAGAACCATCTCAAGCGTCAGCGCCATTAATTTAATGGACGTTCTTATCAACACCGGGTTTTACAAAAACGGGAACGATTCTGAAATTATCGCTGTGATCGACTCTCACGAAATAGAACCAGGTCCGTATCAAAACATAATCCGGGCAGATTTATACAAGCGTTTTGGAGACGAGCGGATTCAAAAGTTTACGTCCGACACCATCAAAAACAATTTTGTTTCGTATACTATACGAATCGTTAAACAAATGTATTGGGATATGAACGTCTCCAATTTCGGCTTGATTTACCTTGTCGGCGTCGCAGACATTCTCTTGACGCTTGTATTGTGGATAAGCCTTAAAACCGTTCCGTGGTCTCGATTAACACTATGGCTATTCTTCTACACCATGCTTTTTGGCGTGTTTTTCGGCGGTCAAGACATCGTCAAAACTCGCTATATCCTCCCCCTCATGCCGATATTTTATATCATTTTCGCCAGATACATAGATTTGACGCTTGGCGCGCTGAACCAAAAACGCTCGGAATTCATCGAACATCTCATAACAACGGCGTAACGCGTCTACAGCAGTACGGTTATTTCATATTCCTCAGCCGCAAGGCGTTGAGGACGTCGCAAATGCTTGACATGCTCATGGCGGCGGCGCCGATCATCGGGGAAAGCGTCCAGCCGAAGACGGGGTAGAACAGCCCCATGGCAATCGGGATTCCTATAACATTATAGAAGAACGCCCAGAACAGGTTCTGTTTGATATTGACGACCACCGCCCGGCTGATTTTTAACGCGTCTGGAACGCAATTCACGTCCGGACGCTGCAAGATAACGTCGGCGGATTCCACCGCAATGTTCGCGCCCGTTCCCAGAGCGACGCCAACGTCCGCCTGAACCAACGCGACAGCGTCGTTGATGCCGTCTCCCACCATGGCGACGACGTTCCCTTTCTTCTGCAGCGCCGCAATCGATTCCGCTTTCTGACCCGGCAGAACGTCGGCGATTACCGTTTCGATTCCAGCAGCTTGCGCAATCGTTTGAGCGGAACGCTGATTGTCACCGGTGAGCAGGACA
>JAZQDP010000276.1:0-5917 GCA_045546875.1 Thermoguttaceae bacterium | reverse complement strand
ACCACTAAACACTAACCACTAGGCGCTAAACGCTATACACCCCCTAACCCCAAAACAATCATGAAAAAATTCCCCTTCCTTTTAGCATTATTTTCCGTACTGACGTTTGCGCTGGCGTCCGTTCAGGCGCAAGACGCCGTTCAGACAAACGGACAGAAGTTCACGTTTGACAAAATCGAATGGACGGCACAGTCGCCGGACGTTACCCGCGGAACCGTCGCGTTGACGGACAAATCCGCTACGATTCGCTTGACAGCGTTGGGCGACACCAACATGTGGGGCGAACGCGCCGCCGCGCCGATTGCGTTCTTCCCGACTCCGGAAGGGAACTTCGCTTTTGAAGCCTGCGTTACGTACGACGGTCAAAGCGCTCAGGCGGTTGCTGGACTTACGGTTTTCAACGGACAGGAAAACGGCGTTCCCCGATTCACCTACGGTCTGGATCAGTGGAACGGAACGACGCTGGTTAAATTCCAGGGGCTTCCCCCTCAGATGAACAATCCCGCTATTGCGAAAGAGTTTCGCGGCGTGAACAAGGTTTGGCTGCGTCTGGAATGTTACCGCAAAGCGCTGACAAACCGTCCGTACGATCTGTTTATCGCGAAGTTCAAGCTGCAGGAATGTTCAGACTGGACGGAGCTGACAGCGTTCCAGGACGCCTGCGCCAACGACGTCTGCGGTCTGTTTATCAAAACCGCCGGACCGCGCAGCGCCGAGTTCAATCAAATTGCGGTTGAAAAGCTCGCTTCAAACCTGTACGTTCAGGAACCGGAAAAGGTTGCCAACCCGGAAGAAGTCGCGAAGATTACCGGCGGACATCCGATTCTCTTTATCGCTCGAAATCAGTATCGCCGCGATCATCACAACACCGCGACGATGTTCCAAAACGGGGAAGTCAACGAAGGGTCGTTCAGCGGCGGTTCCGCCATGAAAATGATCGACGTTGCCGACGGCGGGAAGATTAAAACTCTGCTCGAATGCCCGGAAGGCATTATTCGAGACCCGGAAATCTCTTACGACGGCAAACGGGTTCTGTTCTCCATGCGTAAAAACAAGGCGGACGATTACCACATTTACGAAATGACGCTGGCGGACAAGTCAGTTAGACAGATTACCTTCGGAAAAGACCTGTCGGACATTGACCCCAACTATCTGCCCAACGGCAAGATTGTTTTCTCGTCCACCCGCGAGCCGAAATACTGCATGTGCAACCGCCATATCATGTGCAACCTGTACACGATGAACCCGGACGGCTCCAACATGATTCAAATTGGTCACAGCACGCTTTTTGAAGGACACGCCAGCGTCCTGTCCGACGGTCGAATTATTTACGACCGCTGGGAATACGTTGACCGCAACTTCGGCGACGCTCAGGGTCTTTGGGTAACCAACCCGGACGGAACGAGCCATCTGCTTTACTACGGCAACAACACCGGCGCGCCGGGCGCGTTCCTCGAAGCCAGAGAAATCCCCGGCACAACAAAAGTCGTCTGCACGCTGGGGTCTTGCCACGACCGACCGTGGGGCGCGATTGGAATTCTGGACAGAACCAAGGGAATCGAAGGCTCAGACGGCGTCGTTAAAACGTGGCCCTCGCACGCGATGAACCTGATCAACGTTCACGGCTCCTACGACGCCATGATCCAAATCAATCCCAAAATGGAAGACCCGTTCCCGATTGACGAAAACAACATTCTCGTTACGCGTCAGCTGGAAGGCAAAGGGGAAAAGACCGGCATTTACCTGCTCCGCATGAACGATTCAGAAATCAAGATTTACGAAGAAGATAATTCCGGCTACGGCTGTTTCGACCCGATTGTTGTCGCGCCACACAAAAAGCAGCGTGAAATTATCGACAAAACCGACCTGACCCAAAAGACCGGGACGTTCTACGTTGCCGACGTCTATATTGGCACCGGCATGGACGCTATCCCGCGCGGAACGGCGAAATGGCTCCGCGTTGTCGAGTCGCCCGAAAAGCGGTTCTACACGTATTCCAGCGGCTGGTTCGGACAGGGCGAACAGGCGCCCGGCATGAACTGGGACGACTTCGTCAACAAGCGCATTCTCGGAACCGTTCCGATTGAAGACGACGGCTCCGCCAACTTCGAGCTGCCCGCCGATACGTTCGTCTACTTCCAGATTCTCGACGAACAGGGGCGAATGATTCAATCCATGCGTTCCGGCACAATCGTCAGACCGGGCGAAAATCAGGGCTGCATCGGCTGCCACGAAGACCGCCTTAACGCAGTCGCGCCGCGCCGTTCGACAAAAGCCATGATGCGCGCCCCGAGCAAACTCAACGGCTGGTACGGTCCGGCTCGAAACTTCTCCTTTATGGCGGAAGTTCAGCCCGTGTTCGACAAGCACTGCGTTAAATGTCACGACGCCGGCAAGCCGGGCGCAAAGCGAATCTGCCTGGCAGGCGACAGAAACCTCGTTTTCAACAACGCCTATTATGAACTCATGACCCATCGGGACATCGTTCACGTTATCGGCGCCGGACCCGCTCAGGTTCAAAATCCGCGCACATGGGGTTCGTCCGTTTCCAAACTGGCGGACGTCGTTCTCAACGGGCACGGCGTACCGGAACGCGACGCCCAGCTCCACCTCTCGCAGGAAGACAAAGACCGCATTATTACGTGGCTTGACCTCAACGCGCCGTACTATCCGGAATACGCCAGCTCCTTCGGTCCCAACAACTTCGGTCGTTCTCCGCTTACGCGCCAGCAGGTTGACCAGCTTTCCAAGCTGACGGGAATCAACCTCGGACATCAAAGCAACGCCAACAAAGTCTGGTTTGACCGTCCGGAGTTCAGCCCGTGCCTGCAAAACATGGACAAGAACTCCGACGCCTACAAACAGGCTCTGGCTTTGATTCAGGAAGGACGCCGCGTCCTGAACGAGATTAAACGACCGGACATGCCGAATTGCAAATTCGACGAACGCGATCAGAAGTACGAAGACAAGTACGAAATGCGTCTTCAGGAAGAACGCGACCGCGTCGAAGAAGCCGGCAAAACGCAGGCGGAAAACCGGTAGGCGAGCCGGGGCGCTTAAGACCCCGGGCGGCGAGTTGGTAATAAGAGCTGGGAATTTTCTGGGAGCTTCAGGGAATTTTCTGGGAGTTTTCTGGGAAATCTCTTGGATTTTTCAATTCTTCCCAGAATCCTCCCAGCGCTCTCCCAGCAGTTCCCAGATTTCTCCCAACTTGCTCCTCTAGACAGAAGATTTTTCAGGGAATAAAAAATGCGGCGCCATTAGGCGCCGCACTCCACGACGCAAGCGGACGTCTATTTCGTCACGCTTGCGCAATCACTAATTACGAATTCTCTTTACTCGTTCTCGGTCTCGAGTTCAATGACAGACGTTCTCGCCCAGCTGAAGATCATGTAAACGACAAAGCCGACAATGAACGCGCTCATCGGGGTGCAGGGCATCGTGAATCCGGTCAAACCGTCAAAGCCTTCCCATTTCAGGCTGGCGAAATGAACGTTCCAGTTTCCAACGATGAAGCCGAGCAACCACGCCAACCAGCCAGCAGGGGAGAATCCCGCGCGCGGACCAGTCCACTTGCCACCGGTAAGGATGTATTCCGCCATCATGGCGCCGCAGACCGGACCGAAGGACGCGCCGATGAATCCGAAGATCGTACCAGCGTCCAAGCCCCAGCCAGCAAGGCAAATGCCGATTGCCGCCAAGGTGCACAAGCCAACGGAAATAAACGGCGGGATCTTCGACAGGGTCGATTTGAGGCTGGCGATTCCAATCAAGGAGGAAACGCAAGCGGCTGGGAACGCAGAGATAACCAGCAGAATGTTAAACGCCAAAACGACTTTGCTGCCATACAGCGCCTTAATCATGGCGACCGGGTTGTTGCCGGTAATGCCTTCAATGCCCGCGCCGTACGCGCCGGCAACGGTCAGAATCGCAGCCGCGCCTGCAATAAAGGTCGCAACGAAGATTCCAAAGAATCCGCCCCAGATAACGTCAGACTTGCTCCGAGCGTTAGAGGAGATGTCAACGCCAGCAGCGCCAGCGGTCGCGAAGAATCCGGTAATATAAGCAATAACGCCAAGGAAAATCGCCAGCGTCGTCATAGGAGCGGCGGGAGCGGCAGCGGCAGCTTCTTCAACCTTGGCAGCGCCTTCTTTGACAGCGGCGGCAGCGTCCTGACCGGCAGTCTTAACTTCTTCTGCAACAGCGGCTGCGTCTGCTTTGACAGCAGCGGCGACGTCCTGAGCGGCTGCTTTAACTTCTTCTGCAACAGCGGCTGCGTCTGCTTTGACGTCGGCAACAACTTGTTCAGCTGTGGTGGCTGCGTCCTGACCGGCGGCGGGCTCAACCGCGGCTTCCGCAGCGGGAATTTCCTGCTCAACGGCAGCGGCAGCGCCAACCATTTCCGGCTTGAAGTTTTGAACTCCCTTGAACGTCGGGATAAGAAGCATAACCATCGCAACGATGGGAACCAGAACAGCGTACTGCCCGATAAATCCAACGAGCTTCATTCCCTTGTACGCCATAAAGACAGCCAGGATAATAAAGACGACAGCGATAATCCAGAACAGCTGATCGTGAACGATTACTGTAAACGCTGTGTCATAGTCGCCTTTAATGCATTGCCACAACAAAATGGACGCGAAGGTTGCGTTGACGGACAACCACCCGAACTGAAGCAAGCCCATCAAAAAGCCGGGGAGAATGAATCCGCCGCGGGCGCCGAAAACGCTTGTGCCGATTACCGACAGCGGGCGACCGGTTGTCATGCCCAGCATGCCCGGAACATAATAAAAGAAGATAAAGCAGATTGCCGCCGCAGCCGCCAAAGCCGCCAGCGCAACGCCAACTCCCTGTGACAGAATTGCCGCAGACGTGTTGCTAAAATCTCCCAAATTAACAAGAGCCTGCCAAAATGCGTACCAAAGCATAATGCCTGCGTAGGCGGGCGCGATGCCTTTCGCCCAGGAAATACGATCGTCTTTCGACACCGGCGTATTGCTGGTAATGAAGTCCGGTAAATTAGCCATAAAATTCTCCTTGTGTAAATTAATAATTCAAAAGATTTAATCAACGAACAGGATTTGTCTATCGAATAAATCTTACGTAAATTACAATGCAGTCAACAATATTTTGCATTAACTCATTATTTATACTTGTTCTACTTGAAATTCCCCGAAAAATGAGCTATTAGCTCCTAGCTACTAGCCGCTAGCTTAGTTATCTCTATTTCTTGCGATAACGCATGAATCAGGTTTATCCAGCTAATAGCTAGAAACTAGCAGCTAGAGGCTTAACATCGGAAAAACTCAAGTCGTTTCAGTATATTTTACTCTATCTTAATACATTTTAAAGCAGATTTCAAGGGTTTATCAAAGATTATTTCAAAGAAAGTTCAATTTATTCTGTAAAAACGTCAGGGTTTAACGTATATAGTTTCCCTATAATTGTCTAAAGCGTCCTGAAATGTCAAAAACATTTACTGCTTTCGTGCTTCTAAATCTTTCATGCTTTGCAGGAACTCGTTTTCCAGATATTTCCTGCCTTGTCGGATTTGAATGAAGTCCCACGGGAGACGGTCTGTTACAGTTTTGGGCGCGTGAAGAATCGCTTTGACGTCCAAGCCGGTCGCCTCGAACGCTTCTTCCCAAAGGCGGGGCGTGAAATGCTCTGTCCAGGAATCGAACTTCGCGCCGCGTTTCCAGGCTTCGATAATCGCTTTTCCCGCCCGGCGGTCAGCGCGGCACATGACGCCTTCCAGCATAGAGCCGGCGACGTCGTGCGTCTTGACGGAAATGGACGTCGGCAGGCGTCGATGGCGCAGATAATAGCCCGCCTCGTTGAAGTATTCCCGCGTCTGCATGGGCAGCCACTGGAACGGGGAATGCGGTTTGGGCACCAGATTGGAAACGCTGACGGA
>JAZQDP010000275.1:0-2403 GCA_045546875.1 Thermoguttaceae bacterium | reverse complement strand
CGGGAAGAAAGTCCTCTTTTCCTATTTGCCGTCGGGAAAACAGCATTACTCTCTGTACGAAATCAACATTGACGGAACGGGATTAAAGCAGATAACAGGGCAGGGGGAAGACGCGCCGCTGACGCTGCCGGACGGCGCAGCGCCGTCTGTTACAACGGAACATCGCACGTCTGCCGCCAGCCGGGGGAACGACCGCGATTTCGCCCCGCCGGGCTGGGACGACTACGAGCCAACGTATCTGCCGGACGATTCGATTATCTTCTGTTCCACCCGCGCCAAACGCTGGGTCAACTGCTGGCTGACGCAAGTCGGGACGATTCATAAATGTAACGCCGACGGCTCCAATATCCGCCCGTTGTCGTGCAACGTCGAGCAGGACAACACTCCCTGGGTTCTTCCCAACGGGCAGGTGATTTATATGCGGTGGGAATACGTCGACCGGGAACAGGTTACGTACCATCACCTCTGGACGATGAACCCGGACGGAACGCGGCAGATGGTCTACTACGGCAACCTGCGGCCGTACACGACCATGCTGGCGCCCAAACCCATTCCCGGTACGGACAAAGTCGTTTGTATTTTCTCGCCCGGGCACGGCAGACGCGAGCATTACGGTCCAATTACGGTTGTCGATCCTCGCCTGGGACCCGATGCCCCGCAAGGCGCCCGGCGCATTTCCAAAGGCGACAATCACGCCGACCCGTGGGCGTTTTCCGAAAACATGTTCATGGCGGCGTCGTTCGATAAAATCGTTCTGGTCAACGGAGCAGGGCGGGAAGAAACCATCTTTACGCTTCCGCCGAATCTGTTCAAAGGAAACGACCCAGCCGACCAGTCCAACCAGGGCTACGCGGCAGACAACCGTTTGCCGTCAACCAGTCACACAGAACAGCCGTTCTGGATTTCCGAACCTCGACCGATCATGCCCCGTCAGCGGGAACGAATCATCGCCGACCAGACCGACCCCAACGCTCAATGGGGATCGCTGGCGCTGGCGAATATTTACCGCGGCAGAAAGATGAAAGACGTCCCGCCGGGAACGGTTACGCATCTGCTGATTTACGAAACGCTGCCCAAGCCGATTCATTATTCCGGCGGCATGGAGCAGATGTCGTCGTTCGGCACGTTTACTCTGGAACGTCTTTACGGCTCCGTGCCTGTTACGCCGGAAGGCTCCGCCTATTTCAATCTCCCGCCCAATCGGGCGTTCCTGTTCCTCGCGATGGATAAAAACGGACATTGCGTTAAACGAATGCACTCGTTCACGTCCGTCATGCCGGGAGAGCGCACCGCCTGCATCGGCTGTCACGAAGAGCGAACGGAAACGCCCAACGCGGACGACCGGGATCGGCTTTTCCGCCTGATGAGAAGCGCGCCTGTCAATCCCGAACCCGTCGCAGGCTATCCCGATATTTTCTCTTTCCCCCGCGACATTCAGCCCGTTCTCGACAAATACTGTCTGGAATGTCACAATCCGGACAGGGAAGAAGGGGGATTCAACGCGTCCGGACACTGGAACCCGGTTTACACGTTCAGCTACATGCAGATGTCTTGGCGGAAGATGTTCGGCGACAACCGCAACCGCCCCAGAAGCAACTTCGACCCGTACGAAATCGGAACGGGTTCCAGCACGTTACTCAAGATGATTGAAGACCATCATCAGGGAGTCAACATGGACGAGAAAGACGTGAAGATGATTCGTCTTTGGCTGGACGCAGGCGCGAACTACGCCGGGACGTACGCCGCCAACGCGTCCGGCGGGCTGGGATACTACATGCAGAACCGAAACGTCCGCAACGACCGCGACTGGCAGGAAACGAAAGCCATGGACGAGGCGATTACCCGCCGCTGCGATCCGTGTCACTGTCCGACGCCCAAAGACCGGCAAATCGGGACGTATAAACTGTATACAGACTATAAAGTCGACCATTTCCCGCCTCATCAGAAAAATATGTTTGTCGCCCATACGCTCACCGAGGACGGCGGGCGGTTCAACCGTCACGTTATTTTCGATCTGTCGTATCCGGAACAGTCCAAAGCCCTCAGCGGTCCGCTGTCCAAGTCCGCCGGCGGGCTGGGAACCTGTGAAGCGAAGACTGGAAAAGTCGTATTCAAAGACAAGTCCGACCCGGACTACCAGACAATTCTCAGGGGAATCGAACGCGGACGGCGTTATATTCTCGAAGAGGACAACCGGTTCAGCATGTGGGACGAGTCGCCCAACAACGGCAAAGACTGCCCGAAACGATTCGTTCCCCGCTGGGCATACCTTAGAGAGATGATTCGATACGGAATCTTGCCCGTCGACGCCGACCCCAACGCCTCGTACAACCCCTATGAACTCGACCGTCTGTACTTCGAATCGCAATGGTACGGGGGAGGCAGTAGGCAGTAGGCAATAGG
>JAZQDP010000274.1:0-8641 GCA_045546875.1 Thermoguttaceae bacterium | reverse complement strand
ACGATCCGACTTGGGAGGTTTTCGGCTTCGTCGCTTGGATATGCACGCTTCGCGGCGCTTGTTTCGGCACGGTCATTCCCTCTTTTTTTAAAATTTTTTGTTCCTTTTTTATTTCTGTACCTTTTAACCCTTGCAAACTGGCAACGTTTGACTATAATTGTATTTAATCATGAGATTTGACAGTATGTTTTATGTAATGCAGGCGGTAATCGTTGAAGGCGGAATGGCGCTGCTCGGAGCGTTGTTGGCGCTATTGTGCGGTTTGGATTTAGGAAAGGCGTTTTTCGTCTCCAACGCATCCGAACTGGTAGCGCAACTAAGCCTTGGGGTGGCGTTGTCAGCCGCGCTGGCGATAATATTTTACCTTTTGGATTATTTGCCGTTATCGTCCTTAAAAGAAATATCCAAGCTAACGCAGCAGACGCTTAAAGATACGTTAGACACCGCCACGCGATTTAACCGTTTTCTGATTTGCTTGCTGGCAGGCATCGGAGAGGAAATCCTGTTTCGCGGATTTATTTTTATCGCCATATTCGAGTTCTGGCCCTGGGGGCTGGAATACCATTTGAATATTATCGCGGCAATTGCAATATCCTCCTTTTTATTTGGTTTAGGACACAGCGTTACCCCATTATACGTGGTAATTGCCGGTCTTTTGGGAGCGGCGTTCAGTTTGGTTTTCCTTTGGACAGGGAGCCTTATCGCGCCAATTGTCGCCCATGGATTATACGATTTTTACGCTATTGAACGCGCATTAAAAGAATAAAACGCACGATCGACATCAGCAACCTGTAAAACCATTATGTTTTCGTTTATATTTGGATTCGGACTGGCTCGACCTATTTTCCTGGCGGCAGTTCTGGCGCTCATTCCCATTTTAATTTGGCAATGGCGAACCTTGACGCATTTCCCTTTTTATATGCAAATAGCGTTGCTGGGTTTGCGAATTGGCGTTGTTCTGACGCTCGTTTTCGCGTTGGCGGGACCTCAAAGAATCGAGCAGAATTTTCAAAAGTACGTCCTTTTTGCGGTCGATCAATCCGGGAGCGTTCCTAACGGCGGGTACGAAAAGCACAAAACCATTCTGGAACAGGCTCTCAAAAACAAAGGCGACAACCAGTACGCCGTTTTGCCGTTTGCCGGTCAGCCAGGAGCCGTAACAACGCAGCCCCTTAAACCGGGAACAGAAAAGAAATCGCCCTTATCGGCGCTCGACGTCAGCCAGACGGATTACTCTAAAGCCACGGTTTTAGCGGAAGCCATCGTACCAGAAGATTCTGTAGGCGAAGTGGTGATTATTTCCGATTTTCAATCTGCCAATAATGCGCCGGAGATTCATAAACAAATTAATAATTTCGGCATATCGGCTCATCGAATTGACATCTGTGAAAAATCCATGCAGCCCGAAATCTGCATAGAAACCGTTTCCGTCGTTCCGCAAGCGAGGGTTGGTCAACCGATTTCCATTGAGGTTTTCGTTAAATCCAATTTCAATCAGAGCGCCGTTGTCAATTTAACCGTTCAGCAAGACGGCGAACCGCAAAAAAACGATCAAGCTGATTCCAGGCAAAACGCTCACGAGCTTTTTGAACCGCAATCGGTCGCGTTTACTCGCCCGGGCATTCAAAGCGTTCGATTTGAATTTACCCCCTCGCAGGCAAAGACGTATTTATTTCAAGCGCAGTTAAGCAGCGAAAAAACCGAACTGTCAGACACGCTTGACGCCAACAACCGATATTTTGCCGCGGTTTCCGTTTTGTCTCAGGGTAAAGTTCTTCTGGTAGAAAACACCAAGAATTTAGCCGCCCCGCTTTCTAAAGCGTTAGCTGGCGAATTCTTAACCGTAACGCCCTGCTCTGCCGACGCGTTTCCTCAAAAATTAGATGAGTTTGAAGCCGTGATTTTATCCAACATTCCCGCCACGGCTCTTTCCGAGGAAAACCAAAATCAACTCAAGGCGTATGTCAATTCCGGCGGAGGGCTTATCGCTTTGGGCGGCGACCAATCCTTTACCGCTGGCGGTTGGCACGGAACAATTTTAGAAGACCTCATGCCTGTCGAATGCATTCCGCAGGAAAAGCAGGCGCGGCAATCGCTGGCTCTGGTTTTGGTTTTAGACCGTTCCGCATCCATGATCGAAGGGGCGGCAATAGAATTGGCAAAAGAAGCCGCTCGCCGTTCTTTAGAGGTCTTGGCGCCAACGGACGAATTGGGCATTCTCACTTACGAAGACAATTACGAGTGGAATGTTCCGCTAAAGCAGGTAACAGACAAAGACGCCATTTTAGAAAAAATCAACGCCATTAAAGCCGAAGGCAGAACGAACCTGTACCCGGCTCTTAATCGCGCCTGTCAAGCGTTAAACGAATCTTTTTCAGATTTAAAACATATTATCGTCTTGACAGACGGCGTTTCTCAACCCGGCGATTTCGACGACATTGCAAAGCAAATCGCCTCAATGGGAATAACGATGTCGTCTGTAGCCGTTGGGGAAGAAGCGGATCCCAAACTTCTTTCTGACCTGGCTAAACACGGCAAAGGATCGATGTACATTTGCAAAAATCCGGCTGAATTGCCCGCTATTTTTGCTCTGGAAACAACAGCTGCTGCTAAAATCGGCATTGTTGAGCGCACCACCAAATTACAACGAGCCAGTTCGTTATCAACGTTAGGCAAGTTTGACGCGGGTAAATCGCCATCGTTGCTGGGCTACGTTCAAACTCAGGCAAAGCCCGACGCCACCGTCGTTTATGCCGCTCCAGAAATCAACGGCATTTCCGACCCGATTTTGGCATGGAGACGGTACAACCAGTCGAAAGGCGCCGTTGCCGCCTTTACGTCAGACGTCGAAAGCCGATGGAGCCGCGCCTGGCTCCGGTGGGACGGATTTGGTCCGTTTTGGTCCCGATTGATCAACTTTGTCAAACGTCAATCGCCGGCTGATAAATATGCAATTAGCGTCAATAACGAGTCCGTAACCGTCAAAACGCAGATGATTGACGCCGGTTCGCATTGCACCATTACCGACGCTGGCGGTCAAACGATTTCAGCGCCTCAAGTCGCTCCAGGCGTGTTTAAGACGTCCGTTTTGCCAAATCCCGGAGAGAATCGCGTCGATATCATCCAGAACGGCTCTGTCGTTTGGAGTCAAAACGTGGGAATTGTTAAAAATTATACAGACGAATTTCGTCCAGACCGCAGTTCCGCGTTGCCGACGTCTGCCCTCCCCCCTGTTATTGAAGCCAGCCGCGTTTTTGACAAGGCAGAATCGTCTGTGCCGAAGACGTATCGGTATTGGCAATACCTGCTTTGGCTGGGCGTTTTAATGATCGCGGCAGAAGTTTTTCTGCGTCGAACCGGAATTGCGTAAAATCGCTATTGTACCATAATAGAGAATACTGTATATTCTCAATCAACGTATTGTGGAAAAATAGCATTTATTACCGCCAAAGCCGTTTCCGTGAAAAAAAGGTTTTTGACTGTCGGAAGTTCATCAAGAGGTCAGCGCAACGTATCGTTTAGACGTCCTTTTGCTGAAAATCGATTTCAAAACGCCAGTTTTTACGGTCGTTATCATTCGCCTAAAAGCAGGCAAACAGAACCGGTTTTGGGGTTAAAAATCGCATACGAACGCGAGCCGGAACAACCAGTCGCGCCAGACGTTATTCCCATCTCAGCGCCAGAAAAACCGGTTCCGAAACCGTTTTCACTTCGCGTTGAATCGACAGGCGTTGTTCAGCCGGAAACAGAAACCGTTGACCTAAAAAATCTCGAAACAGAGATTTCGCGCCTGGAAGCCGTTTTATTTTTGGCAAAAGAGCCGTGGAGTTTACGGCGACTGGCTCAATACGCCCATATTGACAACGGGACGCAAGTCAAAAAATTAATCGAACAACTCAACATTTCGTATCGTACACGACGTTATCCATATAGAATCATTTCCATCGCCGGCGGGTACGCGCTCATGACGCGACCACAGTTTTCCCCGTGGCTGCGGCGTTTACACCGCACTCAGGAGACGCAATCCAAACTGTCGCCCTCGGCTGTAGAAACGCTGATGATTGTCGCCGACAAGCAGCCTGTTTTACGGGTTGAAGTCGAAGCGGTGCGAGGCGTTCAGTGCGGAGAAACTTTGCGGAACTTAATGGACCGCGGATACGTCCGAATTGTTGGCAGATCGGACGAACTGGGGCGTCCGTTTTTATACGGAACGACAAAGCTGTTTTTGTCAGAATATGGCTTTAACAGCCTCAATGACCTGCCGATGAAAAAAAATAATAAAAATTTACCAGATTCCGAAAATTCTGTTAAAGACAACGACTCTAACGGGGCGATAAAATCCGGGAAGAGTCAGGTTGACAGCGTTTCAGAAACAAACGAATCTGATAACAATTCACTTAACGTTAGTCCAGAAACTCCGGCGGTCGGAGCTACTGACGTTACTGTTAATTCTGACGGTTTACCGTCAAGTACAAAGGAGAATCTCATGCTGCATACAATTGACCCGTCTACAATCGAGTTGGACAACAACAATACCCTTGAACTGGGAGACAACGTCTCTTCTGCCGTTATTTCCGCTTACAATGACGATGAAGAAAACGAGGCGTGGGACGATGACGATGACGACGATGACGATTGGGATGACGAAGACGAAGATTGGGACGACGAAGACGAGGACGATGAAGATTACGACGACGAAGATGAAGACGACGATGAAGATTACGACGATTGGGAAGAAGTAGAAGACGACGAAGACGAAGACGACGATGAGGACTGGGATGACGACGACGAGGATTGGGACGACGAGGACGATGAGGACGAAGACGATGATGAAGACTGGGATGACGACGACGATTACGATGACGAAGACGACGAAGACAACTGATTTCGTTTGGTCAACGGATCTCGATTATAACAACAGCTTCAGCGCCTTTATCAATAAGAAGTCCAACGCCAATCGCGCCTGTGGTCTGTAGTCGAAATATATTCTTACCAATAAAAACGCGTTGACAGCCGCCTGTTAGCACGTTAATTTTATGCTCTGGAAAACGCCCGGAGAACTCAGGAAGGCGCTGGGAAGATTCCCTCAAAGCCCACAAAAAAAGCGACGGCAAGCAAGCCGTCGCGGGGTAGTTGATTCAATCTTGGCTGGAGGCGTTATCCCCCATTTACGTTTATGATGAACGTCGATGGCGTTCGCGCTGCCAGCGTTTTCTAAATCTCTTAAATTTATCTTCGTAATCGACAAGACCGTGAAGCTCGTCTTTCTTGATGGTGGAAACGGACTCGCCTTCAGCGGCATCTTTGTTTTCCCATTTGAGATAAAGAGTGATGTTGCCGACGTTGCCAACCATCCGTTGCCAAAGGTTTTGATTCAAATCGCAGTCCTCAACCTGACAAAGAACGTAAACGTCAATCTTTTTGTGCAAAACGCCGGATTCTTTAATTAAAACGGCATTATTAAGCGTATATGTGGTACACCAAACCTTGTCGATAATATACCATGCCAGCCATAACCAGCACAGAACCGGAACGATGCACAAAACTGTAATCTTGAGCCATACAGGAACCCACGAAAGCGCCGAGTTGCTCCAAGGAATGAAAAAATAGAGGAAAACTGCAATCGCAGTAAACACAATGCACTCGAGAAATTCATCAATCAGGTCGCGAAAACTGTAATGCCAGACATACGTTGATCTATCGGGGTCGACGTCTTGTTCTACTTTGACGTTTGAACGATCCAATGCGTGTTCTTGATAGCGCACCAGATCGTCAAATTTCTTTCGAACGCTTCCCAAATCGTTCAATTGTATTTTCGGGGTGTCAACATCGTCAGAAAAAAGTGTTATTCTTCCCGTACCAAGAATGCGATCAAGAAGATTCTGGCGCAGTTTCATACCCCACACCGCTTCCAAAAGGGTTATTTTCACGCTTCGACTAAAAAAGCCTTTATTCAACCGGAAGTCTGTTTCACCCAATTCGTATCGCTTAATGCAATACGAGTACAGAAACTGAAGCGTTCCCCAAACCAAATACAGGACGGGAATCATCATGACGCCCAAGCCGATTTTGGAGTTTATATCCTCAAACCCTTCATACGGCGTGATGTCAATTTTTGTGTACTTTTTCAAGACCCAAATCACAGCGCCAAACGCAACGGCTAACGCTATTGCACGCAACAGTTTGAACGCTAAAAACAGCCAACTGCATCGCCAATGCTGTTCGATAAATTGTTCCGGTTCATTGGTCGTTTGTTGCGTACTGGAAGATGTTTGTTGTTGAGACATATCAGTTTGAGTGGTTTGAGAAGATTGTTGATCGGCATTTGGCTGCGGCGCACGACGTCCACAGTTAGGACAAATGCCATTTTCATCTGGCATCTCAGCATTGCAATAAACACACGGCATCGTTTACCTCTACTTTACAGATTTTGCAGATCGGGTTGAAGATTTTACTTTTTTCTCTTCTTCCTCTTCCGAAATTGGAATTACGACTTCTTCTCGAACAACGTTTAAGTTGCCGGGAGCTTCTACGCCTATACGTACAGACCCCTGCGCTACGCGTACGACAGTAATTTTAATGTCGTCGCCTATCAGTATTCGTTCGCCAACTTTTCGGGATAGTACTAACATGGGCGTATCAAGCCTTCTTAATTAAGGAATAACAATTATTCCCTTTCAATAATATATACGAAATTCCAAATTAATTATAACAGCCAAAAAGCGATTTTCAAGGGAATAACTAAAAAATTTTGAAAAATTTTCGATTTATTCCCCTTCGCAAGCTAATTAAACCTACAATATCTGTTAAAAACACTCTGATTGTTCGTCTGGGGTAACTTCATCGATGGTTGTACCGTCGTCGGAAATCGCGTCCTGTTCAACATAGTCAGCGCAATTGTCAGGATCGGATTTCAACCCGCCGTAAACAACCGTTTTGAGGTTTCGGTCGGTGGATTCCGTCTCCGCCTCGTCTTCTGAAGCGAAAGCGTATTGTTCGTCGTCTTCAACCTCGACAGGAAATTCTTCCACCATTCGCTGATGGAACGACCTATTGTCGCCCGGCTGTTCCGTCGGAGCAATCTCCTTGTCGATTTCGTTTGTTCGGTCTGACTCTTCCCGTTTACGGAAATGAACTTTAATTGGCGTTTCCCCAAACGGAAGGTAATCTCGCAAAATGCTTAACAGATAGCGTCGATACGGATCGTCAATCAAAGCGGGATTATTGCAGAACAGAGCAATCGTTGGCGGTTGAGTGGCAACCTGCGTGGCGTAATAAATTTTGGGACGTCTATTTTGACGCACCGGCGGGGCGTAATGTTCGATTGCCGCGCGAATGAGTTTGTTAAGCGTTGACGTCGAAATGCGGCGCTGACTCTGCTTAAAAAGCATTTTGGCGTGCTGCAGCAACGGCTTGATGTTTTTACCCGTCTGACCGGTAATGAACGCAATCGGGACGTAAGGCATCGTTCGGAACGTGCTGCGTAAATAACGAACCCATCGTTCAAACGGAACGCCCTGAGGAACCAGGTCCCATTTATTGACAACGAAAATACACGGTTTACATTCTCGAACGATGTAGTCGGTAAGCTGTTTTTCAACTTTGCTGATTCTTTGCATACAGTCAAAGAACAGGAGTACAACGTCGGCGCGGCGAATGGAGCGCTCTGCCCGGTGGGTGCCGTAAAAATCGATGTTGGTCGTAACGCTTTTTTTACGGCGAAAACCGGGCGTGTCAATCGCGATAAACGTTTTGCCGTCCAGTTCAAAAGTAACGTCAACGCTGTCGCGCGTTGTGCCGGGAACGGACGAAACGATCATCCGAGGCTCTTGCGCCAGCGTGTTGATAAACGTGCTTTTACCAACGTTGCGGCGCCCGACGATAGCGATTTTCATCGCGTCGTCCTGAACCGGAGCTTCGTTGAGGTCGCTCGGCGGCAGCTTCTCGTAAATGGCGTCCAGCAAACGGTCTTTGCCGTGATTGTGCAAAACGCTAATCGGAATGATTTTTCTGCCAAATTTGTAAAACTCGTCTGCGCCGGCAAGAAGGTTAGAATGGTCGATCTTGTTGACAACCGTCAGCACCGGGATGTCTAACGGGCGGAGTTTTCGGGAAACCAGTTCGTCCAGAGGCACAACGCCGTCTTTCACGTCAACGACAAACAGGACTATATTGGCAGATTCAATAGCAATTGAAATCTGTTTTTCGATGTCGTCTGTAAGATTATCTTCGTCTTTGACGCCCATGCCGCCGGTGTCGATAATTTCAACGTAGCGATCTTTAATGGGAACCAGATGACTCACTCTGTCACGCGTTACGCCGGCTGTTGGGTCAACAATGGCAATACGTCTGCCAGCAAGCCAGTTGAACAGGCTCGACTTCCCGACATTCGGTCGACCGACAATCGCAATTTTGGGCGCTCCCATAATTCTTACTCCCGAGTGTTGATGTTGATAAAACGGTACCGGTGCACAATCGACGGATTATTGGCGATTAAGGGCTGTTGCCAGTCTATAATCTGTTCCGACGAATCTGATTATCAAATGATTCTCATATATTATATACTTTTTTTGGATAATTTCCAGTAGGGACGGAAAAATACCTTTGATAGGGGGGTGCGCTCAATTTTGGGTTGCGAAAA
>JAZQDP010000273.1:0-2562 GCA_045546875.1 Thermoguttaceae bacterium | reverse complement strand
TAACAGTATTAGAATCGGAATACGCCATTTTGATATAGTCTACATAAATCGTATTGCCGGTTCCTAAACGGAAACCTATATTTCCTGCGATAGTTGCTGTTGAATCAAGCTGTAACGTTGGCGTTGTAAACAAATCTTCATATTGAAGCTCATGTCCTAAATCAAAAGACCAAGCAAATTTACCAGTAGAATTTACAACAACAGCATATGTTTTATTGCTTCCTAAATAACTATCAGATGAATAGGAGTTTACCCATGATGGTTTAACACGCCTTAATAACAACTTGTCAGTATCACTGCCATCGCCAACAGTTCCTAAAAATAATTGTTCATTATTGGCACCATACGCAGTGCTATTATACAATGACACGCCGCCCCATGCTGAAGCAGTAGAAGGAAGTTGCATGTCAAACGTATAGGCAAACGTACCAGAATTCAACTGTGTTGAGGAGCCGTAGGACAAAAACACTTGACTATTTGTAATTTTAGCCCGTTTGTTTCCAGAAGCGTCTGTTTCGGTTGTAATAGTAACTGCTTGACCAGATGAATTCGTCCAATCTTGAGCGGTTCCAGTATTGTCCCAGTCCCAACCAGATTTATTCCCGTCGAAATCCTCTGTTCCAACAATTTCGGCAAATGAAAATGATGTCGACAGAATTGCCGCAAAGAAAAATACTAAAACCAAACCGCGTGTTAAAATGCGGGGGGGGGGAGGAATGAGTAGTCTTGTGATTTAGCCATTATTTTACTCCTTCTCGAGTGGGTAAAACTGGTGAACGGTTATTGAAACGACTTTTGCGGCGGTACGTCCCGGCGCAAAAATAATATCGCTTTATTACATTAATTACATTATACACTCAATTTGGCAATCGAAAAGCGGTAAATGGGAAAATTTTTGAAAAAAAGTGAAAAATTTTGAGAAAATGGGGGGAATGAAGGGGAAAAGGCAGTAGGCAATAGGTGCCGGGGTGCGAGACGCACAGACAAATCCTCCGCGTCTCCGCGCCTCCGCGTGAGATTTTTTGGCGGCTGATACAGCCGCGATCCAGTTATTCAAGCGGGCTTTCCTGCGTTCTCAAGATTTTTGGAGGCTTCCGCCGCAAGCGTTCTCCAATTAATAACTTTGCGGACTTCGCGAACTTTGCGTGAGATTTCTTTGCGGCAGGGGACTGCCGAGCGCCGACTCATCCGTGTGCGTGAGTAGTTCAAAGCGTAACTACGTTCGCTTTGCGAACTCCGTTACCGCCTTTCAACGGTTGGTAAACTCTAACGGTATCGTAATCCCAGCGTTTCGGTTCGCCTTCGGCGAACTGCGTAATTCCGTTCGCTAACGCTCACTCCATTACCGCCTTCCATTACTTTGCAGACTTCGCGGACTTTGCGTGAGGCTTCTTATGCGGGCGAAACGCCCGGGAACCGGGTTCATCGAAGGTTTTTAGCAGGTCATTGGACAAGGCGGCGCCTACGCGCCGCCCTCCCCCGACGCAAGCGCACTCCCGAGGTGTCACGCTTGCTCCCCTATTGCCTACTGCCTACTGCCTCCTATACGGCATTACCAGCGTCTGCTGTTCGATCTTCTTCAGGTACGCTTCCATGGCTTGAGCGTCCATTTTCGCGCCGCCCCAGCTGGGTTTCAAGTACGTATCGACGAACGGAACGAAGGTCGCTTCAGACCCGGTCAAATGAGCGACGGCGTAGCCCAGGTCGCCCCACGGTCCGGTTGCGGCGAACCCCAAGCTGGGCAGCCCCTTAACGTTTTCGACCATCCATTTGTGAGCGTGTCCATGAAGGTATCCAGGACAGCAGGGGCATTCCAGCAGAATATCCGTCAAGTTGGTTTCATTGAGCAGATGATGGCACCCGACGAAAACCGGCTTCGTCGCGACTATATACTCCTTGAGCTTGTCAATAAGCCAGTCTCTCTGATCCCGACGAATCTCTCCGCGAACCTGACCTTCCATATAGGAATCCAGGAGAATAAAGTCCGCCCGGTGCGTGCGGACAATATGAACGTATCTTTTTTTAACCCGCGGCTTTCTCTCTTTTCGTTCCGGGAACGCCTCGTAGAAGTTTTCCAGCCGGTCGTGGTTGCCCATCGTCGTTTCCCACGCAATACCCGCCTTTTCAATCGGGGCGAGAATCTTTTTGAACAGCGCGTACTCTTCCGGAACGCCGGCGTTGAACGCCATATCGCCGTAACAAAGCAGGTTTGCCGGACGCGGGTTCATGTTCAAAACCGCCTTGACGCACTTGAGAAGACGCTGCGGCTCAGGCTGCGTTTCCGGAACGCGAATGTGCGTATCGGAAAAGAACGCGACAATATCCTGATCCAGCGGAACGGAATTATCTGTCGATTCCAGCAAATCCGACAGGTCATCCGCAAAACTTATTGACCATGGCGACGCAGCCGCGGCAAACATCGCCGCCGCTGTCATACGTAAAAAATCTCGACGTTTCATGGGGTAAAATCTCCAAAATCTTGAGTTAAATGTTGAATGAAAGGCGGTAATGGAGGGGAAAATTAGGCGAGCCACGGGTGTAAACCCGTGGGTGTGAGCGAAG
>JAZQDP010000272.1:0-13122 GCA_045546875.1 Thermoguttaceae bacterium | reverse complement strand
ATTTTCTATATTTTTTAAAAAACACCGATAAATTCAGGACGTTGGAAAACAACTAATGGCGCTTTTCTTTCCCAACACTCCTTCACTCCCCTACCCTTTTAATTTTCTTTATCTAACTTACTTACTTTCTTCAACTTCTTCATCGTCTTCGTCCTCGTCGTCTTCATCGTATGGGCTTTTTGGTCGCGGCATAAATTTGCAAAGCCAGATGCCTAAAACAAAAAGGAATGTTAACGGGATAAACATAAGCATCATACTGGTAGGGTCAGCCGGAGTCAAAATGACGGATAAAACGCCGATAAGCAAAACGGCAATTCGCCAATTGCTTTTATACCACTCAACTGAAACAATGCCAATTCGTTCTAAAAACAACATTACCAAAGGCAACTGGAAACTTAACCCAAAACCAATCGGCAACATCAGAAAGAATCCAAGCCATTCATTAATACGCAGGTCTGGCTCAATGTTCATCCACTCGTTAAAGAGCATGAGGAATCCCAAAACAGGATCAAAGACCCAGAAAAACGCCAATAACACACCGCCGATAAACAATCCTAAACTCATCGGGAAGTAAATATAGACGTATTTTCGTTCATGAGGATACAATCCTGAAGCAACAAACATCCAAAGTTGATATAAAACCCATGGACAGGATAAAATCAACCCCAACAAAAGCGAGGCTTTGATGTAAATCATGAAAGGTTCCTGAGCGCTCAAGGCGCGAGTTCGCGTTCGCTCACTGTCATTTTTCGGCTTCCAGACGTAAATCTTTACAAAGTTTTCATCTCGTTTTTTATCGAACTGCTCTATATCGTTTTGCGATTGAATTTTAGGGAGGTTTCCATTGATATAGTTCCAAAAATCAACAATATATTCCCATGAAGTTTTAACCGGTTCAACCTGAACTACATCTGAAGAGGAGCTCACCACAGATACAGGCTCCGATACATTTTCATCCGCCAGCTTAGTTTCATCCGCATTTGTATTCGTCGTCTGAGCGCCATCTACCATTCCGAGATGTTCGTGAGCAAGCATTTTTAACTCATCCCGGTTCACGTATATTGTTTCCACAAGCAATCCGCTTTCAAAAGCTTTTTGAGCAATTTCTTTTGAATAGCCCTGCTTTATCATCTTATCTATTCGAGTTTGATTCTGCTTATCTAAATACCGCACCAGCGAACGAGTCAAAGGCTGCTGAATAATATTCATCACGGTAGAACCAAAGCACAAACCGATTAAAAAACATACTACCACACCGGCTATGCACTTAAACAGGCAACGACGCAATTCCTCAAGATGGTCGCCAAAACTCATTGAGGATTCTTTAAACAAATTATCTTCACGTGGATTCATAATAATCGTTAATTGTCAATCTTAATAAAAATCCCTCTGTTCTGTTAAAATTGGGATTGCTTTATATTTTAATATGCTTTATATAATTATTTTACCTTATAATTTATTTTTTGGAAGTGGTTACGTCAAAGTTTCCCCTTGCTAGAAATTAATATTTGTATATAATCAAGGAAAACAGTTTTTGGGTATTTTCAAATTATTTGACCGAAAACAGGATAAGCATTATAAAGGCAATAGTCTGTAATTAACAGATATAATTGTAAATGCACACTGTCCTCAATTTCCATTTTCCTTAACTTTTAATGTCAAAATCATCAACCTTGCCGACGTACACTGCCTCAACAGAAACGCTATATCCATTGCGACTTGAACCAACGCTCAAGCGTGCAATATGGGGCGGGCGCAAGATTGAAACGCTACTCGGAAAGCCCTTGCCTCCAGGCGACGACTATGCAGAAAGTTGGGAGGTAACAGATCACCGATTAGGCATAAACAAAATCCTGTATGGACGTTTTGCCGGTGAAAACTTACATTATTTGGTTGAGAAATATCCTGAACAGCTTTTAGGAGTGCATAAACATTTTGGCAGGTATCCTCTGCTGATGAAAATTCTCGACGCAAATCATCAGTTGTCGGTACAAGTTCATCCAGACGACGATTTAGCTGCCGCATTAACTCTTCCCGATGGTGGAAAAGACGAAGCTTGGGTTATTCTGGAATCCGATCCTGACAGTTTTATTTATACAGGTTTCCGTTTTCCAGTAACAGAAAAAATCATTCGTCAGGCAATTAAAGAGGGATCATTGGAAACGTTGCTATACCGATTCCATCCAGAGGTTGGTCAAAGTTTGTACTTACCAGCAGGCACTGTTCATTCTCTTGGAGCTGGAGTTGTTATAGCTGAAATTCAACAGTCCTCAGACCACACATTCCGCCTTTACGATTGGAACCGGGTTGATACAAACGGCAAAGCTCGTGATTTACATATCGAAGAGGGAATTCGCGCCTTAACCATGGATCAGGGAAAAATCGTTCCACAAAAAGAAATGGCTTTAGGCGTTAATTCCTGTGAAACTCTTGTTTCCTGCGATAAATTTGTTACCAATCGCTACCGATTCCTCAAGCCAATTACAGTTGGCGGTCAAAATCGGTCGCACATAATTTTTGTTGTTAATGGTAAAATAGACGTCGAAAACGACCCTGCTGGCATTCCACTTCTTCGCGGGCACACGGTTGTTTTACCAGCTGCCGTTGGCGAGGTTCGTCTATCACCCCAAGGTGCGAATGAAGCTATCATTTTAGACTATTTCATCCCCTAGCGTCCAGATCAAAAGAAATATGAAACTCCATATCGCCGTTTTAGCAGTTCTGACGTTAAGTTCCGGATTATCAGGGTGCTGTCATTCACCCTATTTTGCTTATCCACGCCTGGATCGTCCCCATGGAACTGTAGAGTATCAGCGTCAGCTTTACTCTCGTTTTGACCCATTTCCCGATCCCAACGTTGGTCCTGGGATTCCGGATTTTCGCCCGGCAGACTATCAAGACCCTGCCCGCGATAAAAGAGACGTTCCCGTTCCCAGAAGCTACTATTGATTATCCCTAAATATTCCTAATTCCGAATTAAAGATTTCTAACTTAAGAAAGTCAATTCCGATGCCACAGCGTAGAATTTCAGGTAAGAATAGCCATTCCCGTAATAACCGACAAAAACCAATAGGAAAAACAGGCGGCCGCGCCTCCAGCAGATCCGGGGGAACTAAAAGTTCGTCTCGTTCCGGTTCCAACCGAACAAATCGCAACAGTTTCGGAAAACCGTCTGGGCGTTCAAGTTCATCAAAATCGGGGCGACGTTCAGCATTCGGAAAATCATCTTCTGAACGTTCTCCACGCAAAACGCGTAAACCATCCATATCGGCAAGAGCGAATAATATGCCAGAATTTGAGTCAGAGGAAGCGCGTCAGAGATGGCTTAAAGATCGGGAAAATTACGAATTTTTCCATAATATTAAATCAAAAAAATACGAGGAATTCGATCCCGCGAATCCGTCTGGGTTTGATGACGATGACGACGACGTTCGTAAACCGGAACGAATCCCGGAACCTGACGTCTATGAATCTGTAAAATCCTCTGAACAACCCCGAGGAAGACGTCTCATTACCGGCTTTTCCGCCAATGACAATCAGGTTAAACGAACCCGTAAACCGCTAAAACGCGTCTTGTCAGACAAAACAGCTCAAGGCAGAAAAGCCCATCGTGAAAGCCTTGCCGCCAAAGGACAGACGCCAGGCGTTTCCGATCGACCTTTGCCAGAAATGAAACATCGCGCCAAGGCGGAAACGCGACCTAATAAAAAATCTAAAAACTCAAAAAAGGATTCGACCTCAGATGACGGGTCTGGCATACGCCTGCAAAAACTACTTGCTGCATCAGGGCTTGGGAGCCGGCGAGCCTGTGAAGAGTTAATCTCTGCCGGCAGAGTTGACGTCGATGGGAAAACCGTTACGGAACTGGGCGTCTGCGTTTTACCGGGGCAAAAAGTACGTGTCGACGGCGAAACGATAAACCAGGGAAAACGCCATTATTTCATGCTCAACAAGCCTGAAAAGTTTATCTGTACAAATGCAGATCCCGACGGACGATTACGAGCAATTGACCTCATCCAGGAAAACATTTTGGGGCTTTATCCTGTTGGAAGACTTGATATGAACAGTACAGGGTTGCTGCTTATTACCAACGATGGCGAGCTTGCAAACCGGCTCACTCACCCCTCGTACGAAGTACAAAAAATATATCGAGTTCACGTCTCCGGAGTTCCAACGAACGAGGTAATTAAAAAAATGTGCGATGGCATTTACATTGCCGAAGGTAAAGTGCATGCCGACGCTGCTAAAATCAAACAGGTTTATAAAAACGGCACATCCATTATAGAAATGACGCTTTCTGAAGGTAAAAACCGTGAAATTCGTCGAATTCTCGCTCGACTTGGTCATAATGTACTTGACCTAACCAGAATCGCTGTCGGACCTGTCAAACTAGGAAAACTTCCCAAAGGGGCGTACAGACGTCTTACAACAGCTGAAGTGCGCCAACTTAAAGAACTCGTTGGAATGAAATAAACTATTCAAAATGGAAGCGTGAATGTAATACTGAAACGACTTGAGTTATTCCGAAGCTAAGCCGCTAGCTTGATAAACCTGATTCATGCGTTATCGCAAGAAATAGGGGTAACCAAACTAGCGGCTAGCAACTTATAGCTCTATAATTCTCAACCAATCAGAATTCTCAAAGTTCTCCGCTCGGACCAAACGGATGAGACGGGTAGCTGTTATTGTAGCCTGGCTGCGGTTGATTCCCCGGATACGACGTTCCACCAGGTTGCGGCGGATAACCATGACTACGACCATAATCTGGATTGCGTTGATATCCCGGATGGGATTCGTATCCAGGATTTCGTTCATAGTCGGGATTTCGTCCATAATCCGGGTTGCGACTATAGTCCGGATTAGAATATTCTTGACGTTCTGACGGATGCGTATAACGTCTGTCGTTATTTTCCAGACGATATTGACGATCATTCGGGCGATTATTATACCCCGATTCGTAAGTACTGACGGGATTGGTTTCATACGATTGGGGCAAATCGGGATTGCTCTCTTTAATTTCCTCCGCTCGAGTTACGAGCATCTCACGTAAATAATTATAAAAACGGCAGTCCCCTCCCTGCGGAAGATGGTCTATTGTAGTCAGCGTGGCGGATGTCAAATACGGTCCCAACTTGGATTTCATAATAAAAGATTTATCTTTTTCATACGTAACCTGTTTATATGTTCCATCTTCGTTTTCCACAGCTTGAGGCACGGCAAAGACAAGCAATAAAAAGGTCAAAATCATCGACATAATAATGCCGTTGACAACGCCAAAAAGCATTCCCATTTGATTATTCCAGGAATTGAGCTTGAGTTTGGAAACCAGTTTCGCAAGCGCATTGACGATATTCCATACAACCAACGTCGCAACAAGAACAATAACAATAAACGCTACAGCCGCCTGTGTGTTACCGCTCCCCGGCATAAAATCGGATATCGAAGGGGTATAACGCACCGAAATAATGCTCCCTACAATAAGCGCGATCAACGCCCCTAACTGATTCACCAATCCCTTTTGGTAGCCGCGAACGGCAAAAACTATCACCAAAATCAGAACTATTAAGTCGTATAAATCTGCTGTTATCATATACGCCTACACTTGATAAAAGTATTGTTTAAATTAAAATTCACAAAATTTCCTATAAATGTACTATATCATTTTAATCTCAGCATTGCAATATCAGTTTTTACGAATCAACTACAGACAGGCTACAGTTTAATTTCCGAATCATTTTCACCATCGTCTCACATTATACTCTGTCAAAATAGCTTTAACTACCAGTCCAGTTGGTCGCTTTGAACTTACTCTCCACTACCGTCCACTGCCTCTTGCCTGTTGGCTTCAAATATTCCTGAATTATACGTCTTGCAGAAAAAAATTTTTTTGGTATAATTATAGAGGATAGAATTATAGATTTTATTCAGATTTGGCGATAAGATATAATGCCAACAGCAGTTAAAAGATAATATATTATGTCAGAATACACACAAGCGCGTTTATCGCGTTTACAAAAAAAAATCGGCGCCGCTTCTTTTAAGGCTGACGCGTTACTGGTCGTCAAAGAACCAAACGTAACCTATTTATCAGGATTTACCGGCGACAGTACCGAGGCGTTGGTCTTTCCAGACAAGGCGTATTTGCTGAGCGATTCACGATACACCATTCAACTTTCAGAAGAAGCGCCAGAAATTCCAGCTATAATTCGCGACAACAAAACCAGTCTTTTGTCGCTCGTTCGTCAGGCGATTGCCAACCATTCCGGAGAGAACAAAAAGTTCCGCTTGGGTATTGAAGGCGATGGCATGACGTTCTCAACGTTCATGGTTTATCAGCAGAAATTGTCTGAATTCGATATTGAAGTCGTTCCCGTTTCCGGTATGGTGGAACAGCTTCGCGCTGTAAAAGACAAATTCGAGCTGGAACAGATTCGTCAAGCGGTAGTCGTTGCTCAAAAGGCGTACCGAGCTTTGATTGCAACTCTTACTCCCAAAATGACAGAACAGGACGCAGCTCTGGAGCTGGAATATACCATGCGAAAGCTCGGCGCCCGCAAGGCGGCGTTCCCGTCCATCGTTGGAGTTGGACCGCGCGCGGCTTTGCCTCACGCCGTTCCCGGCGCTTCTCGAATTGAGGATTCAGACCAGCTTTTAATCGACTGGGGCGCAGACGTCAACGGGTACAAGTCCGACTTAACACGCTCGTCCATAACAGGCAAGCTGTCTCCTAAATTCAAAAAGATTTATTCTATCGTATACGGCGCTCAAGCTGCGGCAATCGAAGCTATCAAACCGGGTGTCAAATGCAGTGAGATTGACGCTGTCGCTCGTGATTTCATCGCCAAAGCCGGGTACGGAAAATACTTCGGGCACGGTTTGGGACATAGCGTTGGACTGGACATTCACGAATCCCCATCGTTCTCGCCCAAAGACGACACAATTCTCAGTCCCGGCATGGTAATCACGGTCGAACCGGGCATTTACCTCGAAGGTTGGGGCGGAATAAGAATCGAAGACGACATCCTGGTTACAAAAAACGGTTGTGAAGTATTGACTTCTGCCCTATCGAACCGGTTGGAAGATATGGTATATAATTAACGTTGTTAAAACACAAGGAAACTTTTATGGCAAATCCTAATGTAAACATTTTTGACGCAGAAAATTTGGATAGACTTCTATCCCTTATGCAACAATATGAGTTAAACGAACTTGAAATTCATCAAGGGGACAAACAGCTCAAACTCAAGCGAGGCGGAGAACCTACCATTCTTCAGTCGGCTCCAGTTGCAACCATTCAACAGGCGCCAGCTCCCGCCCCTGCTCCGGCGTCAGCCCCTGCAACCCCCGCTTCCGCGCCAGCAGAAGCCAAAGACGATCCGGCTATAAAAACAATCAATAGCCCCATGGTTGGCACTTTCTATGCAGCGTCAAACCCCAATGCAGCGCCCTATTTGAAAGTTGGCGACACGGCAATTATCGGCAAAACCGCATGCATTATCGAAGCAATGAAGGTTATGAACCAGATTCCTATTGAAGTCTCTGGTCGCGTTGTAGCCGTCTTGGTCGAAAACGGCGCCCCGGTTGAATTTGGACAGCCATTGTTCAAAATCGACACTCGCGGATAGCAGTATTAGCTACTAGCTGCTAGCTATTAGCTGCTAGCTTGTTTAATCTGCTTCCAATATTAAAAGGTAAACGCAGAAGCCCCCTAACATCAAGCTAGAAGCTAGAAGTTCAGATCATAACAACTTTTCACCATGCGCTAAAGCCAACCTTTGGCGCCATATTCCATGTTTGATAAAATACTAGTCGCCAACCGAGGCGAAATCGCACTGAGAATCTTTCGCGCTTGCCGAGATATGGGCATTCGCTCCGTTGCTGTGTTTAGCGAAGCTGATCGCGGGGCAGAATATCTGCGTTATGCCGATGAAGCCTACTGCATTGGTCCTGCCAAGGCGCATGATAGCTATTTGAAAGTCAATCGCATTATTTCAGCGGCAGAAATCAGTTCAAGTCAGGCAATCCATCCCGGTTATGGTTTTCTTGCAGAAAATGCGTCTTTTGCAGAGATTTGCCGTTCGTGTAAATTTGAGTTTATTGGACCAACTCACGAAGCAATGGCTATGTTGGGCGATAAAAACACAGCCCGTCAAATTGCCAAATCTGCTAAAGTTCCAACAGTCCCTGGTAGCGAAGGTTTAATCTCAGACGAAAACGAAGCTAGACAAATTGCCCAACAATTTGGATACCCGGTTCTTATTAAAGCAACCGCCGGCGGAGGTGGACGAGGCATGCGCGTCGCCAGAGACGACGAACAGCTCATTACCGGGTTCAATCAGGCAAAAACCGAAGCGGCTGCGGCGTTCGGCAACGGAGACGTATATATCGAAAAATACATCGAAAATCCGCGTCACGTTGAAGTCCAGCTCATGGCGGACAATTTCGGCAACGTCGTTCACCTTTATGAACGCGACTGCACCATGCAGCGTCGTCATCAAAAGCTTATTGAGGAAACCCCCTCGCCCCATATTCCGGAATCAACCCGTAAAGCGATGTGCGAAGCAGCGGTCAGACTGGTTAAACAGGCTGGATACACAAACGCAGGTACAATAGAATTCATCGTCGATAAATCGGGAGATTTCTATTTTATCGAACTCAACGCTCGAATTCAGGTTGAACACACCGTTACAGAAATGCTCACCGGCATCGACCTGATTAAAACCCAGATTCTTGTCGCTGCCGGCGAGAAACTTCCCTTTACGCAAAAGGATATTAAATCGACCGGACACGTTATTGAATGTCGAATCAATGCCGAGGATCCAGACGCGAACTTCCGCCCCTGCCCCGGTACGATCACGCATTTCTTCCCGCCGGGAGGATATGGCGTTCGCTGGGATTCACATGTTCATGCTGGGTATACTGTTTCACCGTGGTATGACTCCATGATTGGTAAACTGCTGGTTAAAGGCGCCACGCGCGCTGAGGCAATCGCCAGAATGAAACGCGCTCTGTCAGAGCTTAACATTCAGGGCGTCAAAACGACCATTCCCCGGCACCTTGAAATTCTCAACCACGAGACGTTCGTCAACGCAATCGGCGACACAACGTTTATCGAAAGAACCTGGAAATAACAGTTTCATCAAACAAAAGGTCGTCTTAAACAAAGACGGCCTTTTTTATTGCTTTTGATTCTCAATTTTTTTAAAATCCTCCTACCTTCCCCTCCCCGCCATGACAAGCAAACCGTGTTCAATCATTTTTCTGACAACCGCTTTTCTCTGTACTGTCAGTTTAAACTCGACTGTGTTTTCAGAGGAGAACTCAGCGGCAAAAACATCAAAGAACATTTCCTTTTCATGGTCAGACGGAACGGCGCGGCTGATTTCTTCTCGAGGATACGCTCCGAGAATTTGCCGACTGGCAGAAGGGCGGATTCTGGCGGGAATAGAAACGGGCGGCGGAATCAAGACGCTTGCCAGTTCCGACAACGGCAAGACGTGGACGGAACCGGTTCAGGCGTCGTTTCGTCCAGACAAGCGCTGCGCCAACGTCAACTTTTATCGCGACGGTAAAACGCTGTATCTCTCCTATCGCGCCATCGGGAACGAGTCGAAAGGGTTTTATACGTCGCTGCAAGTCAGCGTTTCGCAGGACGAAGGGCAAACCTGGACGCATCATTCCACCGTTGCTCAATACTGGGAATCCCGCGGCGGCATTTGGGAACCGTACTTGGGAACGCTCAACGGGAAGCTCACCTGCTTCTACGCCAACGATGCTGCGTCTGTTATGCATTCTAATTATCAGAATATAGAGTACAAAGTCTGGGACGGCTCCCAATGGACGAACAGAACCGTCGTCTCCGACGGGAACAAACACCGTTCCCGCGACGGCATGCCCGTCTGGACGCAGCTGAAAAACGGGGAATACGTCTGTATTATCGAAGGAACGCAGAAAGCCAAAGATGGATTCCCGTTTGTTATCAATCTGATTTACTCTACAGACGGGAAAAGCTGGTCAGAGCCGGTTGAGATCTATCGCCCGACTACGAAGGGGTCCAAGGCGTCCGCGCCGGGCGTTGTCGAGCTGCCCAACGGTCAGCTGGTCGTCAGTTTCCAGACGGACGAGGACTCCCCCGTTAAAGGCGACAGAACCAGCGTCATGAAAACGATTCTTTCAGACGGAACAGACGTTAAGGATCTGTCACGCAGCGTTTTCACGCCGTCGCAAAGCGTCTTCGGCTCTCAGGACGTCAACTCCGTCTGGTCGGGAATCAGCTTCTTCGACGGAACCCTCTACGCCGCGGCAGGAACCCGCTACGGCGCAAACATGAAGTTCATCAAACTTCCCGATTAGTCTTTATTTGAAGAACCGTTTTCCTCTTCTTCCAGGTAACTCAATGCGCTTTTAATAGCATTAAGAGAGTCGCTATAATTAATTATTTCTTCAGAATGACGTTCATGGAGTTTTTCGTAGATGCTCAGCGACTCCAGCAATAATTGCTTGGCGCGTGAATAATCGTGGAGAGATTCCATATAAATATACGCTATAGAATGCTTAATCCCTCCAATACTTTCCAGAGAATCCTCTGATTCGCTCAGACTTCGACAAATATTTACGGCTTCATTCAACTTCGCCTCTGCTTCTGAAAAACGATTCTGTTTCAAATGCAGTCTTGCCAAATACTCTAACGTTTGCAAAACGCAGTGATTATATTCCTCTGGCTCTTCAACCGCCAAGAGACGATA
Source organism: Thermoguttaceae bacterium (assembly GCA_045546875.1). GTDB lineage: Bacteria > Planctomycetota > Planctomycetia > Pirellulales > Thermoguttaceae > RUG11551. The sequence goes on along the minus strand of JAZQDP010000272.1, from coordinate 2,377 downwards.
AATCTTCAACGCCTCGTTATAATTCTCCTCGGCTTGAGAATATCTGTTTGTTTTGACATACAAATCGCACAAATTTAGACGAACAAAAGCCGTATTGTTCTTATCCTGTAAAACCGTAAGGGATTCAAGAAAACTTGCTTCCGATTCTGAATAGCGTTCTGTGTTCAGATACAGCCTCCCCAGATTGATGAGATCTTCCGAGAACTCATCATTATAAGCGTCTGGATTCTCGCCAACCAATCGCCGATAGATTTCTCTTGCTTCTGTCATATAGGATTCCGCTTCGGAAATGCGTTCCATTTGGGAATACAAAAATCCCAGTCTATTCTTCGTCCTGGCGATCAAGCCGTCGTACTCGCCCGGTTTTTCCTCATTCCGTTTCTGCAAGTTTGCCAAGACTTCCTGAAACGCCGCTTCCGCCTCGGAAAAACGCTGCTCCATCATGTACGACATTCCAGAATTATACAGTTCTTTTATGGCGTTAATCATATTCCCTGAGAATAATTTACAAATTTTAACATTCTTCATTACATTAGTCAACATTACTAAATATGTTTATAATACTATAAACTATTTGAAAGTGAAAAGCAACAGGGTTGATGCCATTTTATAACCTGTTTAATACTATATTTTGTTGAAAAGCGCCGTCCCGGGTTGTATTTCAATTCAAACCTTGTTAAAATAAAATGAAAATTGGAATAGAATAATTCATCAATCGTATGGTAGTTTTCCCTTTCTGAAAGGAGCCGTCATGAAAAAGCTATCCCGTCGAGACGTGTTAAAGACTGGCGCCGCTGCGTTAGCCGCGGGCTTGTCGTTCCCTTTGAATCTCTTAGCCGCCGGAGCGGGCACCCCTGCTCTGCCAGACGCAAGCTGGAATAATCTGCCCGCCTGGCACGGGTTCAATCTGTTGGAAATGTTCATGAACCCGTGGCAAAACAAGGATTTTGTGGAAGACGATTTCCGCATGATGCACGACTGGGGGTTCAATTTCGTCCGGCTTCCGATGGACTATCGGAACTGGATTATCGACAAAGACTGGCGCAAAATCGACGAGTCGGCGCTCAAACGAATCGACAAAGCGCTGGAATACGGCCGCAAGTACGGGATTCACGTTTTGATCAACATGCACCGGGCGCCGGGATACACAGTCGCCTCGCCGAAGGAAGAGAAACCGGTCTGGACGGACGACGATGCCCTTGACGTCTGCACGCTGCACTGGTCGACGTTCGCTAAACGATACGCCGGCGTGCCATCCAGCCAGCTGAGTTTCAATCTGTTCAATGAACCGGCAAACGTTGATCTGAAACCGTTTATGAAAGTTCATCGACGTCTCGTCTCCGCCATTCGGGAGATCGATCCGCAGCGGCTGATTATCTGTGACGGGATGTCCTGGGGCGTGCGTCCGGTTATGGAACTGACGGAATTAAAAGTCGCTCAGGCAACCCGAGGGTACAAGCCCATGACGGTCAGTCATTACAAAGCCAGCTGGGTCGGAGGCTCTGATAATTGGGCGAAACCGCAATGGCCGGGGCTGAACGCCTACGGAACGCTCTATTCGCCCAATAAAAACGGCATCGACGACAAAGCCAAACAACCGTTGACTATCGACGGGGATTTCCCGAAAAAAGCGACTCTGCGTCTGAAAGTCGGGCAGGTTTCCTCCGCCGCTAATATTGAAGTCAAAGCGGACGCCAAGACGGTTCTCAAGCGCTCGTTTGTGCCCGGACCGGGCGAAGGCGAATGGTCGCAAGTCGTTCATCGACCGGAATGGGGCGGATGTTATCAAAACTACTACGACTTGGACGTCTTTGCCGACATTCCCGCGGGAACGAAAAAAGTAACAGTCAACATGACCGGCGGAGACTGGATTTTCTTCAAAGAGCTTGGTCTGAAAGTCGAGGGAGAAACGGAAGAATCGATTGCCACGGAGATGGGCTGGAATATTCAGCCGGGGCAATTGCTCTGGCAGCGTACAGACAACGGTCGTTACGAGTTCGCCAACGGCGGGATTTCCGGTCGGCAATGGCTCTATCAGGAAACGATTCTGCCGTGGGAACAGCTGCGTCCGTTCGGCAAATGCGTCATGGTCGGCGAGTTCGGCGCGTATAACAAAACGCCTCACAACACCGTTCTCCGTTGGCTGGAAGACATGCTCGCCAACTGGAAAACGCAGGGCTGGGGCTGGGCGATGTGGAATCTGCGGGGAACCTTCGGAATCCTCGATTCTCAGCGCGAAGACGTTCAGTACGAAACCGTCGCCGGACATCAGCTCGACCGGGCGGCGCTGAAGTTGTTACAGAAATAAGTCGGAGGCCAAGCGGTCTTAGGAAGACAATGACTAGACCCAACTCCTTGGCTCACAGAACGACATGGC
>JAZQDP010000271.1:0-4312 GCA_045546875.1 Thermoguttaceae bacterium | reverse complement strand
GTCGAAATACCGTCCATCCTGTCCCTGCGCTTTAACATCCAACACGCCCACCTTGCCAGATTGCAGCGTGTTGAGTGTAAAGGGGCTGTGAATCGTAACCGATTTTATCAGCGGACGCCCAACGTCGGTCAACGTAGCGTTGATAAACGATTGCAGAGCTGGTTCGGAATCGGAACTCGCCATCAAAAAACTGAAAACAATGTCGTTCGTCAGTTTAGGATTTTCCATCATATTTTGGACTTTTGTTTGAAAGTGTTTTCAACGTGTAACGGCTGTTACGCCTGCTTTCTCAGCAGTGCGTATTTCTTTTTACCGCTGCGGAGAACGATGGTTGTCTCGGACGCGAGGTTGGATTCGTTGAGAACCATCTGCGGATCTGTTACGCGGCGGTTGTTGACGTACGCGCCGCCCTGTTCGACCGTTCTTCGGGCTTCGCCCTTGCTTTTCGCCAGCGAGCATTTGACGAACGCGTCTAAAATGCCGATGCCGGCGGAGAGTTCGTCTGCGGTGATTTCAGCGCCGGGAACGTCCGCAAAAATTGCTGTCAGGTCGGAGTCGGACAGATGTTCAATTTCTGCGCCGAAGAAGATATCGGTTGCGGCAAGCGCCTGATTCAGCCCAGCGTCGCCGTGGACGAGTTTGGTAATAACTCGAGCGGCTTCTTTCTGTCCCAGACGTTTGCCGGGGTCTGCCATGTGAGCTTCAATCAAAGCGTTGACTTCCGACTCGGAATCGTCGGAGAAAAGCTTGAGAACCTTGGCAACGTCGGCGTCTTCGATGTTAATCCAGTACTGATAGAATTGGTACGGAGACGTCCGATTGGCGTCGAGCCACAGCGCGCCGCCTTCGGACTTGCCCATCTTCGTGCCGTCGGACTTGGTCAGCAGAGGGCAGGTCAAGCCGTAGAACTGCGCCCCGCGCATGCGACGCCCCAATTCGCACCCGGTTGAAATGTTGCCCCACTGATCCGAACCGCCGATTTGAAGCTGACAGCCGTATGTATCGTAAAGATGCACAAAGTCGTAGGATTGAATGAGCATGTACGAGAATTCCGTATAGCTGATTCCGGAATCGGACTCGATTCTCTTTTTAACGGAGTCTTTTCCCAGCATAACGTTGACGGAAAACATCTTGCCGACGTCGCGGAGGAATTCCAGATACGTAAACTTGCCCATCCAGTCAAAGTTATTGACGATCTGCGCCTTGTTGGACGGGGAATCGAAATCGAGGAACCGAGTCATCTGCTTTTTGATGCATTCGACGTTATGTTCGATTTGCTCCGGCGAAAGCAGGTTTCGTTCGGCGCTTTTCCCGGACGGGTCGCCGATCATGCCGGTGGCGCCGCCGACCAGAGCCAGCGGTTTATGCCCGGCGCGCTGGAATCGGCGCAGGAACGTCAGGGCGATTAAATGCCCAATATGAAGCGAATCGGCTGTTGGGTCGAATCCGGCGTAAACCGTTTTCGGTCCTTCCATTAAAAATTTCGGCAGGTTTTCGTCGTCGGTCGTCTGGTTGACTTGACCGCGCCACTGTAATTCGGAAAAAAGGTCGATCATTGTTTAAGATTAAGATAATAATATGGTTAAATAAACGTTTGACGTTTGTAGTTGCAGTCGCGAAGAAATAAAATCCCACGCGCTATTTATAGGCTATTTTACCACATTTTTATAATATGTAAATATGGGAATTAGAAATAGGCGCTGCGCATTCCCCAGCCCTTTGCTTTTCAGGAAAGAGATTTATTCTTCCCCTCTCAATCTTTTTCTTATGAATTCCAGCCGAGCCGCCATTTGCTTTTCGTAACCCCGGTCGGTAGGAATGTAGTATTCTTTATCGACGCCCAGATAATCCTGTTCCGCAATGCCGTCCGGGGCGTTGTGCGCGTATTTGTACCCGATAGCGTTTCCCATTTTTTTCGCGCCGCTGTAATGACCGTCGCGCAGATGTTTGGGGACGGGAAGCGTTCTTCCAGATTGCACGTCCTGCCGGGCGGCAGAAATTGCCATCGTAGCAGAATTGGACTTTGGCGCCAAGGCAAGATAAATTGTCGTTTGCGCTAAAACCAGCTGCGCTTCCGGCAACCCGATTTGTTCGCACGCCTGAGAGCACGCCACCGCCATTTGGAGCGCGTACGGGTCGGCGTTGCCGATGTCTTCGCTTGCCAGAATGATTAATCGTCTTGTAAGAAATCGAAAATCTTCGCCGCCTTCGAGCATTTTCGCCAGCCAGTAAATAGCGGCGTCCGCGTCTGAACCTCTGACGGATTTAATCAGAGCGGAAATGGTGTCGTAATGCTGGTCGCCGTCGCGGTCGTATTGAACTGCCTTGCGCTGCATCGATTCCGCCGCCAGTTCTCGCGTGAATTCAATCGGGTCTGTCATGGTTGACAAAACGCCGATTTCCAAAGCGGATAACGCGCGCCGGGCGTCGCCTTCGGAAATCTCCGCCAGGTATTCGGCTGCGTCGTCATGCAGATGAACGTTCCAATTCCCCAGTCCGCGCTCTTTATCTTCAATCGCCCGGTTGAGAATGGTTTTAATATTCTCGTTGGTTAGAGGTTGAAACTGGAAAATTTGACTGCGGCTAAGCAAGGCGTTATTGACCGTAAAATAGGGGTTTTCTGTCGTGGCGCCAACCAGAGTTACGATGCCGTTTTCGACGTCCGGCAAAAGAATGTCCTGTTGCGATTTGTTAAATCGATGAATTTCGTCCACAAACAGGAGCGTTCTTTTCCCGTCTTGACTTAACAAATCGTAGGCGTGAGAAAGAACGTCCCGCAGTTCTTTTGCCCCGGACGTAACGGCAGAAATCTGCTGAAAATGACAGTTCGTTTCAGACGCCAACAGCTGAGACAGCGTTGTTTTTCCGGTGCCGGGAGGACCGAAAAAGATGACAGACCCCACCCGGTCAGCCAGAATCAGCCGACGCAGGAGTTTCCCTTCGCCCAGAAAGGACTCCTGCCCGACGAATTCCGCCAGAGATCGCGGGCGCATTCGAGCCGCTAACGGCAGAGCCTTGGCTCGATTTTCCGATTCGGATTCTGAAAATAACGATGTCATGACAATACGCAGTTGACGTAAACGGTCAGCGGACGGTTACTGTGCAACCGTTCCGTTCTTTCTTGCTTTGAGAGCCGGGTCTTTTAACAACGGCAGCTGAACCGGCTTTCCGGATTCAGCGGACTGATAAATACCCAGGATGATTTCAGTTGCGCGTCTGCCCTCGACGCCGTCGATAGCGGGTTTTCCACCGGTTTTAATCGCCTTGAGAACGTCGGCAAAGAGCTTTGCGTGCCCCTGGAAGCCAATAGCCGCCGGGTCAGCCGCGCCGCCGCCGGAACTCTTTTTGGAAGCCATGCCTTCAAGGATCGCTTTATCGCAGGCTTTCGCCTTGGCGAATTCCCAGCGAATCAAATCTTCCTCTTCCAGCGTCGCGGAGCCGGCAGACCCGGAGATTTCGATTTTCTTTAACGAGCCGGGATAGGTTGCCGTCGAGGCTTCAATCACGCCCAAAGCGCCGTTGGCAAAACGAAGCGTTGCCACGGCTGTGTCTTCAACTTCAATGTTGGTATGGTCGATAAGCCCCCATTGAGCGCGAATTTCGACAACCGGACCCATAAGCCATGACAACAAATCGACAGAATGAATAGCCTGATTCATCAGCGCTCCGCCGCCGTCAAGCGCCCACGTTCCGCGCCAGGCGCCGGAATCGTAATAGCTTTGAGGACGGAACCATTTGACGTATGCGTCGCCCATGGTCAGTTTGCCAAAACGACCGGATTCGATGGCTTTTTTCATCTGAACGCTGGCGTAGTGGAATCGGGACGGAAAAATGGTTCCCAAAACAACGCCGGCTTTTTCGCACTCAGCAATGATTTCATCGCATTTTTTGAGCGTGATTTCCAACGGCTTTTCAACAATAACGTGCTTTCCTGCGCGCGCCGCCAGAACGGCTGGATCGCGGTGAGCGCCGGACGGCGTGCCAATTGTTACGACTTCCACCGCCGGGTCGCTGAGCATCTGATTGAGGTCGTGATACGCTTTGCAGCCGGTTTGAGCGGCAAGACGATCCGCCGCCGCGGGGAACGTGTCGTAACACGCGACCAATTTCGCGTTCCGTAAAGAGGCAATTGCTTTAGCGTGAAAACCTGCTATCATGCCGCAGCCGATAATTCCAAATCCCGTTGCCATTAAATTCTCCATGAAGGTTAAAGGTTAAAAAAACTGGAGTACAGATTCTTGTTATACTTATTCTACTTGAAATTTCCCGGAAATAAGCTGTTAGCTCCTAGCTGCTAGCCGCTAGCTTGGTT
>JAZQDP010000270.1:0-2596 GCA_045546875.1 Thermoguttaceae bacterium | reverse complement strand
CAAGCTAATAGCTAGAAGCTAGCAGCTAGAGGCTTAATTTCCCTACTGCCTAAAATGGCAATTATACACAAAAACAGGGAACCAAATATTTGATTCCCTGTTCAATGACTTTTTAATTTTTTCTCACGTAGTCAATTCAACTAGTTGTGAATAGAAGCCGTTGTCTGATACATATCCGATGGCGTCAAAATGGATTTAGCATTATTTTCTTCTGACGGCGGGGGAAGAACGCCCTTTTCAGGAACAGCTTCTGGAACTACAGCCGGAGCAGTCGTTTCAGGATTTGCAACTGGAGCTACTGTTGGAGCTGCAGCTGGGGCAATTGCCGGAGCTGGAGCGCAAGCAATCGTAGCGGCTGGAGCGCAACCAGCTGGCGCTGAGCAAACTGGCGCAAATTTCGGAGCGCAGGGATTGCATTTAGGAGCGCAGGGGTTGCAAACCGGCGCGCATTTGGGAACGCAAGGGTTGCATTTGGGAACGCAAGGGTTGCATTTGGGAGCGCAAGGGTTGCAATCGAAGCAATGGCAGGCAAACAAGTCCGCAAACAGACCGCCAAAGGGACGGAATTCGCAGCAGGTTGATCGAGGCGCTTCGCAGGTTGCTACGGGAACGCAAGGATTGCATTTGGGAGCGCAGGGATTGCAAACCGGCGCGCAATTTGCAGCTGGCATGCAGGTTGTCTTAACGCATGAATTGCAAATCTCATTGCAAGCGGCATCTAAACGTCGAGAGGCTGCCATGCATCGGAACGTATCGACAACATTTTTTCCTGGATACCACTCACCAACAATTCCGCAGTCGATTTCGCAGCGTAAAACCGGAGCGCATGGATTGCACGTATTGCACGCTGGGGCGCCGCAACCACAAGAAGGAGCGGGTTGGCAGGACGCTGGAGCGCATGTTGCAGGAGCGGCGCAAGTAGCTGGAGCGCAGGACGCTGGAGCGCATGTTGCTGGGGCAGCGCAAGCAACTGGAGCGCAAGACACTGGGGCAACGGCTGCAACAACCGGAGCGCAGGCAGGAGCGCAAGCGGCGGGAGCGCAGGCAGCTTTCGCGCCACAGAAACCGCAGCTTAATTGACCGCAACGATTTCCAGCAGAGCAAGGACCACAACCAGCGGGAGCGCAATTGGATGCGGGCATGCACGCAGCTACCGGAACCATCGGCGCAACGGGTACGTTGGCAACTGGTTCAACAGCCGGAGCGTCTACCGGTTCTGGAAGCGGTTCAGCAGCGGCAACAGCTTCGGGAGCAGCCGGATCGGCTGGAGCGGGTTCTGCAGGCGTGGGGACAGCTGCAATCGGGGCAGCGCCAACTGGAGCGCAAGCAGGAGCACAAGCAACGGGAGCGCAGGCGGCTTTCGCGCCACAGAAACCGCAGCTTAATTGTCCACAACGATTCCCAACAGCGCACGGACTGGCAGCGCACGGCTGTACAGTAGCGCAGGGCTTTACGCAAGCCGGAGCAGCGCAACCACAAGCCGGGGCGGGTGTCGCACAAACAGGAGCGCATGGATTAGCGCAGGGGCTGGGACCAAAAATGCAATTGAGCAAATACAGGTTTTTGCCCGGATACCAGCTTCCTTTGCAGGCAGGAGCTTCATACGTCGTACGAGGCTGGAACAAAGGATTTAGGCACGGTCGTGAGCACGGTTGGCAACCAACTTTCTGGCAGCAGCAAGAGCTAATCGTATTGCCGCAAGTCGAGCAGCTCGGTTGAGGCGTTACACAGGCTTTATTGCAATCAAATAAATTGGAAAAAGCGTTTCCGCATTTCGCACATCCACAAGCTGGCGCGGCAACGTTACAATCTGCGGCGTACGTATTAGCCCATAGAGAAATTATCCCTAGAGCTAAAATAAACAAAAATGACTTTCTCATTGAAAAATCTCCTTGTAGAACTTAAAACGAATTGCGGAAATAGACAATTCGAGTTGAAATTCATCGTCAAAACCAAAATTGCCTTGATTATCTTTCTATCAATGACAAAAATGTCGCTAAACGTTACACGAATCAAGCAAACGTTTCCAACTCAAGAAAAACCCCTTTTTCAGGAGGATGGAAAAAACGTTTGGCGTTATTGCGATTGAATTTCACGTTACATGTTTTGTATAAAATCCGTTTTATACAAAAATCACATACCCATTGTGTAAACATAACCCTTATTTTGCCCTGGATTAGCGCTATAAGCGTTCATTTACAATTGAACTATCGGTAATTAACGACTCTTCACTTAAGAAGGATTAGACTCATTCTGACAAAGTTTCCGAACGTTATAGTTATACGAAATATTATGGTTAAATAAAATAGATAAGATGATAAAAGTTTAAGGATATTTCGACAAATCCGCACCTGAAAAGAATCTATATTATCAAATAACTATCCAATTCAACTGCCTTCTGTATATTTTCCCCATATATAATCCCTTGAAACTACTATTGCCGAAACAGGGTATTTTTGCTATTAATATTTATAAAAGTTTAGGTAATTGATTGTTTTCTGGACTGATGTATAATACTTATATGAACATCAAGTCCTATGAAATGCTGATTAAAACCGAAAATACGGCAAAAAGATACGTGTCAAAATATTTGCGT
>JAZQDP010000269.1:0-23301 GCA_045546875.1 Thermoguttaceae bacterium | reverse complement strand
AGAATATCAGTATAATAGATTAGGCGAACGAGTTTGGAAACGCGACCAGAACGGAACTGTTCATCAGTACGACTACGATAACCTTGGACGCATGATTCACGATAGAGTTACTGACGTTGGAACGGGCGTTGATACGGCGGTTTGCCGTATTTCAACGGTCTACAATATTAACGGGCTTTCAAATGTCGGACTTTTGGTATATTATATTCTTTTATATGGAATAACCAATGAAAGAATTTTTTAAACAGGTTTTTGTTATTTCATTGGATAACGAAGCAGGTAAACGACGACGCTCGCGATTGCTTGCTCATTTGAATGAAATAGACTGGCCTTTTTGCAAAGTCGATTTCTTTCAAGCGGTGCATGGCGATACAGTTGGCGTTCCAGACTGGTGGAAGGTTGGTGGTGGAGCGTGGGGGTGTTATCGATCGCATTTAACCATTTTAGAACGATGTTTGAACAGTAATACTTCGCCAATTTTGATATTGGAAGACGACGTTATTTTCGTAAAAGACTTTGCGGAAAAGGTTAAAGCGTATTTAGAACATTTGCCAGACGACTGGGGACTGGCATATCTGGGCGGTCAGCATTTGAAAATGGATGTGAATCCGCCTAAACCGGTAAATGAATGGGTTTCTATTCCATATAACGTTAATCGCACACACGCTTACGCATTACGCGGTCAAAAATTCATGCGGAAATTATACCGCTGGCTATTGGAATTGCCTGTATTTAGCGAAATGGAACAGGCGCAACATCCTTTTGGCTGGCGTATGTTCGATAAAGCGGGCGCCGGTTGTCATCACATTGACCATCGAATTGGTCAGTTGACGGAAATGCGTCCCGGCGGAATATACTCTCCTTCTGTATGGCTGGCAGGTCAGTCAGCGGGAACAAGTGAAATTTCGGCTCAAAAGGTTGAAGAAAGGTGGTGGGATGACCGTTGCGTTCGTGGGGGTAAAACAAAAGATTTGCTACTGGTTTTGGGGCTTCACAATAGTGGAAGTACAGTTATTGCCCGGTTATTGCACGAATTAGGCGTTTATTTCGGCGAGGATTTGGGCATGGGACCATGGGGAACCGCTTACGAAGAACCTCGAATGCGTTCCCTTTGTGAAGAGGTTTTGCGTTTCCCGTTTAAAGGGTTTGCACCCGGTAAACAATGGGCAATGGAAAAAATGAAGTTGTGGCTTGAGCGCCATCGTTTATCTTCCTCAGCCCAACATTATGTCGGAATCAAGTTTCCATTTTGGTGTCAAATGACGGACGCTTTGCCATCAGAAGAACCTGAACGGTTGCGTATTGTTCACTGCAGTCGACCGCTTGAGAAGTCAATTGCCGGTTTAAAACGCAGAATGGGCAATTCTTATCCTTTAGAATTGCTTGCAGATCACCAACGATTTTTATGGGAGGGGAAAGAGGCGTTTTTGAGCAGGACGTCGTCGCCTGTTCTGAACGTGGATTTTGGAGAATTGATTCATGACCCCACTCGACTATTAAAGGAAATAGCTGTCTTTTTGAATTTGCCAGTTCCGAGCGACAATAGGGGGCAAGACATTTGTAAATTCATCAATCCTGAACAATGCCATTATTAGCAACAGGCAGATTTACACATTATGAAAATAGCAGTCGTTCAGTACATGTACGGAAATAATCTGTATTATGCTTATTCTCAGGTAATAAATCGTTATTATTGTTCTCTGCATGGGTACGATTATATATTCTTAACTGAAAAACCGCGAGAAGACCGTCATATAAACTGGCATAAAATTGAAGCAATGGAGCGTTTCTTGCAAAATTGCGATTACGATTACGTTTTGTTTTTGGACGGAGACGCTCATTTCTATTCTATGTCCTTGACAATAGAAAAAGAATTAATTCCGTTGCTCTGGGAAGACGGAATTCAAAAGGATTTGCTCTTTGCAGTGGATATATTACAGGAGTCTAAACGTTATTCTTCTTCCACGCCTAACAGCGGAGTCGTTTTGCTTAAAGTAAACGATTTCACTCGCAGTTTCTATTCCGAATGGAATGAATCGTCGAAATTCCACGATTTATGGAAAAACGAATGCCCTCATTTGGCTGACCAGCCAGCGCTTATACATGTTCTATATCCCAAATATGCTCAACGTATTAAATTAACGAAAGAGTATTATCTGATGAACGCAGTTTATGGGCAATACATCCGTCATTATGCAGCAACAAGTTATGAATACCGAATAACTCAGATGAAAGCTTTTGTAAAAGAATATTTGCCAGAATATTATCAAAACGCTCTTTTGAACGATATTTGCAGTTATGTAGATAATAACGACCTTCCGTTTTTGTCTGTTTGTTGTCCAACATATAAACGCCCCAAACTGTTGGCAGAATTTTACGACTGTTTTCTCAAACAGGATTATCCGATAAATCGTCGTGAATTGATTATTTTGGACGATGCGGGACAGTTTGTTCCTTTTGAAGACAAAGAAAATCGAGTTCGGCTTATTTCATTAACGGAAAAGTATTCGACAATTGGAGAAAAGCGAAACGCCTTTTTGCAGTATATTTCTCCAGAATCGGAATTCTATGTTCCTGCAGACGATGATGATTTGTATTACCCGCATTGGTTGAGAACCCTTGCCGAAAGCGCCCAAAATGCTGACGTAATCGCTCCGATTCGTTGTATCGAATGGAAATGGCAGGGAACACCTATTTATTGTCATTCGCAATATCAATTTCTTCATGCCGCTCATGCGATTCGCCTTGATACATTCAGAAAGCTTGGAGGGTATCCGAATTATCCCCGTCAGGAAGATCGCGCCTTATTTATTAAACTGGAAGAGGCTCAAACGCGTAAAGTATTTGTCCCTGTTCAATCTCGCGCCTATTTTGTTCCACGACGCGGCGCTTGGGACGGTAAACTGGAAACAACCGAATGGACTCCAGAATCGGAACGGGAAATGCGAGAAAGAAAACAGCCGACTGGGTTAACTCTGTCTCCAAAAGACACACAAGAGTACTTTGATACAATTCAGCAATGTTTTCAATTATCGCCATCGTCATCTGACGGTTTTGAGATTATTGACGGAGAATCTGGCTTCGACAAACTACGTATAAATTCAATGGGATTTTTCTCTCCTGGCGAATCTGAGAATTATATTTACGCCCATGCGCCATCGTGGATTCATTTGCGAGTATCGAAAGTTATACGGATTTATGGAGCGACAAACGCCTCTTCTCATGGCGACGCTTCCTGTCCGTGCAAATATAAAATCAATGGAAAAACAATTGGCTTTACGTGGAAAGCAAGCGAACGAACGCGAAGCGTCATTTTGTCTCCTGGAGACTATCAGCTTGCCATCGAAACAAAATCGCCGCATGGCTGCCATACATTATGGAAAATTGATTCTATAGTATAACATTACCATTTCTCTAATGGGCAATGTTCTGTTCTCATGGCAATTTTATTTAGCGGCGCAATTGTAGAAGAATTAACATGACAGCCACAGTGTAGGCATGTGCCATTTTGCGGATTATAGTCATCACAAGATTGACAAGTTTCTAACAGATGAACAATCTCTGTTTCGCTGCGAACCGGGCGTCCTGCTTTAATCCATTTCGATAACGCTCGTGTGTAATGAATTGCTTTGTTGAACATAGGATTTCTAATCTCTTTCTGATAACATGTCTAGTTTAGCTCAATTTTATACGACAATTAATCATTTTTGGTACTAAAAATGGTGAAATTTTAATCTTAAACGGGGGGTGATTCTTCGTCAGGCTCAGTCTCCCGATGAAGTTTTGGATGTCGTTCGTGCGGCAGAAGATAAACTCTCATAACGCGTTCACGATTGAAAAAGGGGGGATGAGTCTGAATTATCGCCATCCCCTCTGAATTGACGTTTTGCGTCTTGATTGCAACAGTGGTCTGCTTTACAGTTTTGTTAGTATAAATCGGTTGTTGTCAAGTAGACAACTAAAATGAAAAAGAGCAGGGCGCAAAGCTTTTTATGCCATGCGTCTTTTGAAAACAGTTTAGTTGGAACGAAACTATCTTTTTCCATCAAAGACAAATCAATCAATTTATTTTGTCGCCATTGGTTAATCGTTTTATTGAGTATGCCGATGAGTAAAACGACAACGCTAATGAGGATGACTTTTATTATCGTCCAATTAACCAGTCCGCGAGTCAGACTGGCTGTTTCTGCCGCGGTTGAAACGAAAACCACGGTCGCTCCGAGATAAATCCAAACGGATGCTACAGCCTCACGCGCATACCGATGAACCAAAAACAGATGCTGAAATTGGACGAGGTAAAACCAGAACGATGCCGCTATAATCGCAGGGTAAACCAGCCATCGAAGCAGCCAGTGGACGTCTGGATTAAACAGTTCTCTTGTCAGCAAAACAGCGCCGAGTAAACATGCTGCTATCAAAGTTAGTGCGGTTGCCCAGGTTATCAAACAGGATAAACGAATCAAAAGCGGGAGCGCGGGTTGTTGTGGTTGAGAGGGATTTGGGCTTTTCGATTTGCTTTGTTTCTCTTTTTTGGAATCTGGCTTGTTTGTTAGCTCTGTTTCCTTGTCTGGCTTTGCGTTCTTCTTCTGTTTATTAGCGTCGTTATCGATTTGTTCCTGTGTTTTTTGACGTTGTGATAACGCGGCTACTCGAGCTTGCAACGGCGAGTTTTTCGGTGAACTGCTAACGGTTTGCGGCGTCAGATCGTCGTCAAATTCGTCTTCCCAGTCGGCAGGATCGGAATGTCTTTTTTTACGTCCCATATTGTTTTAATGATTTCTTGATTATGCGAGGCGGCGTGGCGCCCCTGCCGGTTCGTGCCGACAAGGTCGGTTCCTGATTGGACGCGGATAGCGTCGAAAACAGCTTTTTCGGAAGCAAAACCTTGTCCTTCTGCCTGTGCGGCTTCGCACACGCGCGGCAGGCAGCGAGGCGGTAGGCAGGCGCTTGCGTAATTCCGCATTCCGCATTCCGAATCTCTAATCGCTAATTGCTTATAGCCTCCTCTTAACGCAGCGGGGTCATTTGTTCAGGCGTGAGGAAATAGCCAAATTCCAAAAACGTGTTGACCATTTCTATTGGTTCAGGTTTGGAAAGTAGTTCGTTATGCTTATAATAAAGCATTTTGAAGTCAGCCGCTCCTGAAAGTCTTGTGCTTGACAGTTCGATCACGCCGTCGTCATCGCCGCGCAATCCGCCAGCATGACCTTTCCCGTCAGGCGTGCCGCCAGCAATAATGCCAAAAGGGCAGGGCGGGGCAATCAGTCCGCGAGAGAATGTTTTCCATCCTTCGCCCATTTCGTATAAAGACGCTCCTGCAAAATCTTTTGCCAGAGGGTTGGTTTGATAATGGTATTGAGCTGTATAAGTTCCGTAGTTTGGCGTTCCGAGAAAAACGACGCGTCCAAACCGCCGGGGATCAGGACGAAATCCGGATTTGTTCCCTTTTCCTGACATGTATGATCGAACGACCAGCCCGCCCATGCTGTGAGCGACAAAATCAATGGTTGTAATCCCGTCCAGAGATGAAATTAATCGTTCCAACCAGGCGCCGTGCGCTTCTAAAGAACCCTGCGTTGACGGATAGGCGGCTTGAATGACCTGATCATATCGCCCGGACTGACGCAGTCGAGCGCCTATTTTATCGAGCAGTTTGTAGTTCCCCAAAAATCCATGAAGCAAAATTACCGCTCGTCCGTGCATCGGCGGCAGATGACGCGCCTGTTTAATCGTTTCCAACCGCTCTTTGCAATGGGAAAAAGAACCGAAAGCGTATTGATTTGCGTTGGGGGAGAGGAGTCGGCATTGCCCGAAAAGACTGTTATGCTGAATTCGCCAGCCCTGAAACCAAACCTCGTCTGACCAGTATTGCATTCCCCCCATCGTGGGAAGAGGAATGGTAAACGGTTCTGAAACGTCTGTCTTCGCCGGTTGAGTTGGCTGAATGCCTGAAGGAGCCGTCGGCATCGGCGCTCCCCCTTGACCAAAAGCAGTTACGGTGCATATTGTTAATAATATAAATATAAAACAAAGCCTTTTATACTTTGTTTTGAGAATATTAATCGGTATTTTATCCATGGTTGTATAGCGTTTCTGATTGCGAGTTGCGAAAGGGGTTTGTTAGCCGCTTGCGTAATCGCTAATATTGCTAATTGCCTATTGCCTTATCAATTACGAATTGCTAATTGCTAATCGCTAATTATTATACCCTCAACCCGGATTTTTAGCAAGATGAATATACCTGACCCTCTTCCAGCTGGCAAGATAGCGGCTGTCGATTTTGGGACGGTCCGCCTTGGCGTGGCAATAACCGACTTTGATCGAGTATTAGCCTCTCCTTACGAGAATCTGACCCGGCGGTCAGAACGTCTTGACGGTCAATGGTTTATCGATTTCGTTCGAGAGGAGCGAATCGTTCTTTTTGTGGTCGGTTTGCCCCTGTATCCCAGCGGAGACGAAAGCCCTAAATCCGCCCAGGCGCGAGAATTCGGCGCTTGGCTGGAGAACCTGACGCACGTCCCGGTCGCGTTCTACGACGAACGGTACAGTTCAAAATTCGCAGATGAACTGATGCTTGGCGCAGGTTTGTCTCGAAAGAAAAAACAGGAACGACGCGACAAACTGGCAGCGTACGTCCTGCTATCCGCTTTT
Organism: Thermoguttaceae bacterium; assembly: GCA_045546875.1. Taxonomy (GTDB): domain Bacteria; phylum Planctomycetota; class Planctomycetia; order Pirellulales; family Thermoguttaceae; genus RUG11551. The sequence goes on along the minus strand of JAZQDP010000269.1, from coordinate 16,650 downwards.
TTAGAGTCGATAAACAAACCGTCCAGAAACATCGATAACGTAAACCAAAGTTTGGAATAGAAAAAATTGTTTTTTCTGGCGACTTGACATAATTCTTAAGTCCGGTATAATATACGAAGTGAGAAGGTGTATTATTTAACCCTGTCATGGACGACCAGAGGAGATGTAAGTATATGAATAACGCACAGCGCGCGGCGGCATTGAAGCAGATGGGCGCCGTATTAAAGAAGAATTTTAAGGTAACGCAGCCGGAACTTGGGCGTACTCCCATTGAACAGCTTATTTATTCGATTTGCCTGGAGAATGCGTCTTTTTCTTCCGCGGACGACGTTTACAACGCTTTGACGCACAATTATTTCGACTGGAATGAAGTTCGCGTTTCCAGTTCTCGCGAGTTGGCGGAAACGATGAAAAATCTGCCCGAACCCGCTCAAACAGGGTTGAGGCTCAAACGGATTCTCCATTACATTTTCGATCAGAAGTACGCGTTTGAAATTGACGAAGTCAAGCGGATGAGCGTTAAAACGTTTAATGAATACGTTGCCAAAATGGAGAATGTAACGCCGTTTAACTCCGCTTTCGTTATGATGACCGTTATGGGTCGTCATGCGATTCCGGTTTCCTCTGGCGAATTTGAAGTTCTCGACATTCTCGGTTTAATTGACGATAAAGACCGGGAAAAGAATTCCGTTTCGTGGCTGGAACGCGTTATCGAAAAGAAAAAGGCGTGGGAATTCTTCTCGCTTTTGCATCAGTTGGCGGCTCTGTACGTTAAAAATCCGTACGGTCGCAAGATTATGGACATTCTCGTTGCGATTGATCCAAAATGTAAAGACAGAATTCCCAAACGACGCAAGACTGAAGACGAAGCGCCGCAACAAGCTGTCGAGAACGAAGCTCAATCTTCTGACAAGCCGCAAGCTGAGGTTAAATCCGATTCCAGAACGGATGTAAAAGAAAAGTCAGAACCGAAAAAGAATGCAGCTAAAGCCGCTCCAGTTCAGAGCGAGCCAGTTCAAAAGAAACAGACTGCAAAACCAGCAGAAAAGAAAGCCGCTCCAGAAAAGGCTGCAGACAAAGGTTCTCAGAAGAAAGCTGTTTTAGAAAAGAAACCTGCGTCAGATAAGAAATCTGCTGCGACTGAAAAGAAAGCCGCTCCGGAAAAGAAACCAGAAAAGAAGCCTGCTGAAAAGCCTGTTGAAAAGAAGTCTGTCAAAAAGGTTTCTAAAAAATCAGAGGATAAGGTTCCTGCCACCGCTGCGACGACTAAAAAAGCCACAGCGAAATCCGCTGAAAAGAAATCAAATTCCAGTACTCCAGAAAAGAAAACGGTTTCCGGTAAAACAGCTGCCGCCAAGTCTTCGCCTGTAAAGAAGACAACTCCAACGCCAGAAGCCAAAAAATCGGCAAGTTCCAAAACAGCCAAAACGTCTGCGACAGCGAAAAAGGCAATAGGCAAGAAATAGTAGCTGCTAGCTTGGTTATTCTTTATTTCTTGCGATAACGCACGAATCTGGTTTATCAAGCTAATTGCTAGTAGCCAGGAGCTAATAGCTCATTAAGCCTCGCGCAAATTGAGAAAAACACCCTTTAATTATCCTGTATAAATGAAATACCATTTATTATATATAATGTTTAGCCGTATAGAGCGCATATATCCAGCAATGGCGATAATCGTTTGTATTGCATTGTCAACCGCGCTCTTTTCTAAACAAGCCGTCGCAGAAGCGGATTCGTCTGCTTCTCTGTCTTCTCAACGGCAGGATATTCGGGGCATTTTCCCATGGGATGATACGATTAAGCCCTTGTCGCGCCCACGCGTTCTAACGCCTTATGAACAGGATAAGCTGGACGCCCGAATTCTTTTTTCTATAGCCCGCGATATGGAACGGCGCAGCAAACTCGAGGAAAGTGTTTTTGGTCCGGAAATCGGCGGCGATCGAAAAAATAAAGATATTGTTAAATATACCGCCTATCAAAAGAAACTGTTGATCGCCGAGGCGTTAAAGAACTATCAGCGCGCTTCTCGTCTTGATCCCAATACAATAACGTTTGTTCGCATTGTCGAAATGGCGTGTTTGTTGGAAAGATACGATTTGGCTGACCGTTATGTTGAAGAAATGTTTTACTATCATCAGCCGGTTAGTAAAATCGAACCAATGCTTTTGCGACAGTTGGCGTCTGGATTGGCAAATATCGGCGACATAGACGCGGCATATAAACTCTATAAACCCATTTTGCAGAATCTGAAAAATCGGTTTGATCCACAAGCGGTCGTTTTGAATTTTGAGGGAGCAAAATACGCATACGCGGTAGAAGATTATCGTCAAGCGGCTGACAGTTTTGAATTCGTATATCGGCTCATCAAAACGCCGGAGGAGTTTAATATTACGCCCCGAATGATCGATATTCTTGAAGTCGAAAAACCGGATACGCTTCGTTTGGTTGCCGACGCTTTTTTGATGGATAATCGATATGACCGGGCGGATCTGTTTTTTGAAATGGCAGATAAACTCAACAAAAACGCTCCTCTTTTAGCGTATCATAAAGCCCGAATTGCCATGGCGCAAAAGGACTATTCTGCCGCCAAATCCTATCTGGACGAGGCGTTAAAAGGCGATTTGTCAGGAGAAGGAAAAGAACCGATCATTTTGCTCTTCGATTTGGCAAAACAACTAAATCAGATGGATTATGCTGAATTGACCCTGAAAACGCTTGCGGATAAAGTCAGATTAAAAATCGAGTCGCTTGAAAAGAAAAAGCGTTTATCATATTTGGTAAAAAAGACTTTTGTCAATATGGACTATCACGTTTGGGATTATTACTGCGTCCATTTGGCTGATCAAAATAAAAAAGATGAGGCAATACGCAATCTCAAGCGTTTTTATGACGTCAATCCCAATATGCCAATGCTGCGTCTAATAGTAAGATATCAGCTTGAAAGCAAGTTATTTTCAGACGCTTTCGATTCAATGGCGTATTTATACAAGACGTCTGGCGGGCTTAATTCCATATTAAGTCAAGTTCAAAAATTTTTGGAAGATGAAGATAATTATAAGCAATTTCTGTCAGCAGCAACAGAACTTCAAAAAAAGGCTTTGGAAGACGGCTCTCATAACGGAATGAATATTGAAAACCGCTGGTCTGTCTTTCATGCCGGGGCTGTTGCTCAGGTTTTGATATATAATTATCTACAAAAGGCAAGCAAAAACGAAGCGACTCGCGCGGAGGAGACGATTGAGAATTCGCCTCAAAGTCCTAAAGTTACAGCCATTGGACAGTTTGTCAACTATGCGTTAGCTAAAGCGCAAATTCCACGTTACGTTCCAAAGTCCAAAAATAAAGTAACCTCGGTTTTGGCAAAAGCAACGGAATTTGTAACCGGTAAAAAAGACGATTCTGAAGAAGATGAGCTTGTTTTGCCGCCCGGCGCGTTTAACGGTCGAAGCCTTGTCGTTCAGTGGGGAAAAGTATTACTTCAGGATTTGCAGTATAAATCTGCAATTGAAGCTTTTGAAACCGGGAAGAAATGGTGCGTTTCGCAAAAAGAAATTGACGGACTGTGTAACTATTATATTTCAGGAGCGTTAGCGTTGCTGAAACGGGAAAATGAAGCTCTGAATCTTATTGACGAATGTTTAAAGCGTTCGCCCGAAGACATAGATTTCTTATCCAGAAAGGCGTGGCTGCTTTTACTTTCCGATAAAATTAATGAAGCTGAGGCTTTGTATGAAGAAATTCTGGCTAACAGCATAATCAATAACGTCGAAGACGACAACGTGTCAATTGCCGAAACGCGGGAAATGTTAGCGTCTGTTTATGATCGCCGTACTTCTGATCCGACATTGTCAAAAGAGAAAAAACTGGAATATGAACAGAAGTCCGAAGAATTAATGGAAAAAAATCTTGACAGCTTTCCTGGAAGCGCGTTGTCTTTAAATGATTTGTCGTATTTCTGGGCGGATAGGGGTAAAAATCTGCACCGAGCAGAAAAAATGGCAATTCGAGCTGTTGAACTTGTTCCAGATAATGCAGCATTTTTAGATACGTTGGGATGGGCGCAGTTCCGTCTGAAAAAATATGACGAAGCGATTGCAAGTCTTAAACGAAGCGTAGAATTGGATCCCGATCCAAACAATTACAATCATTTGGGAGACGTTTATGCTGCTGTAAATAATATGGTTGAAGCAAAAAATTGCTGGGAAAAGGCTCTTGAAGGGTTTAAGGATCCTCGATTTATGAAGCAGTTTCCTTTTTTGAAAAACGAAATTCAACAGAAATTGGATAGCGTTCACCCTCCATCAAAATAACGCCAAGGTTGAGTTTCGTTTTGTATCGTTTTATCAAGAGTTATCCACTATTGTTAGTAAAATTTAACAGTTTATTATTGACAACAACACAAAATAAAGAAAGAGGTAATATAACATGTCAGGACATTCACATTGGGCTGGAATTAAACACAAAAAAGCGCTGGTCGACAACAAACGCGGACGTCTTTGGAGCAAACTTTCCAAGGCAATTATCGTTGCAGCCAAGGCGGGCGGCGGGGACGTTGACACCAACCTCAAACTGCGTTACGCTATCGATGAAGCCAAAGCGGTTAGTATGCCCAAAGAAAACATTCAACGCGCCGTTAAAAAAGGCACTGGCGAGTTGGAAGGCGGAAACCTTGACGAACTCATGTACGAGGGCTACGGAGCGGGCGGAAGCGCCGTTATCGCTGAAGTTCTTACGGACAATCGAAACCGAACGGCTCCGGAAATCCGCAAGATTTTCGAAGTCTGCGGCGGTAAGATGGGCAACCCTGGCTGCGTTGCGTTTATGTTTGACCGCAAAGGTCAGTTCCACATTCCGGTTGAACAGTTGCCGGACGAAGACGCCATGACGGAAATCGTTCTCGATTTGGGCGGCGAAGATTGCACTATTGAAGAAGATTACGATGATAACGATAATCTCGTTAAGTACTACAACATTCTTTGCTCGCCAGACGATTTCGGCTCCATGATGCAGGCGTTTACCGATAAGGGCTTGCACCCAACCAAGTCGCAGATGGTTCGCATTGCGACCAATACCGTTGAACTGGGGCTTGAAGACGCCCGCAAGGCTCTCAAGCTGTTTGATCGTCTGGATGAACACGATGACGTTCAAAACGTCTTTGCCAACTTCGTTATTCCAGAGGACGTCCAGAAACAGCTGGATGCGGAAGACGAATGATTAAGACTTCGCCAAAGCTCTAATTACGGATAGTCAATAGGGACAAACGCTGTTTTGCGTTTGTCCCTTATTATTTACGGTTCTTCCAGCAAGTCCGTTCTTATTCGCTGGCATGATGCGAGAGTAAAAATGGCAAGTTATAAACGCTAAACGCTAAGGACGCAAGCGTGGCTCTCGCTAACCGCTTACCGCTAACGACTCTTGCCTACAGCCTACTTGGCGCCATGTTCTTTGAGCCAGTCAACCAGTTCTTGATTCCAGGATGCATAATCTAAGACGGTCTTTCCGTTATCATCTTTTGCGTTGACGTCCGCGCCATGCTCAACCAGAAATTGAATTACTTCCTGATTCCACCGAATTCGTACATCGGAATGCAAAGGCGTTATTCCATAATTGTTTTTTGCATTGACATCCAATCCCTGTTTAATCAGCCATTCTACCAGTTCCAGATTTCTGCTAAAAACGGCGTGAAATATAATACAGTAACCGTTTTTATCTTTTGCGTTAATATCAACTCCTTGTTCTACGAACCACTGAACCAATTTCATTCTTCCATTTTCTGCAGCATAATGCAAGACCGTTTTTTCGTCTTTATCTTTTGCATTGATATTTAATCCCTGTTTAAGCAGCCACTGAACCAGTTCCAGATTTCCGCTTTTGGCAGCATAATGCAAGATTGTTCCCTTATCCTTATTTTTTTTATTGATATCCAATCCCTTTTCAATTAGCCATTTAACCAGTTCTACGTTTCCGCTTGAAGCTGCAGAATGTAAGACGGAATTTCCGATATTGTCTTTTGCGTTGACATTAGATCCATGCTTAACCAACCACTGAACCAATTCCAGATTACCGCCCTTTGCTGCATAATGTAAAACAGACGCGCCTATAAAATCCCTTGCGTTGACGTCAGCCCCTTTTTCAACCAACAATTTAACTCGGTTCAAATCTCCAATCAAAGCCTCATAGTGAAGAATATTACCGTTAAAAAAAACATTTTTAAAATCAAACTCTCCCGTTTGGAACATCTGTTCAAAACGTTCAACGTTTTCTTGACCAAATGTTTCGACAGCTTTCTCATTTTGAGCCTGAGAGTCAGAATTCTCAGCTCCATAACAGACGCCAAAAATCACGGCTAAAGCAAAAAGACATGCGCTCAAAATGAATTTACGAGTCATTAGAATAATCTCCTTTTTAATTATTATAGGGAATACAAAACAGTTTCTTTTATAGAATATATAATTTATTGATTTTTTATCAAGAGGGGTATCTAAAATCAACCCGATTTCTTTCGTCTCACAAAATATTTTCTTCGGCGGGCGAAGACGCCCGCGATCCAGCGGGTCAGACGGGCTTTCCACGTTCAGAAGATTTTTGGAGGCTTCCGCCGCAAAGCGACCACCAATCATTACTTTGCGAACTTCGCGAACTAGAGCGTGAGATTTCTTCGGCGGAGCGGCGCCGCGCCGCCTTGCGCAAAAAAATAAGAACTTTTGCGCAATAGTGTATTGCAATTTGATATTTTTTGTTGTATAATTACTTTCGTAGTGATTAAATGCTCACAAGGTTCAGACGCCTTGCCGCTATTCCCAATTCCCTGTTTCCTATTCCCTGTTCTCAGCCATGACAAAACCATCTGTTGACAGCCTGTTCGCCATCGGCGTTGATTACGGAACCAACAGCGTTCGCGCCATTGTCGTTTCCCTTCGTGACGGTCAGACCGTAGGCGAAAACGTTTACAATTACCCCACCGGAGAAGCGGGAATTATCGTTTCCGCTCAGGATCCCAACCTCGCTCGGCAGAACCCGGCAGATTACATCAACGGGTTTCTGACGTCTGTGAAAAAGGCGGTTGCGATGGCAAAGAAGACCTGCGCCGAGTTCTCCCCGGAAAAGGTCGTTGGAATTGGCGTCGATACAACCGGGTCAACGCCCATTCCGGTAGACGAAGACGGGACGCCCCTGGCTGTCAAGCCGGAATTCATAGATAATCCCAACGCTCACGCCTGGCTTTGGAAAGACCACACGTCCACGGCGGAAGCGCAGGAGATCACGCAGAAGGCGTCGAAATACTCCGTTAAATATCTTGCCAAGTGCGGCGGGACGTATTCGGCGGAATGGTACTGGGCGAAAATTCTTCACTGCGTCCGAACCGATCCCAAAGTCGCTCAGGCGGCGGCATCCTGGGTGGAACTGGAAGACTTCATTCCCGGATACATCACCGGACAGGTCAAGCCGAACGAAGTCCCGCGCGGAATTTGCGCCGCTGGTCACAAGGCAATGTACAACGAGCAATGGGGCGGCTTGCCGTCAGACGAATTCCTCGCGTCGCTGTCTCCCAAACTGCTTAAATTCAAGTACGCGACCAAGCCGGTTCCAGCCACGCACAAGGCGGGCGACCTCATTCCGGAAATCGCCAAAAAGGTTGGACTGCCGGCGGGAATCGCCGTTGCAGTCGGCGCGTTTGACTGCCACCTGGGCGCTGTCGGAAGCGGCGTCAAGCCGGGAACGCTCGTCAAGACGATCGGCACCAGCACCTGTGACATCATGGTTTCTCCCATGACAACCCCGATTGCAGACATCCCCGGTCTGTGCGGCATCGTCCCGGAATCGGTTCTGCCGGAAATGTACGGTTTGGAAGCCGGTCAGTCTGCCGTTGGCGACATTTTCAACTGGTTTGTAAACAACCTCACGCCGGCGGAATACGCCAAAGGCTCGGCTCACGTCAATTTGACAGCTGAAGCGGCAAAACTGGCGCCGGGCGCGTCCGGTCTGCTGGCTCTGGACTGGAACAACGGGAACCGAACGATTCTCGTCGATCAGGAGCTTTCCGGCTTGCTCGTTGGACAGACGATTCGAACGACAGCCCCGGAAATCTATCGCGCTTTGGTTGAAGCGACCGCTTTTGGCGCGTTGACGATTATCAACCGGCTGGAAGAGTACGGCGTCAAGGTCAAAGAGGTTGTCAACTGCGGCGGAATCGCAGAAAAGAGTCCGTTTGTCATGCAGATTTACGCCGACGTCTGCAACCGCCCGATGAAGATCAGTCGATCGTCCCAGACGTGCGCTTTGGGCGCTGCGATTGTCGCGTCCGTTGCCGGCGGAGCGTACAAGACGGTTTCCGCCGCCCAAAAGAAAATGACAGGCGTCAAAGACGTCGTTTACAAACCCAACAGAGCCGCCGTCGCCGTTTACGCGAAACTGTACAAACTGTACCGCAGCCTTCATGACGCCTTTGGCAAGACGGGCAAAAATCCGCCGTTGGAATCCGTTATGAAGGAATTGATTGCGATTCGAAAAGCCGCACGATGAAAAAATCCGGAGTTCCCAATCGCACCGCCTCCTCGCCGTTTCGAGTCAATATGCCTCGAGTCGCCCTGCTGGTTGAAACGTCCAGAGAAGTTGGACGTTCCATCCTTCGCGGGGTCGAACGTTATTCCCGAATTAACGGACCGTGGTCGCTATATTTGGCGCCCGGCGATTTGGCTCAGTTGTTTCCCAACGTCAACACGTGGGGAGCGACGGGAATTATCGCGCGAATCGAAACTCCGGAGGTCGAAAAAGCCATTTTGAAAAGCGGTTTGCCGTTTGTCGCTCTGGATTTATACGAGCCTCAAAAGAGTAAAGGCGGCAAGTTCAAAAACGCATCGGAGGTATTTGTCAACAGCCCGATGGTTGGCAAGATGGCGGCAGAGCATTTGCTCGAACGAAACTTTAGTCAATACGCTTTCGTTGGAGAAATAAACGACGTCCTCTGGTCAACCGACCGGGAAAAGGCGTTTACCGATACAATCGTTCAGGCGGGATATGAGGTTTATCGATACAAGCCGCCCAAGACGTCAGACAGAATCGGCGACGACGCGCTTCAGCTGGGACAATGGCTTTACAGTCTCCCAAAACCGATTGGCGTCATGGCGGCAAACGACGTCCGAGGGCGTCAGGTAATTGCCGCCTGCCAGGACTTCAACGTTCGCGTTCCTGAAGACGTTGCTGTTATTGGGGTAGACAACGACACGCTGATGTGTCAGATGTGTACGCCGCCGATGTCGTCAGTCGCCCTGGATGCTGAAACTGGCGGGTACGAAGCCGCGCGAATTCTTGACGGACTCATGTCAGGAACCTTTACGGAAAAGCAACAGTACCTGGTTTCGCCGCTTCACGTTGTCAGCCGACAATCGACAGAACGGTTTGACATTCCAGACCCCATCGTTGCGGAAGCCTTGCGATTGATCTGGATCAACCCGGGTCAGCCGATCAACGTCGGCGAACTGGCAAACGAAATTTGCGTGTCGCGACGGCGGCTGGAAGTCCAGTTCAAAGCCATCCGCGGCAGAACGGTTTTAGACGAGATCAGCCTCGCCAGGCTTCATCATGTTAAGCAACTTATTAAAGAAACAGACATGAGGGTCAAAGAAATTGCGGAATCCTGCGGTTTCGCAACGGAAGGATATCTCAGCCGTTTTTTCCATAAACTGACCGGAATGACGATTAGTCAGTTTAGGCAAGAGGCAAGAGGCAGTAGGCAGTAGTTTAAAAACTCTACTGCCTATTGCCTACTGCCTACTGCCTACTGCCTTCCTTCAACCCCTTAACCCATTCAACCCATTCAACCCATTCAACCCATTCAACCCATTCAACCCATTAATTGCCATGAACTTTTTCCTTCTAGCTGCAACAGAATCTGCGTCAGCCGCATCCAACGCGTTGACGACAATCGACTGGTGCGTAGTCGCCGGTTATTTTTTGCTTCTTTTTGGACTTGCGTGGTGGATCATTCTCAAGTCCCGTAACACAACCAAAGACTACTTCCTGGCGGGAAACTCGCTTAGCTGGTTTATCGTCGGCGCGTCAATTTTCGCCTCGAACATCGGGTCGGAACACCTTGTTGGTCTTGCCGGTTCCGGCTGTACAGACGGCGTCAAGATGGCGCACTTTGAACTCCACGCCTGGTGTTTGCTGATTCTGGCATGGGTGTTCATCCCGTTCTTTATAAGAAGTAAAGTTTATACGATGCCGGAATTTCTGGAAAAACGATTCTCCCCCGGTTCTCGCTGGTTCCTGTCGCTTATTTCGCTTGTGGCGTACGTTGTAACAAAAATCGCAGTCGGCATTTTCGCTGGCGGCGTTGTCTTTTCCGTACTGCTGCCGGAATTCAGCCTGTTCGGTTTGGACAGTTTCTGGGTCGGCTCGATTCTGGTTATCGTCCTGACGGGGCTTTACACCGCTTTGGGCGGCATGCGCGCCGTTGCGTATACAGAAGCTTTGCAAACGATGATTTTAGTTCTCGGCTCTTTCTTTGTAACGTTTTATGGTCTCCATGAGTTAGGCAAATATTCTGTCAGCGACAACGGTACGATTGTCAAAAACGAAGAACGCGGTTCATTTTTTGCTGGATGGAAAAACCTCCGAACCGTATGCGACAACGAAAAAGAAGGCCGCGACATGTTTAACCTCTGGATGTCTGTCAAGCCGGACAACGTCGAAAAAATGTCCTGGAAACCCGTTATCGAACGCGAGTATGACAAAGACGGCAAAGAAACCGGACATATCAAAACTCAGGCGTGGTACTTCAAAGACCGAACTCAAGGGTCGTTCTATCCGTGGATCGGGATGTTGCTTTGCGCGCCGATTGTCGGTTTGTGGTACTGGTGTACAGACCAATACATCGTCCAGCGCGCGTTAGCCGCCAAAAACGAAACGGAAGCCCGACGAGGCAGTATTTTCGCCGCCATTTTGAAACTGTTGCCCGTATTCATCTTTATTATCCCCGGTATGATCTGCTTCTCGCTGGCGTATCATGAAGCCCATAAACATGTTGCCCAAACAGGAGAAGCGGTTGTCGATGAAGAGGAAGAAATTGTCGATCTGACCGACCTTGTCAATGTTACATTCTCAAAAAATTCAGAAGTCGATTCGATGGGAACTGTTTATATTAAGGCGGACATCAAAGACTGCCAGGGCGCGTTCCCGCTGATGGTTCGCGAAGTTCTTCCCGTCGGTCTGCGAGGTCTTGTTGTTGCTGGTCTGCTTTCCGCATTGATGAGTTCTCTGGCAGGCGTATTCAACGCCTCGGCTACGCTCTTTACGATGGACTTTTACCACCGCTTTGACCAGAACGCGTCCGAATCGAAACTTGTCTGGATTGGTCGTGTCGCTACCGCAGTGATGGTACTCATCGGCTTGGCGTGGATTCCGATTATTCAGGGAAAACACGGTCTGTACGATTATCTGCAATCGGTTCAGGGCTACCTTGCTCCGCCGATTTTCGCCGTCTTTCTGCTGGGTGTGTTTATGAAACGAATGAACGCTAAAGGCGCGTTGACCGCCTTGATTCTCGGCTTTGCTCTGGGACTGATCCGTCTGGGCGTTGACACGTTCGCCACGCTGGGAACGACGTTGCCCGAAGGTTCAATTTGGTGGATTATCAATAATATCTACTTCCAGTACTACAGCCTGTTCATTTTCATTATTTGCATTGTTTCGATGATAGTTGTTTCGTACGCTACGGAAGAACCGGACTACGAAAAGATTCAGGGATTGTCCTACGGCTCGACAACGGCAGAAGAACGCGCCGCCAGCCGTGCCAGCTGGTCGTGGTGCGACGTTCTCGCTTCCTGCGTCGTCCTTGCCTGCATCATCTCTGCATACCTTTATTTTGCAGGGTAATTTGGAATAATAGATATTAAAAAACAGGCGAGAAGCACGAGTTGCGGAATTTACCGCGTCTTTGCTTCTCGCTTTGCTTTAAAAATCCAGGAGAAAAATAAGCCGGGTTCTGTCGATTTGGCTTCTGTGTGAACGAGAACGTCCATCGAAATGAAGTCAAACCGTAACGCTCATTTATCTACGCTTTCCGTTTCCGTAAGCTCTAGCGACCCACCCGAAAGAGGTTTCCCGCAAGCGGAAAACGCCGGTCGAGCCAACCTGTCTTTCTGTTTGGTCTTGCTTCCAGCGGGGCTTGCCTAGCCAGACCCGTTGCCGAGTCTGCGGTGCGCTCTTACCGCGCCGTTTCACCCTTGCCTGACGACGTTTAATGGACGCTGGTTAGACGTCCCGTCGGCAGGCGGTTTACTTTCTGTTGCGCTATCCCTCGTCTTTCGACGGGCGGACGTTATCCGCAGCTGCGCTCTGTGAAGCCCGGACTTTCCTCCCGCGCCGCTTGCGCTGCGCCGGCGAGCGTCTGTTTCTCCAAGGAAAATTAGCTATTAGCTTCTAACTATAAAAAAAACTCCAAGCTAAAGGCTAACAGCTAGGAGCTAAAAAATGGCGGGGACAGGATTCGAACCTGCGACCTCGAGGTTATGAGCCTCGCGAGCTACCGGGCTGCTCCACCCCGCGACAAAGCGTATACCAAATTGAGGAAAAATCCCTCAATCAAGTATGTGTAGTATTCTACTCAATTTTAAAATTTTTTCAATAGGGGGGGATAAAAATTTTTCTAAAATATTACTGCTGTATACTTGACATCATTTCATTGATAATTTATAATAGAGAATAATAGCTGGAATGCATTAACCCAACTGTGCAGTTTTTTCGAACTTTCAATATCAAAGTTAATCGCCAAGATAGCAAAGTTGGCTGCTAATAGCTAAAAGTTCCTTACGAATTATCACTCCTAACCTTCAACTATCATGAAAAGTCGCTTTTTATTGTTTAACGTTGCCGTTTTTATTCTGATGGTTTGTTCTCAAACTGTTTTTGCTCAGAGTTTGCTTCCTCCGGTACCGCTTAAAGGCGAGGATTTTATTACTAGCGATGGAGTTCAGCTTCATGGCACGTATTATCCATCCACATTAGGAAAAGAGGCTGTTCCTGTTATGATTGTCCAAGATTTGGACGAAAGTCGCAAGTCGCTTCATCCGTTGGCATTGGCTTTGCAGGAACAGGGTTGCGCCGTCGTTACGCTGGACGTTCGCGGTCAGGGCGACAGTAATAAAAGAGTGAAAAAGATTAATGGCGGGCGAGATATCAAAGAAGAAAAATTTGATAAACCTCGTTTGAACAAAATCGTTATTCAGCAGATGGTAACGAAAGACATTGACATGTTCAAGCGTTTTCTCAATCGCCAAAATGACGAAGGGACTCTTAATGTTCAGAAGCTGTGCCTTGTTGGCATTGGTCCGTCAGGCAGCTTTTTAGCGACGGCTTATGCCACGTTTGATTATTCCTGGGGAAATCAGGGTTCGGACGTTCGCGCCTTGGCGTTGGTGTCGCCTGCGGTTAAAACAAATATCATGTCATTCAGAGAGGCGATGCCAAACAAATCGCTTCAAATGCTCCCGGTTTATATTTGGTATGGCGCAGAAGACGTAAAAGCTGCTAAAGACGCTGATATTGTAGTAAAAATGTTTAAAATGCAAAGACCGGGCGATGAGAAAAAGCCTGTGGTTGACAGAACTCTTTTTGAAGTTAAAGTTCCAACTTCTCTTCAAGGGCTTAAACTGGTTACGGCAGAAAATAGCGTTGTTGAACGACACCTGAAAAAATTCATTGAAATCAAGCTGCAAAAGAAAGATTTCCCTGCTTGGAGTTCTAAACAATAATGACTTTCAAACTTTCGCAAATTATAGCTGTTTTCTCTCTGTTGATCGCAATGCCCTTGAGTCTGCTCTACGCAGATTCAGGGGATGCGTATGATGTCAAAGCTATTGACGAACTGATTGCTCAGTTAGGCAACGATGAATGCATGGTGCGAGATAACGCCCAGCAAGAGCTAATCGCTTCTGCCGCCGTTGCAAAACCTCAACTTCAAGCCGCGTTAAATTCTACCAAAGACCCGGAAATTTACCAACGTTTGCAGTTTATTCTTCAGTCTATTCCGATTGTTTGGGAACATCCGGGAGATGAACCTCTTGTGGCAGAGTTTATTCACCTCTATAAAAATAAAGACATGTTAGCAAAAATGTCTTTATTAGAGTCGTTACATCGTTTGCCGATAGAGGCTCAGCTTAAAATATTGGATAGAATTTTCCAAAATGAGCGGGATAACGGCATGGCTATTTATGTCGCAATGACATTTTGGTATTGGCGCCCGGACGTCAATTCCAGCCAATACGCTCAGATTGTTCAAAACGCTCAAAATAATTGGAAGAATTTAGATTCGCCTGCCGCAAAATCCTTGTGGTATCTGATTAACTATAAAACCGCCAGAACAGCCGCAACGATTTGGTTTGACAATCAAATTAAAATTTATAATGTAGATATAAATGGAGACGCCTCAAAGATTATAGATATTATTCCCGGTTTCGTAGGAGCAACGCTTGCGGAGCTTGCTCGTCGAGAAGCGGAATCTTTTTTATCGTCTGAGGATGTTCCAGACGGTAAAAAATTTAATTTTCCGGAGCTAAAGTTTGGGGCGTCGGTTGGCATTGTTATTGTCAACGGCAGCGTTGTTACAAATCAAAACGTTCTTTTAATTCGGGGAAGGGTTCTTAACGCCATCTATAATGTAAGTAAATCAAGCGTTATTCTTAGACCGATTATTCCGTTGCATGGACCGTTGCTGGCTCTTCATCGCGGTATGAACAAAGAAGCCGCTGATTGGATAAAATATGAAGTTACAAATCCCAGAAATCTTGACGTTCGCAGTCATCGTCGTTTGGCAGACGTCCTCCACGACTACGATTACGATGATATGGCGGTAATGGTTTTAGAAGCTGCCACTAAAGACGTTCCGAGTGTTTATAAAAATGACAAGGGGGAAATGACTGCCGAGGATCAAGTGCGTCTTGCCTATTATCGGGCATGCCAGGCAAAAAAGGAAAATCAGCTTGACAAGTGTTGGGAATTTCTTCAAAAAGCGTGCGCGGAAGATCCCAAAGAAGTTGACGTGGATGTGTTAATCGCTATTTGGGAATTATGTCAGGTTCCTGCAGATCAAAACAAGATTGCGGCAATTACAGACGAGAAACGTCAGCAGGTTGAAAAGACGATAAACGATCATCTTGCCAAGTTGGATAACGATATTGCCAACAGCGGTTTTGACTCATCTCATTTGCTTAATGAATACGCCTGGTTGGCTGCAAAGACCAATCGTAATTTGGATAAAGCGTTAAAGTTTGCAAAAGAGGCTGTGGATACCTCTCCGGAATCTGCCGCTTGTACGGATACGTTGGCTCATGCTTATGCTGCTAATGGAGATATTGACAATGCGATTGAAATTCAAAATCAAGCAGTTAAGCTTGATCCGGCGTCAGAACATTTATATCAAAACCTGCAAAATTTTATTAAACTTAAACAGAGCAAAGAGTAACGCTAATTGATTATTGAAAAATTATTGGCGTCTTATGCTTTAACCATTTAATAATTTACTTTGTTATTGCTTTTCACAGCGTTCAATATTACATCATGAATCATCGCAGTTTAATTCACTCTCGGTTCGCTTTTACATTGGTCGAACTGCTTGTCGTTATTACGATTATTGGCATTTTGATGGCTCTTTTGCTTCCTGCAGTCAATGCAGCGCGAGAAACCGCTCGTCAGCTTCAGTGCCAAAACAACCTTAGTCAGATTGGCAAAGCCTGTCAGAACCACGTTACTACTAAAGGCGGGTTGCCCTCTGGAGGAAAGTACAATTATATCGGTCAAAAAGAATTGGATGACGATGGTGGAAAAAATTCGGCTGAAAAGCAGGTTGGCGGTTGGATTTATAATATTCTGCCGTTGATCGAACAGGAATCCTTGTATATGATGTGCGATTCAGACGCACATCGCGAACGCGCAGCCGCTACGCCGGTAAAGCTGTTTTACTGTCCAACCCGTCGCGCTCCGCAAGGATATCCGATGCAACAAAAACCGGCTAATATGACAAGCTCTTTAACGCTTTATGGTAAAACCGACTATGCCGCTAATGCTGGCAATTCCAGAGAAACGTTTATCGGCGCCACTGCCGTTACCAGACAATCTCACGAACAGATGTCAGGCGTGGTTCGACCCATGGAAAGCGTTTCCGACAGAGAAATTCGAGATGGAAGCGCTCATACTATTCTGGCTGGCGAAAAATATCTCCCGCCGGAACAGTACGAAACCGGAACAAACAAGGGAGATGATTCTGTCTGGTTGGTCGGTTGGGATATAGAATCGTTACGGTACGGACCGTTCTTTAATGGTCAAACCGGAAAGCCGGAACTGTATACCGGTTGGGAAACGAAAAAGCCGACTTGCGATGAATCGGCTAACCTTGACCGAAAACCGAAACGGGACACTCGTGGAGAAGGACTTACAGAAAACCCGCTCAACTTTGGCGCCGCTCACTCTACTTTTCTTCAGGTTGTCATGGTTGATGCTTCAGTTAAAAAGATTAAATATGCTATTAATCCTAAAGTTTTTGGGTGTCTGTGCAACCGGGCTGACGATGTTGGAATCGACCCCATGGACGTTGATTGATTCGTAATTCGGAATGCGTAATGCGGAATGTGAAATTAACGCAGGCGTCTTAAT
>JAZQDP010000268.1:0-6412 GCA_045546875.1 Thermoguttaceae bacterium | reverse complement strand
ATAGTAAAAGTATCAAATAGGTAAAGCGCGTTAATTGTAGACTTTAAAGCGTTTGTTTGATATGTAGCGTTTTTAACGATTTTGAAAGGTGTAATGAGATGAGTTTATTGACCTCTGCATTAATTTGTTTGTCCTTTATTGGAACTGGCGACGCGATGGGCGCTTCCAATTTCTCGGAAGCGGCTGGAAACAGATACGTTATTAATAACGCTCTGCCTTTTAAATGGTCGGTTCTGGAAAACAGCTTCGACGTTTTGACTGACGAAGCCAAAAAAGACGAAGACAAAAAAGACGATTCTAAAAAAGATGAAGCCCCAAAGGACGATTCCAAAAAGGAAGACGTGAACAAGGATAAGGCTAAGGCTGACGACGCTTCGAAAGCAGACGACAAAAAAGAAGAAGAGAAAAAATCGGAAGAAAAAAAGGATTCTCCCAAATCCGAAGTGAAGAAGGAAGAACCGAAAGAAACGGCTAAAAAGGAAGAACCCAAGGCTGAAGACAAAAAGGAAGACGCCAAAAAAGAGGAAGCCAAGAAAGAAGAATCTAAGAAAGAAGAAAGCAAGCCAAAATATGAAACTGTTGAAATCAAGGCGAAGAAGCTGACCGTTACAGAAGAATTCACAGGGTGCATTCTTCCAGAAAAGATTAATCCGATTTCTTTGGATGTAACAGAGTGGGCGAATCCGATGCGCGTCATTAGCGTCAAGCCGCACGGTTCGAAGGTGTCCAAGGGCGATCAGCTTATTACATTGGATTTGGAAGCGTATGATCGCGCGCTTGTCGATTTGCGCCGAAGTGTAAAAGGCTTGGAGATTTCTTTCCAGAAGGCGCAAGCCGCTATTGCTACTGCTCGCAAGACAAACGAGCTTGATCTGCTTCAAGTTAAACAAGGTATCGATCGCAATAAAGAAACCTGGAAACACTTCTGGGATGTTGAATGGCCAGCCAAGCTGGAGTCGGTTGAACTTAACGCTCGTGTTGCGAAGATGCGTCTTGAAGCTCAGCGAGAAGAGTATAATCAACTCAAAAAGATGTTCGATGCAGACGACTTGGTTGAAGATGAAGAAGAATTTTTGCTTAAACGACAAAAATTGGATTTGGAAGTTGCAGAATTCAACTATCAGCAGGCTGTAGAACGTTATAATCGCACCAAAGCCGTTGAAATTCCCAATACCGAATTGGATAATAAACAAAAGTACGAACGGTTATTGGCTACATGGGAAGAAGCAACCACAATTGCGCCACTGGCAATCAAAGAAGCCGAACTGGAATTTGAAGGTCAGAAGATTACCCTTGAACGTGCAAAGACTAAACTCGCCAAGATGGAAAAACAGCGCGCCATTCTCGAATGCAAGGCTCCCTGCGATGGCATTTTCCTCTATGGTTCTTTTGAAAACAATAAATACACAGGATTTGACGCTATACGCATCCTGCTTAAGCCGGAGGGTTCTTTGCCGCTGAAAAAGACGGTTGCCGTGGTTGTTTCCGGAACGTCAGCGTTGTCAATTTCTATTCCTGAAAAACTCTGGAGTTCTGTAGATAACGGCTGCAAAGGCTGGTTTGTTGCTAACGCTTATCCTGATACTGAATTGATGGTAACTCTCAAATCGTTTACGGAATATCCTATTGCAGAAGGCGAATACCAGGGCAAATTGCAAATTGTTGGCGACGTTCCCAATAACGTCAAGCTTCTGCCTGGAATGAAAGGCAAAGTAAAACTGGTTTTGAAAGATAAGTCTAAAGCGATTACGATTCCTGTAACCGCTATCGGACGAGAAGGATTTTCCACAGACCGATTTGTCTACGTCTTTGACGGTTCCAAGGCGGTTAAACGCCCGGTTAAGATCGGCAGTACAATTGAGAAGAATGTTGAAATTCTCGATGGTTTAGAATCCGGAGAAAAGGTCGTCAAAGATTGGAAATCCGTCGAAGAGTAATGAGTTGTTAAACTCTGAGGCAATGACCAATTGATTTCCTGTCATTGCCGTCTCGAATTTAAATCCCGTTGATTGAGTTGTGAATCGCAAAATCAACGGGATTTTGCATTTGCTCGACTGGTTTCAGACTTTTCTGCCAACGACGGTGTAAATCATCCAGGTCAGCTGTCTTGAATCGACAACCTCAAAACCGGCGCTTTTCATTCTTTTTTCGATGCTCTTTCGACTTTGAATGTAACAGTCTCCGCTTTTGAGCAGCTTGAACAAAATGTTATTGTCAAACCAGGCGCTAAACCCTCCCATGCCGGAATCCGAAAGAATAAAAAGACCGCGCGGACGAAGAACCCGCTTCGCTTCTTCCAGAGCTTCATTTTGATACGGATAATGATGAAAACTCTGTGAGCAAACCACGATATCAAAAGATTCGTCGTCGAAAGGAAGCTCGTTTGCTTTTCCCTGAATAAACGTTGTCCCCGGGATGTTTTTTGACTGAGCGACTTCTATCATTTTTGATGACAAGTCTAACCCCCAATACTCTGCCGGACGCTGTTTTTGGAGCAGGTCAAACAAATACCCTGTACCGCAGCCGACGTCCAACAGGTTGGAATATTCCTCATGTTGAAGATACTGAGCAATATCCCGACAGCTGATTTTTCCCTCGCGAGAATAATAGAATGTATCGCGGCTGTCATACTCTGCCGCTTGACGGTCAAAATGTTCTTGTGATAGTTTTTCGTAATCCATGTTTGTTTTGTTGAAGTGCAAGTGAAAAGTTCCCGGTTTGTGGTATTCTTGTTCTCAAGTGTCTGTCATGCTCTTGCTTTTAAGCGTTATCGTGTAGCCGAAATGCAGTCAGATATTCTCTTTCCTGCCCAATTTGCTTTGCCAGTTCAAACAAATTCAGCCTATTTAAGACTTCGCATTTAATCGGTCGTTTGGAATCCCAAAAGATAAGAGCGTTAAGCGCGCTGACGGCTATTGGGGAATACAATATTTGTTTAACCAACAGCGCCTGACGTTTCGTCTGACATGGCAGGAAGTAACACGTATCGTCGAAAACAACAGGACGCTTTTCATGCGGTCCGACAACCTGAAAGGATAGCGTCCGATACAGCCCGGAAATCGCGACCTTCCACGGCGTAAAGGCGTAATCTCCAATTCCAAAAATGGAAAACGGCGTTTGTTTGTTATAGACGGCGCTTTTCCGATTCTGAAAATAGTCGAGATGATTCTGCAAATAAGTCCACGTCAGCGGGGAGTCATACTGTAGACGCTCAACGCTCTGCCCAACGCGCGTTTGGGGAACAAGCAGAAATCGACGGATTTGTTCAGTGCGACCGACAGCAACGTCTGAACTCTTTAAGAGCGGGTAAACGCACAACGGTTCTATTTCGACATTCTCTCCCAGCTTGTTGAGATAAACGTCGTCGTCAATCCGGGTTAATTCCAGAACTTTAGAGCAATCGTGTTTGACGCCGGAACGCCATAGCGGCTGCGTTACATCCGGCTGAAACAGTTCCGGGAACGAGTCTGTAAACGCCGCGTCGTTGACCAGCGTCCCGTTTCTCAGCGCAACGGTCTGAC
Organism: Thermoguttaceae bacterium; assembly: GCA_045546875.1. Taxonomy (GTDB): domain Bacteria; phylum Planctomycetota; class Planctomycetia; order Pirellulales; family Thermoguttaceae; genus RUG11551. Next base: position 2,891 of record JAZQDP010000268.1, on the reverse strand, counting down.
TTGGCTGATCGCTTTCCAAAGCGTCGTAAACAGGGCAGGGGACGAGAAGGGCGTCCGTTTCCGGCTGAAATTGAATCAACAGCAAACACGCCGCGGCGGAAACGTTAAAAAAGCGTTTGGCGTCGATTTTGTAAATGCTGGCAGAAGCGCACGTCAGCGCGTTTTTCCAGATAAACCGGAGAACTTTTCTGGCGACGGACGTCTTGCAAAGCATGGCTAAAACTCCGCAGCGTCCCTGTAACGCCTTGACCTCTTCAACCATCATCCATTCGGAAATATCGAAGTTGCTTTTTCCCGTCAGAGCGTCTATGCCGGCAAGATTCTCTGTATTCTCCTTCTGGGGAACGTTGCCAGAGTTTAACCGGGCGAGTTCGGAATTCGTAACCCACGGCGGGTTGCCAATAATCAATACAGAACCGTTCAGGGTATCCAGAACCTGTTTCCAGCGGTTAGAAAAGAAGTTCGCCTTTTGAACGACAATGCGGCTGTCGTTGATTTTCTTAACGTTTTGGACGTGTTGAGCGTTGACGTCGCTCGCCCAGATGCGTTTGACGTTGGGAAACGCCTTGGCGGCGGCAAGAACAAAAGCGCCCTGACCGCAATTCGGTTCGAGGATTACGTCAGGGTCGATAAATTGCCTCACAAGACGGCAGACGCGTTGAGCCAATTCCGGCGGCGTCTGCCAGTCTCCGCGTTCGACCTTGTCGGTCGTTTTTTTCATTCTTATTTAACCTTGAACTTGCATCCGTAAACGGCTTTTTCTCCCAGCTGTTCTTCAATGCGGAGAAGCTGGTTGTACTTGGCGATACGGTCAGTACGGCTCATGGAACCGGTCTTGATTTGTCCGGAGTTGGTGGCAACGGCGATGTCGGCGATTGTCGCGTCTTCGGTTTCGCCAGAGCGGTGAGATGTAACGGAGGTGTATCCGGCGCGGTGAGCCATTTCGATGGCGTCGAGCGTTTCGGACAGCGAACCAATCTGGTTGACCTTGATCAAAATGGAGTTGGCGGCGCCGAGCTGAATGCCCTTTTCCAGGTACTTGACGTTGGTAACGAACAGGTCGTCGCCGACGAGCTGGCATTTGCTGCCGATGGCGGCGGTCAGAGCTACCCAGCCGTCCCAGTCGTCTTCAGCCATGCCGTCTTCGATGGAGTCAATCGGGAACTTTTCGACGAGGCCCTTGAGGTATTCAACCTGTTCGGCGGAAGTGCGTTTGGCGCCATTTTCTTCTTTCCAGGTGTAGTCATACAGACCGTCCTTGTAGAATTCGCTGGCAGCGCAGTCGAGAGCGATGGTAACGTCTTTGCCGGGTTCGTATCCAGCCGTCTTAATGGCTTCGATGATGCAGTTCAGAGCGTCTTCGATGGAGTCCAGAGCCGGAGCGAAACCGCCTTCGTCGCCGACAGCCGTCGACAGACCGCGAGCCTTGAGAACCTTCTTCAGGTTGTGGAACGTTTCAGCTCCCATGCGGAGACCTTCTTTGAACGTGGGCGCTCCAACGGGACGAATCATGAATTCCTGGAACGCGATAGGAGCGTCAGAGTGAGCGCCGCCATTGATGATGTTCATCATCGGAACGGGCAGGGTGTAGGTGTTCGTTCCGCCGATGTAGCGATACAGCGGAAGACCGAACGACGCAGCAGCCGCTTTGGCGACAGCCAGAGAAACGCCGAGGATAGCGTTGGCGCCGAGCTTGGATTTGGTCGGGGTGCCGTCGAGGGCGATCATCAGCTGGTCGATGCCGCGCTGATCGCAAGCGCATTTGCCGATCAAAGCAGGGGCAATAACTTCATTAACGTTCGCAACGGCTTTGGAAACGCCTTTGCCGAGGTAACGGCTCTTGTCGCCGTCGCGCAGTTCCAGCGCTTCGTTGACGCCCGTAGAAGCGCCAGACGGAACAGCGGCGCGTCCCAGCGTGCCGTCTTCCAGAACAACGTCAACTTCAACTGTAGGATTGCCGCGGGAATCGATGATTTCGCGAGCTGTAATCTTTTTAATCGCTCTGCTCATTATATCTCCTTAAGGTTATGAAATGAAAAAAGGGGTTATTGATAACGTTAATATTATTAAAGATTATTATACCACAAATCAGGGAATAGGGAATAGGGAGTAGGGAATAGTTTAGAGTGAGAAGATAAGAGGGGAAAATAGTTAGAAGTGAGGAGTGAGGAGGGTGGAGTTTCGCAAAGCGACGGCGCGACGCTTAATTATTCCCAGAACTTCCCAGATACTCCCAGCAAATCCCAGTAAATTCCCAATTATTCTTTGCCCGCAGCCGAAAATCTTCTCGGGTCGCGGACGAAGCCCGCCTAAGAATTTTTAAGCCGCAAAGAACGCAAAGAAAGATGCCCAGGAAATGCTCACGTTACGCCCGTTATTGACCAATCAGAAGCATCAAACCTATAAAAAGAAGAATTGGTACAAGAACAAGACCGATCAAAAAAGAGAGCGTCAAGGCAAGCCAATGGGGCATAATGCGTTTTATAACCCAGTAAATCAGTAAGGATACTACCAATACCGGTATCAATATACAGTCTATATAAACAAATGAGAAATCCATAAGACGCGATTAAAAACAATTATGATTCTTTAAAACTTTGCGGACTTTGCGAACTAGAGCGTGAGATTTTCCGGGGGGAACGCACCCCGGCTCGCCACGGATTGACCTGCCCACAACCATCGAGGAGCGCTTGCGCCCTACTGCCTACTGCCTACTCGTGTTCCCCAATGATCTTCTCCATCCAGATCAAGTCGTACCAGCGGTTAAACTTCCAGCCGCATTTATGGAAATGGGCGCATTTGACGTATCCGAGCCGTTCGTGAAACCGGACGCTGTCCAGGGACAGGTACTCGTCTTCCGGGTCAAGTCGGATCGTAGCCATGTCGTTCTG
>JAZQDP010000267.1:0-13115 GCA_045546875.1 Thermoguttaceae bacterium | reverse complement strand
GATAATGTTTGAAAGCTTTTCGTAACTGACAGTTTGTTTTATAACTTTTTAAGATTATTCATAAACCGAGGTTTTCCATGAAGAGAAAATTCGATTTCACAACAGGATGGTACAATAACCTGATTAGTCGTTTGGCTGTTTTGGTTGTAACAGCGTTTGCGCTGTGCGCGGCGGTCGCGCAGGCGGACATTGTCATGACGCTCAACAAGATTAGAACCGAACAGGATGTTTACACCAACGTCTCCAACGCCAGCAGCGTCAAGTACGCAATTAACTACGGGACAGTTGGGGTTGACGGTCCCATTGATGGCATAACGTTTGTAAACAGATTGGGCAACGGAGCCGCTGGTTATTACTCTGTGTACTCTTATACAGACGCTGACGACAACAAAATCAACTACGGTTACAACACGCCGCAGCAATCCTGGAACGCTCACAGCGCAAATGGAACGGCAACTGCAGCTAGTACATATACGGGTTCTGGAATAACAGAATTGGATAAACTTTTGTCGTCCATATTGTACAACAGTTCTCAGCCTGCCAACTCAACTACATTATACTCTTTTGGCAATCTGGAAGCGGGTAAAACGTATACCGCCAGAATTCTGACTCGTTCCTGGAATACATCAACAACCAACCGCTTGCATACTTTTACCATTGACACTAACGCAGACGGAGTTCCGGAAGAGTTTTATTCCAATGTAACAAGTTCAAATGTTGCCAGTCAGGTTGTTAGTGAAGACGATCCTTTCAGCTACGCTGGCGAAAGCGGCTATGGCGGGGCGTATGCAGTAGATTTTACATTTACGGCTCAAAGTAATACCGCAATGATTAATCTTATGTCTGGCGATACCAGCAATTTGGGGTGGCACAACTATGGCGTTATGCTGATTGAAAATAATGCAGAACAGGTTAAACCCACAACGCCAACGCTGTACAACGGCAGTTTTGAAGTCGATAATCATGTGATTGTTTCTCACCCTGCTCAACACGGCTATCTAACAGACAGCAACTCCGGCATGATTTCCGGCTGGCAGTTTACCAATTTAACCAACGATGCAATGCGCGCCGGGTTGGCGTGGGTAGGATGTCCTTGCCAGGATTTTCTGGGGAATCACACGCCTCCAGACGGAAGACAGCTGGCGTGGGTTCAAAGCGGAGACAGCGTAGACTCTCGTCTATACCAAAACGTTTACGGCTTTGATCCAACCGACAAAAACACGGTCTATCGAGTTTCGATGGATTTAGGCGGACGAACCGCAACGGACAATCCGCGAGTCTCGTTATTCATTGGTCCCGATCAAGCAACTGAAGACGTTTATATCAACGCAAAGGAAGTTACAAAGGGGCAATTTAAAGAATACAGCGCTGTTTTCGTTCCGAATTCAGACGTTCAAACGATTGCCATCAGAAACCTGACCACTACAGACACCTCGCTTCTGGTCGACAACGTTCAGCTTAAAGCGTACAGCATGACCAACTTCTTTAGCGATAATTATCAAGTCAATGCTAACGCGCTCGGAGCCGCCGGAATTAGTGGACCTTCTAGCAACGATAAACCGGGACGATTTGGCGGCTTACTTGGCGCGTTGAGTTATACGGCTAAGGTTGGAGCTGCTGAACAGATTCAGGTGGGAAGTCAAGATTCATTCCTAACTCATGGTACATGTGAAAACGCTTTGTTTTTCGCGACTAAGAACGGTCGAACTGAAAGCCATGCCTCGCCGAATTACAATTTCGCTAACGTTGGCGCTATGACAGCAGTCGATGAAGGCGGTCGAATGTACGACATCAGTTTCAAAGTTGCACCCCAATTTGATGATACTAACGTTACAAATTGGTCGGCTGTTTTGTTTGGTTTGTCTCAATCCGTTCAAACAGCCAATGTAAACGGAGGAAATGGCGTTGGGGTTTTGTTCCGTCAGAACGGTGGCGTTCAGATTTTTGATGGTACTAACGGTAATGCTGCTACAACCTTGGATCCTGGAACTTTTTCTGTAAATGAAGATGGATTTGCGGATGTGCGTTTGGTGTATTTTGTTCCTGATTTTGACGGAACGTCTCCAGTTGATGTCAGCCTGTATATAAACGATAAATTAATAAAATCGTTCCAGACAGGCAAAGGGTTTGCCGACAACTTCATTCAGTTTGAAGGCTATTCAGGTGGAAATGACTATGCTCGCAGTTTAGTTACAGACGTTTCTGTTAAATCGTCTGCGGAACTTAATTATGACGTTTCCAGAATCAAGGACATGAACAGAGCCTGGTCGCCTAACGGCTTAGACAAGCTGGACGTGTTCTTTACATCGCCGCGCGGCGAAGAAACGACTGCAACTCATACCGGCGCGCTGGACATTGGCGTCGATACGCAATTTGACGTTGCGGAAGGCTACACACTCGACCACGCTGGCGCAACAACCGGTTCCGGCAACATCAATAAAGTCGGAAAGGGTACGCTTCGCCTGTCGGGTAACGCTTCCGAATACACAGGAGCTATTCAGATTAACGAAGGATCCGTTGATTTGGGATTCAATGAAAGCACAACGCTGACAAACAGCATTTCCGGAGAAGGGAATGTGATTATGTCTGGAAAAGGCAAAACGACCTTGACTAACGCTACGTATGAAGGCTCCACAACCGTTAATAGCGGTATTCTTTCTGCGGAAATATTATCAACCGATAGTATAACCATCAAGGGAGGCGCTTTGGAAGTCGGCTTCTTGAGTGCGAGTCCGTCAGTAACGATTGGAGACGGTAATTTCATTGTTGGCAATACGTCTGATTCAATTACCATGACAGTTGGTCAACTGGTTCTTACAGAGGGTGGAACCATTAGCTTTGATTTTAACGACAGCGCAGATCCTTATGATTCAGACTGGTTAAAAGTTTCAACTTTAAGTATGGAAAAAGGCTTTATTAACTTGACGTTTAATAAAGGCGACGAACTCAATTGGTGGAACAACGCAGGAACGGATGGATTTGAAATTATTGCTATTGATCGTTGGCTGGATAACCTAAGCGATATGACCGTTACTGTTGACGGGGTTGAAAGTCCAAGCTGGACGCTGGACTGGGATAGTACTGGCGTTTATCTGATGGCAACCAATGTTGCTCCAACAGGTTCAAAATATTATCTTGCCAATTTGGATTCTGATTTAGGTTTAGATAAATGGACGATTGACGGTACAAGTAAACTTGGCGCCAAGCTCTTAGCAGGCGATAATCTTGACGTTACTTATAGCAAACCGGTTATTCTCGACGCTGACGGTACGCTTGAAGTTGCGTCAAATTACAATTTAACTCTTTCCGGAGGAATTACCGGTAATAAAACATTGGAGAAGACTGGATATGGAATCTTGACACTCGCTGCCGCAAACAACGATTTTACTGGCGCTACTATAGTTTCAACTGGTACGTTGGCTTTGACGGCGGAAAACGCGATTGCCAGCTCTGTTTCCGTAACAAACAGCAGTGCGATTACAATGGGCGCCGCTCAAACGCTGAACAATCTGACAGGCTCTGGAACAATCGATAATGGCGGATACGCTTTGACGCTTAATAATACAGATTCAACAGAATTTTCCGGCGTCATTTCTGGCGCTGGCGCTTTGGTTAAGAACGGCAACGCGACGCTGACGCTCTCTGCCGCCAATACCTATACCGGCGGAACGACGATTAACGCAGGAACGCTCAAGGTTGTTGGCGCTGGAACGCTCGGAAGCGCTCCTGTTACCAACAACGCAATTCTCGAATACGCCGTCGGAGAAGGCGAGTCAATGTCAGTTGGTTATACAATTGCCAATAACAGCTCTGCCAAGACGGTCAAAACCGGGGCGGGAAATCTTTCTCTGACCTCAACAACAACGGGGGCTGTCGAAATCCAGGAAGGAACGATAACTCTTGCAAACAGCTTGGGAAATACCGGCAGACGATTCAATCAGCTTACCATTGCTCAAGGCGCTACGTTGATTGGAGCTGCGAAAGACTCGATCGGGCACAATGACGGAGGTACGTCAAGATTTAATGTCTATGGTACGTTTGACACGACAGTTGATAATGAAACGTTCATTAATGTAGATCTTCACATGTACGGCGGTACGGCGAAAGCGTCCAGCGGCAGTACGTTTGATATGTATAACAACAACACCAAGATTTACTCTCATGCTTTGGATGGCGCGACTGCCGACAGTCCTACCGTTTCGACAATTTCAGCCAGCTTGTTGGTTCGCAATAACGTAACGCTTGACATTACAACGGACGCCAATTCACAATTGAATGTTTCCAATGTTATTCAATCTGAGAACGCTAACGGCAAGGTTGTCAAATATGGCGATGGTACGTTGTATTTGACAGCGGTCAACACCTTCCAAGGTGGATTTGATATTAAAGAGGGACGAGTGATTTCTAGCGGACCAAACTCTTCTCCCAGCAACTTGGGAACAGGTCCGATTACTATTGCGTCTGGAGCAACGTTGGATTTACGAGAAGCAAACCAGTTTGGCTATGGCGCAGGGTCTCCCCCTGACATTACTATTCGAGGTACGCTCATTCCTGCCAACTATACGCACATTAAAAATGTAACGTTGGAAAGCGGTTTGATTGAAAAAGAAAATGGCTATTCCGATGCCGGAACGGGTTTGGACTTTGCCACTCGAACCGGAGTTATTACTTCGACTGGAAACTCTGTAGTTAAATCCCGCTTCAATATCAACGCTGGGGCGACTGCAACGTTTGACGTTAAGTCCGACACGCTAACCGTTGACGGCGTTATTAAAAGCGACGGCGGATTTACCAAGACCGGCGCTGGTACGATGAAGCTGACAGCGGCTAACACGTATTCTGGAAACACTGTTGTTTCCGGCGGTACGCTGTTTCTGACAAACTCTGGAAGTTTGGCTTCGCCTAACGTTACTGTTAATACGGATGGAACATTCCAGACCGGCGCAAACATTAACTTAACCAACGTCGTTCTTGACGGCGGCTCGTTTGTCATTGGCGAAACTGCGGCATCGGCTGCTATTACAACAGCGTCCTTGACGCTGACCAGCGGAACGGTCTATTTCGACATGAACGGTTACACCGCGTCTGCTAACGATTACGACAAACTGCTTGCGACTTCCGCAACGCTGACCTCAGGCGTAATCAATTTGACGTTTAACAACGGCGACGAAACCTCGTGGTGGAACAACGCGCCGGAAGCCGGATACGTTCTGATGGAAACCAGCGGTCTGACTGCGGATTTGACTAACGTTCAGGTAAACGTTGGCAGCGCCGCAACAACAAGCTGGTATCTGGCAACGACTGACAACAATCTTGTTCTCAAGAAGCTGGACGGACCAGAACCGCCAGATCCACCGACCCCGACTTCGGAATACTATAACGTCAATTCGGCTGACATTTCCGCCGCCAAATGGACTATTGACGGAACGAATAAGAAGGGCGTCAAATTCCTCGAAGGCGATCAGAATACAGCAACGTTTGCCAATCCGGTAGAAATTATCGATGACGGAACGTTTGAAATCGGCGCGAATCGCAATCTGACCGTTGCTGGCGTCATTTCCGGCGAAGGCGACGTAACCAAACTCGGCGCGGGTACGCTGACCCTTTCCGGTGACAATACGTATACCGGCGACACTATTGTTTCTGCCGGAACGCTCAATCTGACTAAAACTGGTCAAAAGGGAACTTTGGCAACCGGAAGTACGTTAACCGTTGACGGCGCAACGTCTGTTGTTACTGGTCATGGAGATATTTTTGGCTATACCACAGGAACCGTTGGAACAATCAATTTGACCAACGGCGGAACGCTGCACAACGATTCAACAGGCAATCACATAACCGTTGGCGCCGCAATCAATATGAACAACGGCGTTATTTCAGCTGGAAACGGTACAGGCAGCGCAACGTTTGGCAACTACGTTTTCGATAACGCTGTCAACGTCCTGGGCGGAACTGACAATGTCATTAACGCTAATCGAATTACATTGCGTCAAGCTCCCGGCACGCCTGGAAATGCAGGAGGAAAGTTCAACGTTGCGAACGGAGCTAAATTGACGATATCCTCGCAAATTTTCGATCCCGACGGAAATTTTGTTCCTCTGGTTAAACAGGGAGCAGGAACGCTGGTTCTTTCCGGCGACAATACGTATACAAAGGGAACTACCGTCTCTGAAGGCATTCTTCAACTCACCGGCGACGCGGTCAAAGCGAACAGTTCAATTACAATTGCAGATAACGCCACTTTGGAATACAACGTTCCCACTGGCGAAAAATCGCTGGACTTCACAACCAGCAACACGACTGTTTCTGGCGGAAACGTTGCCAAGACGGGCGCTGGCAAACTCAAGATTAAAGCGGACGGAACTCAGTTCAGCGCAAACAACTTCACTGTTTCCGCTGGCGAGCTGGACTTCAAGGGTCAGTACAATGGCGATTTGGTTGTCAAAACCGGCTCAACGCTTTCGCCCGGCAACTCCGTTGGAGACCTGACCGTCTACGGCAACGCGATAATCGAAACCGGCGCGACTGGCTTGTTTGAGTTCAGCGCCTTTAACGAAGACCCGGCGCTGCAATCATTCGATAGGCTGATTATCGCCGACAACGGCTCGTTTGTTATTGACCCCAACTCGATTATCAAGTTGTATTTTGAGGGTAACGATGCTGACCTTTGGGCGGCAGATGACGCGGAATACAAACTGGTTTCCGACGATAACTTTGTTGCAGATATCACCGACATGAGTTATTTATTGGGCAACTACAATACGCTCTTTGGTCTGGAAGGTCGAACGGACGGGCTATATCTGATCGGTCTTGGTTCTGGTCCCATTCCTCCAGAACCTGGCTCTGGCGTTCCTGAACCTTCGACTTGGGCGTTGTTGATTCTTGGCGTTGCTGGTTTGATGTACTGGCGAAAGACAAAGTAATTGAAATACGTCGTAGGCGAACCGGGGTGCGCAAGCTCCCCGGTAACCGACGGCAATCCATTACATACATATTCTATACAATATTCTATTTATTCTGTTTATATTATTGTTCCAATCTTTCTTCAAAAAAATTATAAAAAAATTCCCCGCCCCCTTGTAAATTGTAAAATCACAAGCTATAATATAATATGGTATTTTAGTTAGGTCTTATTTTGATAGAGATTATAATTTGTTTCTTCAATTGGGGGTGACGCTGGGCTGGAGCTAAGAATACCACAATCCCGATTTTAATAATAGTCGTAGTCCTTTTTTAAAAATTAGTAACTATGGGTTTTCCTGACGAAACAGACCGCATGTTGCAACGACAGGCGGAAGAGGTGTTAAACCTCACAACAGATGTTTACGATTGGTTGTCGGAATTTAACAGAGATCGTGCTAAATTGGAAATGCTTCCGATATCAGAGCGAGACGAATTCCAGGTTCTTCAGCTTCGACGCTTGGCGCGAAGTATCTTTACGTCATCTAAAGTTCCGGTCGCGGCAGCCGTTTATGGGCCGTCACAGGTAGGAAAGAGCCTTTTTATGGGCGCCGTTCTTCGTCCACAAAGTCACGATTACAGCCCGCTGGGTCGAGACGAAGCGTTGGGCGAACCGTCTTATTATAAAGATTTGTCGTTCGATACCGACCTTAACCCGCAGTCCGGGTCAAACGAAGCGACGGCTCTGGTTACCCGATTTACGACCAAAGAACGTATGGCGGAAGGTCCGTCGCCGGAGTTCCCGGTTATGGTTAAGGCGTTGACCCGTGCGGAATGGCTCCGCGTTTTGGCTCGAGGCTTTCATGGCGAATGCCGCGCTGAAGACTCCAAAATCTGGGACGAAAACAACATGGAAACCATGGTTGCTCAAATCGCCAAAGTTTCGCCCGGCAAAGAGGTTGACAGTAAATGGCGTATGGACATCATGGACGCGTTCTCGTACATGACCGGCATTGACCGCCGCGGGTTCCCGTGCAAGTCGGCTTTGCTCAACAGCATTCTCAGCCGATACCCGCTTTCGGAAGAAGGCTACACGCAGGTTGTCGCCAACCTGTTCTGGGGGAACTGGTCGTCCATGACGGGTCTGTTTACCAGAATCAACGCGTTCCTGGAACGCCTTTATTCGCCAGATCACGACCCGTGCATTCTGACGCACTGGGCTGGCGTTCGATTCCTTTTGGACTCTCAGCGAAGCAAGTTCCACGACCGTCCAACATCCAAGGTTTGGAAACGCGTCGAATGGTCAGACTTCCAACTCAAAGATCGTTCCGGCTGGATGGTTTTGGAATACAATCCCGGCAGCGGCAACGGGCGAGAAGACCTCGAAACGATGCAGGCAGCCATGTTGGAACTCGTTCTGCCGATTTTGCCGCACCGCTTGAACGACGACTGGCGTCAGGTTATTGAGAACATGGACTTCCTTGATATTCCCGGTATGCGCGCCGGACGTCAAGGTACGGAAGCCGGTAAACGAACTTCTGCCGATACGGTCGAAGAACAGATGGAAATCGTCAAACGTGGTAAAGTTTCGTACCTGTTTGAACGATGCACCGAAGAACGTCAGATTCAAACGTTGATGCTGCTCTCTCGTGGCGGTAACCTCGAAGTTTCCAACCAGATGAAAGACCACATCAACAAATGGGGTCGCACTCGTTACGGAGACAGAATTTGGCCTCGTGGCGTTACAGACGACACCCCGGCTCTGTTTGTCGGTATGACGGGTATTGACGACGAATTCCGTAACCGTGAAATTTACGCTGACAAGTCCTTGTATGAAGCTCGACTCGGTCAGTTGGCGGACGCTCTGGACGACGTATTCAACGACTTCGGCGGAAAAGGCAAGCCGTTTACCAACGCCTACCCGATTCGTTATCCCGGAACGTGGGATACGAACGAAGCCATGCGTCAGAAGAATGACCCGATTAAATGGGAAAAGGCGAAAGAAGCCTTTATGGCGTCAGACGCTGTTGCCCGATACGTTCGCGATAAAGAACATCGTTGGGACATTGCCATGACAGACGGCGACGGCGGGCAGTCGCTTATTGCAGCCGGCATTCATCTTGTTACAAGTTCAACAGACAAGCAAAACCAGCTTCAGCAGGAAATCAACCGGCTTCGTGCGGAAATCCTTCAGCTCTCCCGCGCCTGGTACGTAGACCCGGACGCCAACGTTGACCGTGAAAAGCGAATCCGTGCAGGAGAAAAGATGGTCAACTGGCTTACAGAAGATCCGCAAAGCGCATACGAAAAAATTTACGCTCTGCAGGATATTCTTACCCTTAAAGACGGGGCGGAGGCTATGCTGGCAGATTGCGCTGAAATTAAATCCAAGCGTCATGGCGATCCGTTGCCTGACACGCTGCGCGCTTATCTGTCCGATTGGGCTAAAAAAGAAGTGCCGCGCCGATACAATGAATACATTAAAGCTCATAAAAACGATGACATCGAATGGCTTGATCCAGAAGATATGGGTACGTTTGTTCGCTACTTGCAGGATTACCTCACGTGTGAAAAATGTATCACAGCATTAATCGATCAGCTTGATCCGGTAATTCACCTTAAAACTCGAGATGAATCCGCTCGTCGTCGCGCGCGTCGAAAGTATACGCAGATTATCATGAACGATTACATCATGAACCCGGGACCGTCATGGGCTGCAATCAAAGGTCAGCAGCTTATCGTTGACGGCGACGAGGTTCACGAAGACGATTCGTTTATCAAGCCGTTGGAAGCCTACGCTGATTACGGACTTGCCGCGTCGTTTACCAAACGCTGGGTTGAACGCGTTCCACAAGCCTTGGCGGCAGGCGCGGGCGACCACGTCCAGATTCCACCGGGAAACTCGGAACTGTGGGACATTTTGGCGCCGTTTGAAGGAAGATATTAATTCGCTTTATTCAGTTACGTATAAAAGAATTATCGGATACACTTATTTATATACTTACATTTTATTATCATGCATATTTTATTTGCAAATACAGGCGTTCAGCTGGTATGCGTTCCGCTTAAAGGCGGTTCTCGATACAATGTTCAACAGGTTGGCAACGGCTGGCAAAGAACGGTCTGCAATATTAACGCAGGCAAACCTGAAGCGGAAGATCCCCGTTCAATTAAAGAATATCCGTATATTCAGTGGCAAATTATTCAAACCGGTGAAAATACAAAGCTATTCTTTGCAATTGATACAACTTGTGGCGACCCGGAAATCGGGTATTTTTGCGATGCTTCGGCATTAACAGGAGACTACCCGGTTGAAATTCGCGGTCTGCTTGACGTTTCTGGCAACCCGCTCAAGGGCGTTCCGGAAACGCAAATTGTAATCCGCCCAGCTACGGCAACTTCCGGCGAACCGAAACAGGTTCACATGATTATTGACTTCGGCAATAGCCGCACCGGCGCGTTGCTTTTGGAGGTTGTTGGCGAAATCTCTCAGACTCCGCAGATGATTCCGTTTGAATTGACAAACCGTTATCATCTCAATCAGTACAATGAACTTGGCGAGTACGTTCGTATGCCAGAAAATCGTTGGTTTTCTTCCAAGACGCACTGGTCAACGGCTCCTTATCTGCCGCCAATCAAACAGAAAAAGATTCAGTTCCATATTGACGAATCCGCTCCGCAAAAAAAGAGCTGGTTTGGGTTTGGTTCGTCTTCTCCTCGGCAAACGAAAGTGGAAGTTCAGATCGCGCCAGATTTGTTCCAGGATTTGTCTCAGGTTCGTATGGGTAGAGAATGCGACGACTTGCTTCAGGTAATTACGCCTGATGGCGACATTCGCACCGGAGTCAGTTCTCCAAAACGCTATTTGTGGGCCGACGATTCCAGCTGGCTCGAAGGCGCTAACTGGCACATGTGCGACCCGCATAATCTTTGCGGCACCAACGTTTACTGTGACAACCTTCACGGTCCGCTCATGAAATTTATTCATGAGGATGATAACGACTTCCTTCTGAAAGAAGGCGGTCCCCAGGAACGGGATTTCGCAACCGACATGCCGCTTAAACCGCGTCACGCTCCTCGTGCAATGATGACTGCGGCTCTGTACGAAATGATCTGCCAGGCTTATACGTATATTAACTCTATGGCGTATAGAACCTCTTCCGGCGATGCAGGTCGAGCCAGAGAACTGCGTACAATTACGCTTACTTATCCTTCTGGTATGATTACCGAAGAAAAGGAACGACTGCGAATGCAGGTTCAAAAGGCGATTGAAATCTTTACTCGAACGCTCGGTCGTTTTCAGCGAGTTCGTCCATTGCTTAACCTGTCCATTGACGAAGCCAGCGCCGTCCATTTGACATATATTTGGAGTGAACTTGGTTTGCTTGGTCAAGACCCGCGAATCTGGTTCTCTACAATTCATCAGGATCGGGGCGAAGTTGTAGTCGAGGCTCCGCCAGAGGAAAATATGCTTCAAATGGGGGCTGTTGCTGGCAGACGCCGCGGCGGCGTTGCCAGACCCGGAAGAACTGGTTCTCAAAAAGAAGAAGTTGAAATTGGCGAGAAGAAAAACGAAATTCGCATTGCCTGCCTTGACATCGGCGGCGGTACGACTGACTTGATGATTGCCAGTTATAATTACGAATCCAAAATTGACGACTATATTCACGGCAAAACCCTCCATCAAGACGGTATTTCGCTTGGCGGAGACCAGATGGTTAAACGTTTGCTCGAAGCGATTATCATTCCTCAATTTGCCGATTCGCTCAACATGGAAGAGGAAGACGTTCAGCTGCTTTTCGGTCCGGAAGTTCCGCGTAACCGAGAATTTAAGGGGCAACGAATTGCCTGGATGAACAGACTTTTTATCCCGTTGACAAACGAATACCTCAAAAAGGCTGTTGAAGGGGAATATCAGGAACCCATTTCCCACACTGATCCGGAAATTGTCGATCCCAGCATCCTGGAATCTCTTCAGGCTGTTTTCGACAAGCTTAAAGGACCTGGTTATTACACCGTAGAAACAGAATTGGATTTGACTGTCAACAAAGAAGAGTTTGACGGCGTTATTCACGACGTTTTCGACGAACTGATTTACGACATGTGCCAGCGTTGTATTGAGTATAAAGCAGACGTTGTGCTCCTTGCCGGTCAGCCAACAAAGCTGGATTATATTCAAAAACTGGTTCGAATGTATCTTCCGTTGTCTCCATCCAGAATTGTTCCCATGTATGGGCACTATGCTGGCAACTGGTATCCATACCAGGATGAGAAGGGCACAGAACCAGGCGTTATTGTCGATCCTAAAAGCCCTGTCGTTGTTGGAGCTGCGATTGAGTTCATGGCAGCCAACGGTATGTTGCCTCAATTTAAGTATTCTATGCAAGCCAAACAGTATGAGAATAGTTACTTCTGGGGCGTTATGGGAGGGTCGACCTCGGGCATTCGTAATGAACGCATCCTGTTCAAACCGGTTGACGAAAACTCGCGTGAAGAAATTACAGACTTTACTACCAGTTCTCAGCGTGTAATTATTGGTCGTAAAATGAACGAAAATGAAGACGCTCAAGCAACTCCAATTTATATTCTTAAAATGGAAGTTGGCGACAGAATTGGTCGAACTGAAGTTCAAGTTAAAATCAAGCGCATTAAGGCAACCGGAGAATCTGAAGAACATCTGGAAGTCGATTCTGTAATGGGAATTGTAGCCGGTCAGGATGCGGTGCTTGGTGAAAACGTGTTCTTCAATTGGCGAACCTTGGCTGATGAACGTTACTACCTCGATACCGGCGGACTTGACAATATCGAAACTCGATAACGCGTTTAATTTGCGTTGATTCAAAATAAAAGAGTTGTTTGTCGTTTATATCTAATGACAAACAGCTCTTTTTTGAACAATAAGCGTTAAATCACGTATAAATAGTAGAATCATGGACTATATACCAATTATTCGAGAACTGACAAAACAACTGTCTGGGGTTTCCATGCTTAATGATCTAATCATTAAGAAAATATTAGGCAATCCTCATGATTCAGAAGAGCGTTTAAAGAGTTTCATTAACGCAATTCGCAAACAATCCGGCGATACGTTAATCGAACAGGTTGAAATCCTTGACCCTGCTATTCATCCTGACGTTCAGGAAGATAAAGTTACATTTCTGGATATTAAGGCAAAAGATTCTCAGGGAGATTGGTATAATATTGAAGTGCAGTTA
>JAZQDP010000266.1:0-4766 GCA_045546875.1 Thermoguttaceae bacterium | reverse complement strand
ATTATGGGGCATCGCTTTCGTCATTTCGGTTTTTGCAGGGAACGCTTTTTTTAACCTTGACGCTTTTACTGTCTGTATCGCTTCTTCAGTTTCCGCGGTATTAAATGCGTTCGCTTTTTATACGTTTGCGAAGATAATAAGCGCTATTGGGAAATTCAGTCTTCCAGACAGGAAAGATTGCCAGGGAGCTATTACGTGCCTAATGATTTCTTATGCACTAACGGTTGTGTCAATAATAATAATGTTTGCCAACAGTAATGCCGAAGTCTTGGAAGGCGGTCAGAAACCTGGCGCCAGTCTTGCGTCTATTGCAGGTTTGCTTTATCTGGTCGGCGGAATTATGTATTTGTCGTACATTGAAAAGCTGAACAGATTCTTTAGAACGAATTTTGACATTAAAGAGTTAGACGCTCAATACGCTAAAGAACCAAAAGTCTCCGGCTTTTTTATTTCCTTGGTTGCTTTTTCCGCTTTGGGTCTTCTTGTTATCGCTCCTGCTTTCATCTCCGGCATGAGTAAGAGCTCAAAAAAAGCGAATGTCGTCAGCAATCCAATAATAGAGCAGGCGATAGCTGACTATGCTGAAATAGAATCGAAATCGACGAGCGATTGGAACGATAAATTCTCACAATATAACAATCAAAAAATTACTGATGAACAATTTGACGAGTGGATTGTCAAAACTCATTTGCCTGCATGGGAAAACGCTTTGAATGTATTGGAAAAAGTTAAAGACGACGACGTTCGTTGTAACATTCTCAAAGACATTACCAGAGACAGAATTGGATACTGTCAAGGCTTTCATGCTGCGCTAGAGCAACATTCTACAGATTTGTATTCTAAAGCGTACAAGGATTTTCAGCGGACGGATTTGAAGGTTACAAAATTCGTGTTTTCCAGCGAAACCATGCCTCCGGAAGCTGCTCAACAAACGCTAATCAAATCTATTGTTGCCGAGGATGGCGAGATGTTAAAGTGGTCGATTTCCAAGGGCGCCGACGTTAATAAAGAATTCAACGGCGTTAAAGCGCTTCCGCTGGCAAAGGAGTTAAAGTATCAAGCTATGGTAGACCTCCTTTTAGAGAATGGCGCGGTGGATGAAGTTTCAACTGAAGAACCTGCGGAGCCGTTGGATATTGATGCGTCCGCCCTGACTGGAGTAGATGAAGCTCCGACCGAAGAACCTGCGGAGCCAGAAATAGAAATGCCGGCGATTGAGTAGTTTGATATACGGATGTGAAGCGGACATAGTTCGCTTCACTAGAAACGTTGAGAAGTGTGCATACCAAAAGACGCAAGCCGGAAATCTCCCTCTGGATGTAGCCCGGCTCGGGCTACAATGCGGCGTCCCGCCCGCGAACCGGTGGCGAGGCGCCGTTCCCAGTCCGCGCTGCCACGGGAGGGAGAGGGGTAATTATCGATTTTTTCATTGATTTACTCACTTCCCGGAGGCTTACGCCCGCCGGTTATTTACATTTCGCCCTTTCAGGGCTAATTTTTCACGCTTCGCATCATCAAAACCCATCAACATATTGCAACCCAATTTTGAACGCACCCGCGCCCCTTTAGCTTATCTGTTCCCCCTGTACGAAATTATCAAATCGTTTATAATACTCTATAAATTAAAAGGGATTAATAACTGTTATCATTCCCTGTTATTTTTATTGTCTCTACTGTACAAACGACATGACCAAAGAAGAATTATACGACGAAGCGGTTGCTCTTTACGAAAAGGGCGACTTGGACAACGCCATAGAAAAGATGAATGCGTTGAGTTTACAGTATCCGGAATACGCCTTGCCTCACACCGCGTTGAGCGTCTGGTATTACAAACGCGGCGCGTTGGAAGAATCGATGGCTCACGCTAAAAAGACGGCGGAACTGGAGCCGAACGACCCGTTCTCCTACGTTGCGTTAAGTTTACTGGCGCAGCGAGCAGGAGATCATGCCGTTGCGGAAGAAGCGCTCTTTAAGTCCCAGTATATTTAGTGCGAATTTAAGGGCAAGCGCCAACGTTAAATCGTTTCATAATCGCCATAACCTCAAAACCGATTTTTGTATGAAGATACGCATTCTTATAGTTGATAACGAGCCGTCGTTGGCGGAGACCGTAGCGGAAGCGCTTCAGCGGAAAGGGTACGAATGTCAATGCGCCTTTAACGGGACAGCCGGCTGTGACGCTTTAGCAAAAGAGGAATTCGATATCGTCATAACAGATTTGGTTATGGAAGATATTGACGGATTCGGCATTCTCCGCAAAGCGAAAGAACTTCAGCCGAACGCAAAAGTCATTATGATGACAGGGCACGGCAGCATCCCGTCGGCTGTGGCGGCAATGGCAAACGGCGCGTATACGTATCTGCAAAAACCGCTTGACCTCAAACAACTGCGAGAAACCGTCGATAAAGCGGCGGAAACGGCTCTGCTGCGAAACGAAAACCTCAATCTGCGCCAACGTCTGGATAAAAAGTTCGGTTTTGAGGGGATTATCGGCTCCTCCAGCGCGATGTTAAAGCTGATTGAACGGCTCAAAAGAATCGCTCCGACCGACGCGACGGTGCTGATTCAAGGAGAAACCGGGTCTGGAAAAGAGCTTGTCGCTCAAGCGATCCATCAGAATTCGCCCAGGAAGAATAAACCGTTTGTCGGGCTTAACTGCGGCGCTTTGAGTGAAAACATTCTCGAAAGCGAACTGTTTGGTCACGTTCGGGGTGCGTTTACCGACGCTGTTTCCGACAGAGTCGGCAAGTTCGAGTTTGCCGACGGGGGAACGCTCTTTTTGGATGAAGTGGGCGATATGCCCATGCAGACGCAGATTAAACTTCTGCGCGTTCTGGAAAGCAGTGAAATTACCAAAGTCGGGTCGAATAAATCCATTAAAGTCAACGTCAGACTGCTGTCAGCAACAAACCGGAATCTGGAACAGGCTGTTGCAGACGGTTCTTTCCGCGCGGACTTGTACCATCGAATTAAGGTTGTAACGGTAAACCTGCCGCCGCTGCGAGAACGTCGGGAAGACATCCCGATGTTGGTTGACTATTATATTCGTCTGTTTTCTGAACGCAACCATAAAGAAATTAAATCCGTTGCTCCGATAATTCGCAAACGATTGCTGCAGTACCCGTGGCCGGGCAACATTCGTCAGCTTCGCAACGTAATTGAAAGCATGGTCGTGTTCGACATTGACGGCGTTCTTGACCTGGACGACGCCCCGGACGAGTTGCTCGACGGCTATATTATTCCGGAACCGGAAGAAAAACTTATCGAACAGGACGCCCCGCCGCTGCTGCTCCCTTCAAATCAGAATTCAGACGAGTTCAATTCTCAGCAAGCGGATTCGAACGAATTAAATTCTAACGTCATAGACGCTCATTTCGTTTCGACTCCCGGGACGGAGACGGATTCTCTGCGGGAACTGGTCGGTCAGCCCCTGGAAGAGATTGAAAAGCGGTTTATCGACTTGACCCTCAAAGCGCTTGGCGGCAATCGAGAAGCCGCGGCAAAGACGCTGCAAATCGGTCAAAGAACTCTGTACCGAAAAATTAAAGATTACGGGCTGTGATAACATTAAGCCTCTAGCTGCTAGCTTCTAGCTATTAGCTTGATAAACCTGATTCGTGCGTTATCGCAAGAAACAGGAATAACCAAGCTAGCGGCTAGCAGCCAGGAGCTAATAGCTCATTTTTCGGGAAATTTCCTGTAAGCAGTAGACAGTAGGATGGCGCTTGCGTAATTGCTAATCGCTAATTGCTAATCGCTAATTGCTAATCGCTAATCGCTAATCGCTAATTAAACCACTGCCTATTTCTTTATTTTACGAACAGGTTTAACCCACAGGTAGATAATACCCGCAACGCAGATGGCAAAAATGGAAATGTAGATAACAAGCCATTTCCACAACATTCTTAACGAATAAAGCAAATACTGCTCTGTTTCTGTAAGTGGGGTGTCGACGCCGGGACGAATGAACTGCCATTCCGTCCAGGTTTGAGTAACGTCCCATTGTTTGTATTCGATAGCGTAAATGTTGTTGTAGGCGTCATAGTACGCCATTCCCCACCAGACAGCCAACGCGAGGAAGACTAAAGCAATCGCGCTGAGAAGTACAATAACGCCCAGACGGCGATCAACGTCTGAAACCTCTTTGGTTTGAACAGGCTCGTTGGGCTGAATTGGCAACTGGCGAAGTTCCAATAGCGTTGGGAGCGTTACGTTCCGTTGGCAAGCCGGGCAGGGGAGCGTTTCGCCTGCGGACGACTCGGTTACTGGGAACTTATGACCACATTCAGGACAGGTAATAATTCGTTTTTCTGACATCGTATTAATTGAGTTAGCGGGCAGCTAATAAGTGTACGGTAATAATAGCAAGTCGGCATGTTCGACTTGGCGACTCCAATTTTTAATCGTTCGGCAACAGTGCGATTGCCAAGTGCAAATTGCCGGAATAACCTATATTCTATTCCTTATTATAATATACTCGAAATTTCAGTTATGAAAAGAGAAAAAGCCCTAAAAAAATAAAACATTTTAGGAATTCGTTCGTAATAACTACTTAGTTGTAGTTTGTCCAGACCAAACGTCCCCGGCAGAAAGCTTTTTTTCTCGCGAGAAATCATGATGATTTTTCCTGTTAAAAAAGCGTTTGTCGTTAATCAATACTGCTTATTTGGATTGTTCTGGTCTTATAGAATCTAACGATTTGTAAAAAAATTGGATAATATTTCAAGAAAAAACTAAAGTTAAAAAAGGAGAAGTAAAACGTTGTG
>JAZQDP010000265.1:0-3023 GCA_045546875.1 Thermoguttaceae bacterium | reverse complement strand
CGACATGGCTACGATCCGACTTGGCGGGACGTAAGTCAGGCAATAATTTACGCTCGCGAACACGGTCTGGGAGTTCACTGTCGCGGGGCTGGCAGTTCTCTGGCAGGCGAGTCGCTGGGAGAAGGCATCGTTCTGGATTTTTCTCAATATATGCGCCGCGTTATCGACATAAAAGACGGCGTAGTTCGCGTTCAGCCCGGCGTGGTTCGAGAGCGGCTCAACGACGGGTTGCGTCCCTTTGGGGTGATGTTCGGACCTGACGGCGGAAACCTGCTCGCGTCAACGATTGGAGGGCAAGTCGGAATCAATCCCGCCGGCGGGAGTTGGCTTCGATATGGAACTCCCGGCAGATCGCTGGTTGGCATTAAAGCCGTTCTGGCTGACGGATCTTTGGCGCACTTTGACGAAAAATCCGCTTTGACCGCGGATCCTGATTCGCCGGTTGCACAGCTAACAGAGCGATTAAAAGCGGTTTACAAAAAACACGCTGCCCTCATCGACGCCACGCCTGAAAAAAGCTCTATTCATCATGCCGGCTATAATTTGACAGCGTTAAAAAACGGGAATATCGATTTCCTTCGTCTTCTGGCTGGGTCGGAAGGAACGTTAGCCGCTTTTACAGAACTGGAAATTCGGCTTCATACGATTCCGCAGTACCAAACGGCAGTTTTATTTTTCTTTGACTCTATCCGAAAAGCGGCTTTAGCGGCTCAGGAAGCAATTCATTTGGATATTGACTCATGCGATTTAATGGACCGGCGTCATTTGCGTCTGGTCTCTGAATTCGACGCCCGGATTGAATTGATTATTCCTCACGAGACAGAAGCGGCGCTGTTAATTTTCTGTTCCTCCAACAAGCAGGCGGACATTCATAACAAACTGCGAATTCTTAACGAACGGCTCTGTTTGGAACTTGGTTTAGCCTTTGCAGAAAACTATTCATACGACGAACACGAGCTGGAAATATACTCTATTCTTCGCAACAGCATCCAACCCACTCCGCGAGAAAACGGGTTTGTCAAACCGGTTTGTTACGTTGACGATGTAACGGTTGACCCGCACCGATTAGACGAATTTTTTGCTCAGCTGCTTACCCTGTTCCAAAATCATGGCATTAGCTCATCGATTTTCTGTCATGCTCCGCAAGGGCAAATGAGCCTTCATCCGTTATTGGATATGCACGATCCGCAAGATCGGGCAAAGTTGCTTTCCTTTGCCGAAAAATACTACGAGCTGGCGTGGAAATTCGGCGGTTATTTAGGACGAGAGCAAGGCTGTGGGTTAAGCAGATTGTATTATCTCCAACAGCAAAGCCCGGAATATTACGAAGTCTATCGAGACGTCAAAACGGCGTTTGACCCCGACGGAATCCTTCAACCTCAAAAAATTATCGCGTCGAAACAGGAACCCGGGTTTAATCATCTGCGTAGCGACATTGCCATGACGACACAGCAGATCGCCCAGGCGCGAACAGACGCTCAAGCAGAACTCAGCCCAGGCGCCGCCCGTCAGGACACGCTGGAAGACTTAACGGTTTTGCAAATGGATTGGCGTCAGGATTTGGCTCTCAAAGACTGCTTTACCTGCACCGACTGCGGGGCTTGCCGAGGGCAGAAATCCGGGTTGCGCTCATGCCCCATGTTCCGGCAGGATCTGCGAGAATCTTTTTCACCGCGGGCAAAAGCCAACCTTGTCAGAGCGCTGGCTTTGCGGCAGCTCGATTTAACCCAGCTTCTTTCCGATGAAGTCAAAGAGATTCTTGACAGCTGCTTTAACTGCCGTTCGTGCCAGTTTGAATGTTTGCACCACGCGCCGGTTCCTCAAATGATTCTTCAGGCTCGCGGAGCTTACGTCTCCGCCAAGGGGCTAAATTTTTCAGACCGATTAATCGCCCAATTTGACAAACTGAGTCGTTTGGCAATTCGGTTCCGCCCGCTGGCAACGGCTTTGATAAACTCCTCATTTGGCAGATTTTTATTAGAAAAAACGTTGGGCATATCTGCTAACCGTAAAATTCCGCCAATTCCTAAACAATCCTTTTTGGACGAATACGCGCATTTTGACATTCGACGCCAAAACCTCAGTTCAGATCCCGATGTAAAACGAGTCTTTTTCTTCGTTTCCGCCTACGCCAACTATCATGACGTTGCTTTAGCCGAAGCGGCAATGAAAATTTTGCAGTATAACAATGTTGAAGTGGTTTGCAACATTACGCAAAAGCCATCCGGCTTGTCGGCGTTGACGATGGGCATGATAGAAAAAGCCGCCTCGATAGCTCGTCATAACGTCAATATTATGGCTGACGCAATTCAGGATTCCTGCAGCATCGTTTGCGTCGAACCGGCAGATACGTATTGCATCAAACACGAATACCCCATCCTGTTAGAAAATGACACTGACGCCCAGTTGGTTGCAGAAAACACATACGATTTGTGCCAGTACCTCTGGAAACTCCACTTGCGTCAACAGCTCAATCTGAACCTCCAGCCGATTAAAGCAACCTTTGGCTATCACGCCCCGTGCCGACTGCGCGCCCTGGATATTGGCTATCCAGCCGTCGATTTACTGCAGCTCATTCCCGGCTTAAACGTTCAAATACTGGATTCCGGCTGTTGCGGAATGGCTGGGCTGTACGGAATGCTGGCAAAGAATTTTAATAAATCCATTCGAATTGGAATGCCGCTCATTACCCAATTGCGAAAACCTGCTATCCAGGCGTCAACAACAGACTGTTCCAGCTGCAGTATTGCCATGGAACACAAGTCAACCAAACCATGCGTACACCCGCTCAAAATCCTTGCCTGTTCGTATGGAATTATGCCGGAAATTGCCGAAACGATTCGGCGCCCAATTAAATTTAGAGAGTAGCGTTTTTATAAGCCTCTAGCTGCTAGCTAGTTTCCATTTCCTAAAACGGCTTTTTTCAGATATTTTTAGAGAAAAGTATGACATTATAAGTGTAAATATCATTGATTTTTCAGTATGAAATGATTTTTGGCTGAGAAATGAGCTAAAAGCAGGGG
>JAZQDP010000264.1:0-4365 GCA_045546875.1 Thermoguttaceae bacterium | reverse complement strand
AAACAGGAATAACCAAGCTAGCGGCTAGTAGCTAGAAGCTAATAGCTCATTTTCGGGAAATTTCAAGGTAGAAAAAGTATATATTTAATCATGATTCTTACCGGGAAACAAATACTGCAGAAAGTTCAGACGGGCGAGATTGAAATTTCGCCCTTTGACCCGACTCACGTCAATCCGAATAGTTACGACTTGACGCTTCATAACCAGATGCTTACGTACGAACTGGAATCCAACGACGGCGTGCTGGACATGAAAAAGCCGAATCTGGCTCATCGACTGGAAATCCCGGAACACGGGTTGGTATTGCAGCCCAACCGCTTGTATTTGGGCAGAACGGTTGAGTTCACCAAAACGACAAACCACGTCCCGATGATAGAAGGGCGGTCAAGCATCGGGCGGCTGGGGCTGTTCGTACACGTAACCGCCGGGTTCGGCGACGTCGGCTTTGCGGGGTTCTGGACGCTGGAAATATTTGCCGTTCAGCCGATTCGAATCTATCCCGGCGTGAGAATCTGCCAGATTTTTTACCATCAGATCGACGGCGATTTCGACGCCTATAAAAGCAAATACCAAAACAACAGCGACATTCAGCCCAGCATGCTGTATAAAGATTGGCAGTAACCTTTATTGTCCCAGATAAAAATGACCACTCAATCCAATCCGCCGCTGCACATCGTTCTATTTGAACCGGAAATTCCGCACAACACCGGCGCGATTGGTCGCACGTGCGTTGGACTGGGCGCGAAACTGTGGCTGGTGCGACCGATGGGGTTCCAGCTTACCGACCGGCTTCTCAAACGCGCCGGGCTGGACTACTGGTCTTATCTGAACTACGAAATCGTCAACAACTGGGACGATCTTATATCCCGCCTGGAAGAAGAAACCGGGAAAACTCCCGCGCCCTGGCTGTTTACCAGTCATGCAACGAAAAGCTATACATCTGTATCTTATTCTCCCGGCGACGTCCTGCTGTTCGGCTCGGAATCGCGCGGCGTCCCGGACTTTATCCGTAACATTTGCGCTGATCGCGCTCTTCAAATCCCGATAGCTCCCGAAGCCAGAAGCCTCAACCTGTCCGTCAGCGTCGGCATCGCCGCTTACGAAGCGGTTCGGCAGATGAGGCAGTAGGGAGTAGGCAGTAGGCAAGAGGATTGGAAGGCGGTAATGGAGTGAGCGGAGCGAACGGAATTACGCATTCGCCGTCAGGCGAACGGTTTAAGATAACCTCACGCAAAGTTCGCAAAGTTCGCAAAGTTTTAAAAAGAAAGATTCGGCGCCACGGGTAAACAACCGCGTTAGCGGTTGAATGTTCGTAGCCGTGGGTTTTAACCCACGGAACAGGGAACGCGTAAAAAAGAAAGAGCGTCAAACAACCTTTTCCTTCTGTCCTCCGAAGGAGGGCGGGAGGAAAAGGAACTGAAACGCTTAGGCGAGCCGGGTTGCGTAAACTCCCGGAAATATCTCACGCGGAGATGCGGAGACGCGGAGGATGTAAAAAAGCACGCGGCGCTAATGCGGGCTGAACTGCGTGCGTGTGTAAAATGTTGAACCGCGGTGCGGTTCAATGCGTAATTCCGTTCGCTATGCGAACGCCATTACCGCCTTCCAATCCAATTACGCGCCGGCGTTTTTAGCGGACAATGTCCGCTCCCCGGGAACGTTTCCGGCTGCGACAAATATTTTTCGCGGGGCGGTGGTTACGGCGGCGGCAAGCCGCAGCTGTCCCCGAGTTCGCCGGGCTGAACCGCGTGTAATCCGTCATCTTATCTATATTCTCTGTTTGAAGGTTATCGCGTTTCCCTATATTCTCAAAGGGGTTGCCCCAAAAAATCTTTTTTCCCAAATAAATGCGAAAATCGTACCTTTCGTTTCTTGACATTGGCAAAGAGTTTGTTATAATGTCAAGGCTATTTCTGACTCAAATCTATTTTACTCTATACGGGCTTCCGGCAAGCGAGTATCTGAAAAACCGCTGATATTAGCTAACTATTTAGCTTGGACGTTAGAGGTTCTAAATTAGCGTTAGAAACGGAACAGACAAGCTAAAAGCTAATCTCCCCTGCCCTCTAACCCATCGCACATAAAAAGGAAATTTATTATGCCAAAACTCCAAAAAGACCTTTACTTGAAGCACGACATCAAGACGCTGCAAGACTTGAAAATTATCAAGTTAAACAAAAAGTATTCGCACACAGGCTATTCCATCTATTGGCGGTTGCTTGAATATATGCAGTCCACTGACGATTGCAGCATTCGGTTTGAAGACCTGGACGACATCTCAGACACGCTCTTATATTCGGATTGCAAAGACGTTAAAACGGTTCTTGATTATTGTCTGGAAATCGGCTTGTTCATTAAAACCGAAGACGGAGGGGCTTTTTATTCAAAGCGATTGAAGGAAAACCGGGCTGAGATCGAAGCCAAGAGCGAAAAAGCAAGGAAGAGCATTAAAAAACGATGGGAATACGAACGCAATACGGACGAATTACAATCGTGCAACGAAGGTAATACTAACAAGAAGGAGAATAACAATAAGACAGAGAATAAGAATTATACAGATAATAAAAGTAATGATTCTTGCACAGAGCAAACCTGTTTGCTCCATGCCAGCAGCGAACCGGCTGTTGATGGCAATAGTTTATTGTCGGTTGAAAAGTCAACCTCGTCCACAGACTTCTCTATCCCTCTTAACGATGGTTCACCATACTATGTAGAAGAAGCGGATTATAATCAATGGCAAAAACTGTTTCCAGCCGTTGACGTTGCACAACAGCTTCGGCAAATGAGGGCATGGGCAGACGCTAACCCCAAAAGACGCAAAACAATCAAAGGGGTAAAAAAGTTTATCGTCAATTGGTTGAGTAAAGAACAGGACAAGGGCGCAACATCTTTTACGCCTGCACAGACGCAGCGCAAAAAAGAGTGGGAAGGCACAACCAAGTCAGTCGTCCCGGTAAAGGCGCCAAGTCTTAAAGACATGTACGATGGGAGGTTGCAATGATAAACATGGGCGATACCATGAAAGAAGCTATAGACAGATTCTTCAACAATACAGGGTGGGATAATGTTGCCGAAAACGAGAAAAAAGACAAAGCGGAATGGGGTAAATTAATGTTGCTTGACCCGTATAAAAGCTATTTCCGCAGAGCAATCAATGATAACAAATTTGATACTGACTCTATCGAAGGTTTTGACGTCGTTGTCAACGCCGTCGCAGAACAAATGCGGTATATTGAGTCTTCAAGATGGATACGCCAACAGAAGACTGCCCGCTGCAAGTTCAAACCTCCCGAGCCTCCCGCCCCGGGGCTGATTTTTATGGGTCAGCCAGGCACAGGCAAAACCATGTTAGCTGGCATTATTCAACAACTAACTGGAATCTGTTTGTACAGAATTCAAGACATCGCGCAAACTTACCAAATCAAAGGCTTCGAGGGCGTCAGACGCGAATATCCCGCTATTTATTATGGAGACGTAATACTGGACGATTTTGGAATTCAAGAGGAGCGTAAACATTATGGACAAGGAGGCGTTATCGAGGAAATTATCCATCAACGTTATGACCTGTGGAAAAAGACAAGGAAGCTGACAATCATAACAACGAACTATGTCTCTTTACACGACATCGACAAGCTGGGCATTCGCGGAATGTGCAACGACTATTCTAATCAAACAATAACGCGAATCGAGGAAATGTATTACCCGATTATGTTCCAGGGCGATTGCAAACGCACTCCCGCATATATCAAATTTAAGCGCTATAACAGCCAAAAGTATCAAGGATAAAGCCCCCCAGAACCCTGCGACATTCGGGGGAGCGTCAGAATTGCCACAAGACCTTTAAAAACAAGAGTTATTACAAGAAACAAAAAAGCCCCTGCGAAATATCGCAAGGGCTTGAAGTACCTCCTGCAGGGCTCGAACCTGTGACCCGTTGATTAAGAGTCAACTGCTCTACCAACTGAGCTAAGGAGGCATCTGAAAGCGTGGCAAAACGGAAGATCTGCCACCGCTTCCAAATTTATGCATTCATTATACCTGTTCCCCAAAAAAACACAAGGGGGAGCAGGCAGATTTTTTATAGTTTTAAGCGAATAAAGTTATTTAAGTACATCGTATTATTATAATTTTTGGTAATTGATCGTTTTTTGGAGTAAAAAAGGTGGAAATTTAACTATAAATCGGGTGTTATAAAATTCCCGTCGGTCGGTGTCGCTTCGCTGAATTGGGAAGCGGACGAAGTGAGGAAATTTTTTAACGAAGTGTTAAGAAAAATTTCCGAACGTAGTCCGATAAAATTCAAGCGAAGCAGAACCGCAAGGGAATTTTCATTCCCGTTGGGAGGTTGAGCTGAGCGAAGGTTCC